>NZ_JAHQVH010000109.1:0-513 GCF_019052435.1 Bacteroides sp. MSK.20.12 | reverse complement strand
CCTGCAGACGAATGTCATCCTGAATGTGGCCTTTCATGATAAATTGGTAGACGTCAATCGTAGCGATGTTCTTACCGTTACGTACCAGCTGGACATTGCGAAGGCTACCTATGTCACTCACACCTCCTGCACGATAAAGTGCGTGGAAGACAGTAGAAAAGGAAGAAAGAGAGTAAGTGCCCGGCTGGACTACTTCACCCATCACATTGATTTGAATAGTACGGATGCTGCCCAGAGTCAGACGGATGTCCGAAGTGGGGTCATTCGTATTATTGAGACCATTATATATCTTGTTTAATGTTTTCTTGAGATAGTCATTGGCTTCAGAAATAGTCAGACCGTTCAGATTGACGGGACCTATTTTCTGAATGTTGATCGTGCCATCAGGAGAAATCTGTTGGCGGATAGTGTTCTGGCTGGCTCCCCAGATGTCGATAATCACTTCATCACCGGGACCAAGACGGTAATTTAAAGGGGTGGCGATGTTGACACTGGGTTCAAAAGTCAGGTTAC
>NZ_JAHQVH010000108.1:0-521 GCF_019052435.1 Bacteroides sp. MSK.20.12 | reverse complement strand
CTGAAGCCATTTTATGGCGCTTTGAAAACGAAGGACGGGTATATAAAGTTCGCTCTGCTTACCGGCGTGACAAAGTTTGGCAAAGTCAGTGTATTCAGCGACTTGAACAATTTGGATGATATTTCAATGTGGAATGAGTACGTCGAAATTTGTGGTGTCAGCGAGCGTGAAATCCATGAAAATCTGGAAGCGGAACTACATGAATTTGCAGCAGCACGTGGAATAACGTATGATAAACTTTGTGAAGATTTGAGAGAATGTTATGATGGCTATCATTTTACGCACAATTCAATCGGCATGTACAATCCGTTCAGTCTGCTGAACGCTTTCAAGCGTAAAGAGTTTGGTAGTTATTGGTTTGAAACGGGCACGCCTACCTATTTGGTGAAATTGCTAAAAAAACATCATTATGACCTGGAGCGGATGGCACATGAAGAGACCGATGTCCAAGTGTTGAACAGTATAGATTCTGAATCCACCAATCCCATCCCGGTAATTTATCAGAGTGGATACCTAACCAT
>NZ_JAHQVH010000001.1:0-329342 GCF_019052435.1 Bacteroides sp. MSK.20.12 | reverse complement strand
CCTCTTTAGACTGGCTAAGATTTATGCATACCCCCAATGATTATCGGGTGAGCCGTTTAAAGTTCGTATATATTTTCATGTATTATAATAAAAGAGGCTGTCTAACAAGTTTAGACAGCCTCTTTTGATATCTTAGTAGTCTTCTAAATTATTTCTTAGAAGCTTCCAAAGATGCTTTACGGAATTCTTTCATTGCTTTTTCGATTTCCAAAGAAGCTTTACGAGCGCGAGTTCCTGCTGCTTTGTTACCGTTTTCGATCTGTGCGTTAGCATCTTTTGAGAAGTCAGCATACAGAGCTGCTACCTTTTCTACCAATTCTTTCATAATCCTTTTATTTTTTTCGTTAATAATGTGCCGCAAAAATACACTGTTTCCCGAAATAAAAGCATAAAATCAATATTTTTTTTGAAATAATCTTCGAAAAATATCTAAAAAAGGGGCTTTTCACCATTTTTACCTACCTTTGTAGCCATGAAACTGCTTACAGATACCGATTATATACATGCATTGATTGCTGAAGGGGAGCACCAGCAACAGGACTTTAAATTCGAAATTTCCGACGCACGCAAAATTGCCAAAACACTCTCGGCTTTTGCCAACACGGACGGAGGAAGATTACTTATTGGCGTAAAAGACAATGGAAAAATCGCGGGAGTACGCTCCGAAGAAGAAAAATATATGATTGAAGCCGCCGCACAACTTTATTGCGTGCCGGAAGTGGAATACACATTGCAAACATATATAGTGGAGGGACGGCAAGTGTTGGTAGCGACCATCGAAGAAACTCCGCATAAACCGGTTTACGCCAAAGACGAAACCGGGAAACCTCTAGCCTATCTCCGCATCAAGGATGAAAATATTCTGGCAACACCTATACATCTCCGTGTATGGCAACAGAGCGACAGCCCCCGTGGCGAACTGATCCGTTACACCGAACGTGAACAGCTCCTGCTCGAACAACTGGAGCATGGCACTTTACTCTCACTCAACCGCTACTGTCGCCAAACCGGACTTTCACGACGTGCCGCTGAACATCTGCTCGCCAAATTTGTTCGTTATGATATTGTGGAACCCGTATTCGAAAATCATAAATTCTACTTCCGAATAAAAAACGAATAACCACAAACAATACTTAATACTTGATACTTAATACTTAACTATGACCTTTATCAACGAGATTAACGACATACTCTGGACCTATATTCTGATTATCATGTTATTGGGATGTGCTGTCTGGTTCAGTATACGGACACGCTTCGTACAATTCCGCATGATTCGCGAAATGATCGTACTGTTAAGCGAATCTGCGGGCAAAGGGAAGCAGGGAGAGAAACATGTATCTTCTTTTCAGGCATTCGCTATCTCTATCGCCAGCCGTGTGGGTACGGGAAATCTTGCGGGAGTGGCTACCGCCATCGCTATCGGCGGTCCCGGAGCTATTTTCTGGATGTGGGTCATCGCACTGTTAGGGGCTTCGAGTGCTTTCATCGAGTCTACCTTAGGGCAATTATACAAAATACGCGGAAAGGATTCATTCATCGGAGGTCCTGCTTATTATATGAAGAAGGGATTGAAACAACCGTGGATGGGAATGCTTTTTGCCATATTAATAAGCATCACTTTCGGTTTTGCTTTCAATTCTGTACAGAGCAATACCATCTGTGCTGCTGCGGAGCATGCTTTCGGGTTCAATCATATTATATTGGGAGGGGTACTGACATTGCTGACGTTGGTTATCATCTTCGGAGGTATTCAACGCATTGCCCGTGTCAGCAGCATTATCGTGCCGGTTATGGCATTGGGATATGTGGGGCTGGCGCTGGTGATTGTTATACTCAATATCACTCATTTACCGGGTGTCATCGCTCTGATTATCAGTCATGCTTTCGGCTGGGAACAGGCACTGGCAGGAGGAGTCGGCATGGCATTGATACAAGGTATCAAGAGAGGGCTCTTCAGCAATGAGGCCGGTATGGGATCGGCTCCGAATGCGGCTGCCACGGCTCATGTCAGTCATCCCGCGAAACAAGGATTGATACAGACTTTGGCAGTATTTACGGATACATTATTGATTTGTACTTGTACGGCTTTTATCATTCTGTTTAGTGGTGCTCCGCTGGATGGATCGACCAATGGAGTGCAGTTGACTCAACAGGCATTGACGAACGAGATCGGTTCTTCGGGCAGCGTCTTCGTTGCTGTGGCTCTTTTCTTTTTCGCTTTCAGCAGTATTCTGGGAAATTATTATTACGGGGAGGCCAATATCCGCTTTATCACTCACCGGAAGTGGGTGCTTCATGGTTACAGGATATTAGTAGGCGGTATGGTGCTCTTCGGTTCACTTGCCACATTGGATATGGTATGGAGCTTGGCAGATGTCACTATGGCATTAATGGCTATCTGCAATCTGATCGCTATCCTCTTCCTTGGAAAATATGCGATCCGCCTATTAAATGATTACCGGGCGCAAAAGAAAGCCGGTATCCAAAGTCCTGTTTTTAAGAAAGAGTCTATGCCGGACATCGAAAAGGACTTGGAATGTTGGTGAAAACCAACTGTTTTTGTACCTTTGCACGGAAATTGACAGATGGTAGTTATATTATATACCTTCCACGCACTCAAATAGTAAATTGTAAATTGTAAAATTGTAAATATAACAATGGGCTTATTTGGTTTATTCAAGAAAAAATCCGATGAAACGAAAGTCGGCAATGTAGAAGATTTCATTTCACTGACCCGGGTGTATTTCCAGTCAGTGATCGCCACAAACTTAGGTATCACCAATATCCGATTCTTGCCGGACGTAGCTAACTTCAAACGTTTGTTTAAAGTGCCTACTCAAAACGGTAAACTGGGATTGGCCGAAAAGTCTGCGTCACGCAAAATGCTAATGCAGGATTATGGCCTGAATGAGAATTTCTTCAAGGAAATCGACGCTTCCGTAAAACGTAACTGCCGCACTCAAAATGATATTCAATCTTATTTGTTCATGTATCAGGGATTTTCTAATGATCTGATGATGTTGATGGGAAATCTGATGCAGTGGAAGTTCCGTATGCCGTCGATCTTTAAAAAGGCTCTGTATGGCATGACGCAGAAGACGGTGCATGATGTTTGCACCAAAATGGTATGGAAAGCGGATGATGTGCATAAGACGGCTGCGGCTATCCGCCAATACAAAGAGCGTCTGGGATACTCGGAGCAGTGGATGACGGATTATGTGTATAATATCGTTCTACTTGCCAAGAAGGAACCGAAACGGAAGGATGACGACACGGAAACAAAAAAATAAGTCGCGTTAAATGTTAGAAAAGCGTAAAGATTAATATGATAGAGAAAGCGGGGGTTTTGTACTTCCGCTTTTTTTGTTATCTTTATGTACTTTTTTCTTTTGTCTTGATACAAAAGAAAAAGTACCAAAAAGAAAAAATCAAGGCTGCGTCTGCCCGGCTACTCCGGTCTCATCCCCGGCGTTAAGAAGGGCAGAAACTCGCTTCGCTCAAACAGTCTGCCCTTCTTAACGCCGGGAATGAAACCTCCGCTTGACGCCGTGCAGACGAGGCCGGGAGGCCATGCGGCGTGGAGTGCTATGCAGTGTAGAGTGCTATGCGGTGTGATTGTGTATTATGTTGCGCTTTGATGATTATGTTGGTAGGTTATGGATGGAGGATACTTAGGGGATGAAATGCTGTTCGGGATTTGAGACATATAGTTCGGGGGGAAGGGAGGTCGTTCAAACTTAAAATGCTTATTATATAATTTAAAAATTGATAGATTGCTTATGAAACAAAAGAAAATGCTTACACTTACTTTTTCACAGTTGAAACAAATCTATGGTCAGGAGATTCCGGAGATAGTGGAGATAGCGGATAAGAGCTCTACTGTTGAGGATTTCAAGACTGGAATACTGCGGTTGTTGGAGACTTGCAGGATAGAAAACGAAGCTGCGGAGGAGGCGAGGGAGCAAATTCGACTCTTACTCCATTATGATGGGCAGAATGTCCATGAACTGTCTACGGGACAGGATATGTCAGTACAGACTATTCGGCTGCTTTATGAGTTTCTGACGGGGACGTTGGAGAATATGGAGATGCCGACGGATTTGTTTATTGAAATTTTTCAGATGTTCAAACGGTTGAAGGGAGAAGTTATGCCTTTGCCGTCACCGCAGCGTATCAAAAGTCGGAATGACCGGTGGGAAACCGGGCTGGATGAAGAGGTACGGGAGATACGGGATGAGAATAAGGAGCGGATGTTGCACTTGCTGATTCAGAAGATTGAGAACAGGAAGTCGAAGCCTTCGGTTCGTTTCCACTTTGAGGAGGGAATGAGTTATGAGGAGAAATACAGGTTGGTGAGTGAGTGGTGGAATGATTTCCGCTTTCATTTGGCGATGGCTGTGAAGAGTCCGGGAGAACTGAATCGGTTCTTGGGGAATTCTCTTTCTTCGGAGACGATGTATTTGCTTTATCGGGCACGAAAGAAGGGGATGCCGTTTTTTGCAACTCCTTATTATTTATCGTTACTCAATATCACGGGATATGGGTATAATGACGAGGCTATCCGGAGTTATATTCTGTATTCGCCACGGTTGGTGGAGACGTATGGAAATATTCGTGCGTGGGAAAAGGAGGATATTGTAGAGGTTGGTAAACCTAATGCTGCGGGATGGCTTCTGCCGGACGGGCATAATATTCATCGCCGGTATCCGGAGGTGGCTATTCTCATTCCTGACACGATGGGAAGGGCTTGCGGGGGACTTTGTGCTTCTTGCCAGCGGATGTATGATTTCCAAAGCGAACGGTTGAATTTCGAGTTTGAGTCTTTACGCCCGAAGGAGTCATGGGATCGTAAGTTGCGCCGGTTGATGACTTATTTTGAAGAGGATACACAGTTGCGGGATATTCTGATTACAGGGGGCGATGCGCTGATGAGTCAGAATAAGACGCTTCAGAATATTTTGGATGCGGTGTATCGGATGGCAGTACGCAAACAGAAGGCAAATCTCGAACGACCGGAAGGAGAGAAATATGCGGAATTGCAACGAGTACGGCTGGGGTCACGGTTATTGGCTTATTTGCCGATGCGTATCAATGACGGATTGGTGGATATTCTGCGGGAATTCAAAGAAAAGGCTTCGGCTATCGGGGTGAAACAGTTTATTATCCAGACTCATTTTCAAACACCGCTGGAGGTCACGCCTGAAGCTAAAGAGGCGATTCGGAAGATTCTTTCTGCCGGATGGATTATCACGAATCAGTTGGTATATACAGTGGCTGCTTCGCGTCGGGGACATACGACACGGCTTCGCCAGGTGCTCAATTCATTGGGCGTGGTATGTTATTATACTTTCTCGGTGAAGGGATTCAATGAGAATTATGCAGTATTTGCTCCCAACAGCCGTTCGATGCAGGAACAACAGGAGGAAAAGTTTTATGGTCGGATGACACCGGAACAGGCGGAGGAATTATACAAAATATTAGAGACGAAAGTCGGAACGGAAGAGGAGACGAAAGAAGATGTTGCCAAGCAATTAAGACGTTTCATGAGAAAACATCATTTGCCTTTCCTTGCTACGGATCGCAGTGTATTGAATTTACCGGCTATCGGTAAGAGTATGACCTTCCAATTGGTAGGACTAACGGAAGAAGGAAAACGGATTCTACGCTTCGAACATGACGGCACTCGTCATCATAGCCCGATTATCGACCAGATGGGACAGATTTACATCGTAGAAAATAAATCACTGGCTGCTTATCTGCGCCAATTAGCCAAGATGGGAGAAGATCCGGAAGATTATGCTTCTATCTGGAATTATACGAAAGGAGAAACCGAACCTCGCTTCAGTCTTTACGAGTATCCTGATTTCCCCTTCCGCACTACTGATAAAATGAGTAATTTAGAAATAAGTAATAAGTACTAAGTATTAAGTAATAAGTACTAAGTATTAAGTAATAAGTACTAAGTAATAAGTACTAAGTATTAAGTAATAAGTATTACCGAAGCTGCTGGATAATACCTGCTATTTGATACTTGTCGATTAATACTTAAACTTGTTGATTGATACTTGTCGGTTAATACTTAATACTTATTCATCATTCTTTTACACGTATTACTATATTTGCAATAATTGCAGTTAGGCCTCCGGTGGTGATCCCTGAAGAGAAGATACTTCGAATTGCTTCCGGGGCTTGTTGTAATACGTCCGGCATTAATTCTACTCCTAGGCCTAAGGAAAGGCTGACTGCTAATACCAGAGTTTCTTTACGGCCTATTTCTTGTGAGGAGATAATACGGATTCCTGCCGCTGCTACTGTACCGAACATTAGTAAGGTTGCACCACCCAATACAGGATCGGGCATTAAGGAGAATACGGCACCTACGATAGGGAATAATCCCAAAAGAACGAGCATTGCTGCGATATAATAACCGACATAGCGGCTGGCTACTCCGGTCAGTTGGATAATACCGTTATTCTGTGCAAAGATGGAGTTGGGGAAAGAGTTGAATATACCAGCGAGGAAGGAGTTGAATCCATCTGCCATTACTCCACCGGAAACTCGTTTCAAATAGGAATCTCCTTCAATGGGAAGTCCGGAAATCATAGAGTTGGCAGTCACGTCACCTGTTGCTTCGATGGCAGTTATCAGGTAGACCAGACCAATGGCTATGAAAGAAGACACATTGAAATCAACACCATATTTAAAAGGTTGGGGAATATTAAAGCTCATCAGCATTTCTACATTCAATGCACTCATATCCACTTTTCCCAAAACAAATGCCAAACCATAACCCAGACAAAGTCCGAGTACAATGGAACTCATGCGCAGGTATTTGTTCCCACAACGGTTGAAAAATAAGACGCTAAGAAGTACCAGTGCTGCAATAGACAGGTTTTCCCAGGTAGCAAACGTACCGTTATCCATAGCTGCATATCCACCTCCGCAAGATACGATACCTACTTTTATCAGGCTCAATCCGATAAGCAGTACGACAATACCGGAAACCAGCGGAGTGATGATATTACGCAAATATTTGAATGTGCGGCTGACAATCATTTCGATAGGTGCGGCAGCCATACAGGAACCGAAAATCAACGGCAATCCGCCTACCATTCCTGTGGCGATGATAGGACCGATAAAAGAAAAACTGGTTCCCTGGATGCAGAGCAGCTTTGCTCCTATCGGACCGAAACGACGGCATTGTATAAAGGTAGATACTCCCGAAGCAAAAAGGGACATGGAAACTAGAAAGCTTGTCTTTTCTACATCCAGTTTCAAGGCACTCGCTATGATAAGCGGCGGTGTGATAATTGCCACGAAAATAGCCAAGAGATGTTGTAAAGCCGCAAACAGGGCGTCTTTAAAAGGGGGACGGTCTTCTACGCCGTAGATTAAATCAGTTTTCATTTAATAGGTTGTTCTATATATTTTGTAAGTTCCACAAAGGGATAAACGGAGATTCCTCTGAAGTTCGGATTCTTTTAGCCTGACTTCTTTTTACTCTATTTCTTTTAACTCGCTTTTTAATCCGTTTTTTGGTTCGATTTTTGGTTCGATTTTTTTAGTTCAGCGTCCATTTCAGAGCAAGCGTCGGGATCACATAAAAGCCATCGCGACCACCGAAGTTATTGCTCAATTCGACTTCGGAGCCAACGCTTAGATTGAAGTTTTTATTTACTCCCTTGATTTGATTCAGGTTTACCCAAAATTGTGGTTCGGAGAGGAAGATAGTCTTTCCGTAGTTCGTTTCTTCACGCCACCAGTCGGCAAAGCCGGAGAAAGTGAGCAGGTTACGGCAGAAGTTTACGTACCATGTACCTGTCAACTGGAAGTTGTTGGGTGATGAGTGTTTCTGAATATACTTATACATGGCGGTCAGTGTGAAGCCTTTGGAAAAAGAAGCATTATTAAAGGTATACGTGGCTCCTGCCAGATAAGCATTTTTATAAGACATACCTTTGGATAATCCACCGTTATATTCAAGATGCGCAGAGAAAGGACCTTTCCAGAATTTCACTTCACGGGCTATTTCCCAATAAGCAGCAGCGACACCTTCGGAGGTATAATCCATATCGACAAAGAAATAAGTACTTCCCCAAGTATCAGGATGAAACTTCTCTACTGTGGAAGTTAACAGCGGACGACCTTGCAAATCTTTATCATACAAAGAACGTCCAAAATCATAATGTAACTGGATGTTTTGCGCCTGCAATCCCGGTACGGCAGAGAGCAACATACAAAGGAAAAGAGCAGAGATAATCTGTTTCATAAGTAAATGTGTTTAAATGAAGATGCAAAAATAGTTAAAGCTACACATATAAACACACTACTTTTATTTTTTTTTATTCCAGGTTATTATTTCCCGTGTCCCACCAAAGCCTTGTACCTCCATGATCGTTTCCTCCTAAAGCTTCCACAAGCGCGGAATATTGCTCCGGGTCTTCCGTCTGTAAGGTACCGGGGAAGTTTAGACGGCGCACCATAATCTCCGTGTCGATAGAACCGTTTCTGCTATGGTTGAATCGTACGGGAAATAAACGGGGATACCCTGTTCGTCTTTGTTCTGCCCAAGCTTCGCAACCTTCCGGGAACATAGCAATCCACTTCTGCGTAATGATCTTCTCCAGTTTCGTTTCCTTATCATCCAGGCGATTCCATTTGGGAGAGACTTTACAACGGGCTTCTATATTATTTTCTTCATCATACGTGTCTATAAAGTCGGAGGCGGTCCGTTCACTTTGCAGATAATCTTCTACGCCATAGATTCCCCATTGATGGAAAGAAGTAGTTACACCGTTCTGATAACAGGTTTCTTCATCTTCATCCGTCCACCCGCGCAATGCAGCTTCGGCACGCAGAAACCAAACTTCCGAAGCAGTCATCAGAGGCGCATCGGTGCTTTGCTTGACAAACAGCTTCGACAATCCGGAATAATGACTATGAGCAAAACATGTCCCTTGACGAATTCCACGATATTGTCCTTTCAGGGTTTCATCCGTACAGTGTTCGAAATAAATTCCAAGACGGGGATCATTATATCCCACCAAGATTGATTCCATATTCGCACTCATGTAAGTTTCATTCCACACACGGTTAAGTTCTCCCAATGGATTGGTATATCCGGATTTGGTAGAAACAACGGCTCCGCCTGTTTCCGCTTCAAAGAAGCCGTAATCGTTTTCTTTTATTTTCTGTATTTCAGCACGTGCCTTATCGGGGGCAACAGAGGCAATACGCATAGCTAGACGCAAACGCAACGAATTGGCAAACTTTACCCAAGAAGGGTATTTACCATCCAACAAAATATCAAAACGTGCAAATCCATTAAATTCCGGTTTCTCCTCTATATAACCGGTGAGGGCAACCACGGCAGAATCGAGTTCATTGAAAAACTCATAATAAACATCTTTTTGTTTATCAGGACGGTAGTGGTTTTCTGCATTCGCAAAATTCTTATAAATGATGGGACCATAATAATCCGTCACACGATGCATGGCTTCTACCTTTAATATTTTCGTGATCCCGAACAAAGCAGGATGTGTATTCCGGGTAGCATTCTCCGATTGGTATATCTGCGGGAAAATATAAGAATACATATGCGTCCACATGGCGCTGTTCCAACCATCCTGCATATTATAGTCGGAATTATGCGAACCTCCGTTCAAGGGTTTGCCGTCATGCATATATCCACCGAACATATCTGCGTTCAGATTCTGTATCAGCTGGAAAGGCCAGTTCTTCCCTTTTCCGAAATCATAATTAAAATAAATACCCTGCTGAATAATGCCCAAACGGATTCCATAACCATTGTCGTCAATAATCAGGTCATCATCCGTGATTCCGGACAAGTCGGTATTGTAATCACGGAAATTACCGGTACATGCTACAGAAAAGAGCAGTAAGCCCAGCAAGTATAGATATACATATTTTCTCTTCATTTCTCTCTCCTACCTTTAAAATTCACATTTCAGAGTAAAGCCCAAACTACGGGTTGTAGGCATTCCGAATACTTCAATCCCTTGGTTATCATTTCCGGTGGAAAGTACCAAATCCGGATCAAAAGGAGCTTTCTTATATAAGAAACATAGATTGCGGGCCACAAACGAAAGCTGCACATCTTTCAGAACCTTCGTTTTCTGTATCCACTTCTTTGAGAAATTGTAGCTCAACGATACTTCGCGCAACCGTAAATTAGTGGCATCATACATATAATACTCTGTCACTCCGGCACGCCCGCCCACTACATTTTTATAGAATCCTTTCACATTATCGATCTGCTGACCTTCAAGCATCACATATCCTCTGTCGCGTGTATCAGCCGTAATTTCCGATACGCCATAGAGATCCATTTCCGCTTGTGTCTGCGAAAGGACTTTTCCTCCGTAACGCCAGTCAAGCAGGAAATAAAGGCTGAATCCTTTGTAAGAGAATGTGTGATCCCATCCCATCATAAAGACAGGGTTGGCATTTCCTACTTTCACCGTATTTCCGTCACCTTCCACCAATGGAAGTCCTTTGTAATCTTCTTCTGTTTCATAAACAATGTTTCCTGCGGCATCACGTACAAAGGCTTTACCGTAGATATCACCGATAGAACCACCTTTCACCAGTTTCATTGCATAACTGGAAGAAAAGCTCGTAGGCCCGTAGACTAATTCTTTCAATTCGTCGTGCAGCTTCACGATCTTATTCTTGTTAGCAGAAAAATTGATGGAAGTTTTCCAGGTGAAATCAGAAGTTAGCATTGGAGTTCCGTTCAGTGTCACTTCCCATCCTTGGTTTTGGATATTTCCGGCATTCACATACCGGTAAGCAAACTTATCACCTGCAAGAGCAGGAAGTTTGAAAAACTGATTATAAGTATTGGTACGATAATAGGTCAGATTGATTCCTAACCGATGTTGGAAGAATCTCCATTCCGTTCCGAATTCCATGGCATGAGTCATTTCCGGCTCCATATCTTTGAAAGGAGCTGCATCATTTGCCTGTATCTCGCCACCGGCACCGATATGAGAAGTGGAATTAGTGACAAATACAGGAATATCGTTCCCCACTTTACTATAGGCACCACGCAGTTTCGCAAAAGAAATCCATTCGGGCAGCTTCACCCATTTATCAAGCAATATGGAAAGACCAACGGAAGGATAAGCAAATCCCGCTTTCTCATGTTCAGTATAAGCCAAGGTTGATGCCCAGTCATTACGAGCTGTCAAATCAAGAAATAATTTTTCCTTGTAGCCAATCTGTGCTGTACCGAAAATAGATTGAAGCTGACGATGCTCATCTATTTTCTGGTCAATACTGGCAGAACTGTTCATGATGATATTGGCAATATTAAATACATTAGCAAACTTCAGAGAAGCATTCTTAGAATCATAACGGGTCGAGTTTCTGATTCGATCATTTATACTACCGCCAATAGCCGCATCCAGTGTAAAATCTCCCCAGGTTTTCTTAAACATCGCCATGACATCACCATACATCTGCGTTTCCTGATAATCCATTTCAATATATCGACCGTTCGCTCCACACAGGGCAGTAGCGGTAGATGCATAGAATTTCTGACGCAACTTATCAGCCCAGTAGTCCATGTTGCCACGAGCTTGAATAGTCAACCAATCATTTATCTTAAAGTTTGCCGAAAGGGAAAGGATAATGCGCGTACGCGTTTCTTTACTTTGTATACGGTTCACTATCCAATATGGATTCTGTTCGAAGTCTTCGGTAAATGTATGCCAGTTTTGCACATTCAAATTCCGTTCTTCGTCATAGGTTTCAAAATGGTCTTTATAATAAGACAGATTCTCACCACGAGGAAAACGATAAAGCCCTACCAACGGATTCATATAAAAGCCTCCCGATACCGGCTTATTCTCAACAGTCTGTTTCATTACATTCACATTACCATCCAGTTTCAGACGTTTGTTGAACATGGTAGCTGTTTCGCGTAGGTTTATATTATGTTTCTTCAGCTTGTTTTTATCCATAATCCCCTTTCCGGTGGTGTTGGCATAGGAGAAATAAGTTTGTAGAGTTTCATTTCCATAGCTGACGGACACAGAAGTCATTGAGGTCAATCCGGTACGGAAAAAATCATTCAGGTTATCATGAGCCGTCAGATTATCTTTCTCACCCCAGCTGTCTACCACATCACTGACACCGTAACGATCCTGCATTTTAGGCAGGCTGAATGCTTTCTCGAAAGTTAGTCCCGTAGAGAAATTAATATTCCTTTGCCCGACAGAATTTCCTTTTTTAGTAGTGATAAGAATGACCCCGTTAGCAGCCATGCTACCATATAAAGCTGCTGCTGGAGCACCTTTCAAGATACTGATGCTTTCCACATCTTCCGGGTTCAGGTTAGAAATCCCATCTCCTCCATCACGGTTGCCGGCATTCGCCGTACCTCCAATTGCCGAATAAGCCTGCTCGGAAGAGGTATTCGACATCGGCACTCCGTCTATCACATACAGCGGTTGATTATCACCGGACACCGAACGGATTCCCCGGAGACTGACTTTGGCAGAACCGCCCATACCGGAAGAGTTTTTATTGATTTGTACACCGGCCGCTTTTCCTGCCAGGGCAGTAATCATATTTATTTCTTTTACACGATTCAGTTCCTCACCTTTGATTTTCTGCGCAGAATAAGCCAGTGTAGCTTCATCCTTTTCAATTCCCAAGGCTGTTACGATGACATGGCCAAGCATCACCGCGTCTTCCTGAAGGCGTATTTCAAGCATAGTCCGACCTGTCACATTGACTTCTAAAGTCTTGTAACCTACAAAAGAAACCTGCAAGACAGCACTATCCGGAACAGATAAAAAGAATCGTCCATCAATATCGGTCACAGTACCATTGGCTCCCCCTTTTTCTCGTATTGTAGCACCGATTAGTGGTTCACCATAGACATCAATAACACGCCCTCTCACGGTATAATTGTCAGAAGGAGTTTCTATCGTCCCTCTTAACAGTTGTTGCTCCGAAGCATAACAATTCCCACCCTCCAGGAAAAATAAGCTCATTAAGAAACAACTTACTAAAATTTCTTTTTTCAATGATATAATAAGATACTGTTTGTTCATCACACCGCAAAAATAACTAAATATTTTAAATCTAGCATTTTTTCTCATTGATTTTGAGGGAAATAAACATTATCACTATTTTTGTACGAAATTAAAATGAACGATAACATGGAAATCGAAACACATCCGCTAGAACCATTTCTCCCAGCGAAATCAAAATTGCTTATGCTGGGCAGTTTCCCGCCACAGAAAAAAAGATGGTCGATGGATTTTTATTATCCAAACCTAAACAATGACATGTGGCGTATATACGGAATCTTATTCTTTAATGATAAGAATCACTTTCTGAATTCAACACTAAAATCGTTTTGTCGTGAGCAAATCATAGACTTTTTGAACGAAAAGGGAATTGCCCTGTTTGATACCGCTTCATCCATCCGCCGGTTGCAGGATAACGCATCGGATAAGTTTCTCGAAGTAGTGGAGGCTACCGATGTAGCAGCATTGCTGCGACAACTTCCCGAATGCAAAGCCATCGTCACTACCGGGCAAAAAGCAACGGACACTCTCCGACAGCAATTCGAAATAGAAGAGCCGAAAGTAGGCGATTACTCCGAGTTCGTTTTTGAAGGACGCGCCATGCGGCTTTACCGGATGCCTTCATCATCAAGAGCATATCCACTGGCGTTGGATAAGAAAGCAGCCGCTTACCGGATTATGTTTCAGGATTTGCAGATATTGAGGTGAGGTTTAAGTGGTAAGTATTAAGTATTAAGTATCAAGTATTAAGTATTAAGTATCAAGTATTAAGTGTTAAGTATTAAGTATTACATAGTAAGAATTAAATTATAAATGAATATGGCAACATTATTTTTGCAGTACCCGGCATGCAGCACATGCCAGAAAGCCAAGAAATGGTTAACAGAAAATAACATTGAGTTTACAAACCGATTAATTGTAGAAGAAAATCCTACAGTTGAAGAATTAAAAGCATGGATTCCACGTAGCGGTTTACCGGTGAAGAAATTCTTCAACACGAGCGGATTAGTATATAAAGAGCTGAAACTAAGCGAGAAGCTGCCTGCTATGAGTGAGGAAGAACAGATAGCACTCTTGGCAACGAACGGTAAATTGGTGAAACGCCCATTGGTAGTGACAGACAGCTTCGTTCTGGTCGGTTTCAAGCCCGATGAGTGGGAAAAATTAAAATAATTCAAAACTTATTTACCCGAATGTTTGGAGATTCAGAAGTTTCTACTACCTTTGCAGCCGCAAACACGGGAGTAGCTCAGTTGGTAGAGCACCGGTCTCCAAAACCGGGTGTCGGGAGTTCGAGCCTCTCCTCCCGTGCAGAGTTAAATAGCTGTAAACGATAAGTTTATGGCTATTTTTCGTTTTAGGTCAGACGAATTTCGGACGAAATTAATTATAGTGACGGTATCCGGCAAAGATAGTGACGGTATACAACAGTGATAGCGTCACTATCCCAAGCATATACCGTCACTATTATTTTCTAGGATTATCTATCTGGAATTGTACGTTTATTCATATCAGTGAATATTACGCATAATAATATGATGTACATTTCCAATGACTCCTGTTTGCTTTCCTAGTTCTTATTTGTTCTTTCTAATCCTTTAGCAGCCTCAACCAAACGAATGAATTCTCTTCTATATCCTTTATCATCGTTATTCAGTCCCTGTTTAGCCAGATCAATCACTTTGTCGTAACTGGCATTTCCTTTAAAGTCAGACTCCCGGAGTAACTGTCCGAACATAGCCACTGCAGAAGCAAAGCGGAAATCGGAAGAAACATTATTTCCTTTATTATCTACGAAAGGAAGTTCCATTTTCTTGCTGACATCTTTATCCGGAGCTTTATAACGCAGTTTCACAGTCAGGAGTTCATTAGAGCCTGTCGGCTTCACGGACACTTTCTCTTTCTTCTGATATTTCAAGTCGTCTATTTTACCTACATATTCATTCTTTACTCCCGTAGGAATCACTTCGTAAAAGGCTGTCACTGTATGTCCCGCACCCATATCTCCGGCATCTTTAGCATCATTATTAAAGTCCTCGTCTTTCAACAGACGACTTTCGTAACCAACCAGACGATAGGCCTGCACTTGGGAAGGATTAAATTCGACTTGCAGTTTGACGTCTTTTGCCACTGTATGCAGCGTAGCACCGAATTCGCCTACCAAAACACGGTTGGCTTCCTGCAAGTTATCTATATAAGCATGATTGCCATTTCCCTTTTCAGCCAACACCTGAATCTTCTTATCTTTATAATTACCCATGCCATAACCCAGTACGGTAAGGAATACTCCACTCTTACGTTCTTTTTCAATCAATTGTTCCAATCCTTCAGCGGAAGAAACACCCACATTAAAATCACCATCGGAGCAAAGTATGATACGGTTATTGCCGTTAGAGATCAGATTCTTCTTGGCTATTTTATACGCTAACAAGATACCTGCACCACCTGCCGTAGAACCACCAGCCGTTAATTCATCTATCGCTTCGCGAATCTTCTGTTTGTCGCTACCCGGAGTTGCTTCCAGTTTCACACCGGCACTGCCTGAATAAGTTACAATCGCTACTTTATCTTTATCCCGTAAGTTATTTACCAATAATTTGAGAGATGACTTCACCAAATCCAAGCGGTTGGCTCCCCACATAGAACCGGAGACATCAATCAGGAATACCAGATTAGATGCAGGCAGATTATCCGTCGGGATTTCTTTTGCTTTCAGGCCGATACGTACAAGACGATGGTTTGTGTTCCAGGGACAGACTCCGGATTCCATCGTAATTTTCACAGGATCACTTCCTGTCGGCTTCGGATAATCATAAGAAAAGTAGTTCACTAATTCTTCCGTACGGATAGCATCAATCGGAGGCAGTTCACCTTTATTGATAAAACGACGCATATTACTATAAGAAGCGGCATCTACATCAATAGAGAAAGTAGAAAGCGGAGCATCCGTCACACTCTTGAAGCCGTTCTCCTGAAACTCTCCGTATTCTTCCGCATTTGCAGCATCATACATGATTCCCGGAGTCGGACATACTGCCCTGTAAGCAGTAGACATTACTTTTGCAGCTCTTGTCTCATGGCCGTATCCTACCACCACACATTCTTCCAATGCCAGTTCGTCAGCTTTCATCTTCACATCCAGCGTGGCCGATTTTACCACCCTTCTCTCTTGCTTATACCCGATATACTGGAACAACAACGTTTCCCCTTTCTTAGCCTGTATCGTGTACCGGCCATTCATATTCGTTACCGTACCCTTCGTAGTACCCTTTATCTGTACCGAACAGCCAACAAGCGGAGTTCCATCCTTTGCATCCGTCACAGTACCCGACACGGTAATAGCTTGCGCGTTCACCATCCCTAAAGAAACAACTGCCATCAGCAGTACGAGCATCATTGCTCTGAATTGATTTGTTTTCATAACTTCATTATTTAAAATGTTACTAATAGTTCGCTTTTACTATAGAGATGCAGATTTCACACTGATTCCATAAATGACTTGAACTTTTTTTATCCGGCAGAAAAAAGAGTCCTTTCAAAATTCTCCCTTATTCCTTTGCCACTCATCAGATGATGTGTATATTTGCGAATCATAAACATATCACAAATATGAAAAACGAAGTCGACGGAAGGCGGGAAATAGCCTCGCGAAACACGGCCTGGGCTAATAACATTGCCCGCAAACTAACTCGTTGGGGTGTCACTCCCAATCAAATTTCCATGATGAGTGTATTCTTCGCTATGGTAGGTTGCCTCCTGCTGATTGGCACAGTTATTTATCCCGGCTTCAATAAATATGTAGCCTATATTCTGTTCATCGTTTGTATGCAGTCGCGGTTGCTCTGCAACCTGTTCGATGGGATGGTTGCCATTGAAGGAGGAAAGAAAAGCGCCAACGGAGATCTTTATAACGATATGCCCGACCGTTTTGCCGATGCATTATTCATCATTCCCGTCGGGTATGTAGCAGGTGGATTCGGAGTCGAATTGGGATGGCTGGGCGCCCTTCTTGCTGTTATGACAGCTTATTTCCGCTGGATAGGAGCCTATAAAACACATCAGCATTTCTTTAATGGTCCGATGGCCAAACAACACCGCATGGCATTGCTGACACTGACCTTTGTAGTCGCCACCTGCACCATCCATTCAGGATACGACCGGATGGTATGCTTCATCGCTCTAATCATTATCAACATCGGTCTTATCGCGACACTGATACATCGCCTGTACCTCATGTCACACACAACAAACACTGAAATAAAATGAAAAATCTACTGGATAAAATATTCCCTACATTAAGCGATGAACTGATTATTGTCATCTCGCTTATCATCGGATTGCTTGTTACGGCAAGCCTTATTCTTTTCCTCGTAAAAAAGATATCTCCGAAAACAAATATCAGCGAACTCGCCGCACGCACGCGCTCATGGTGGATTATGGCGGGTATGTTTATCGGCGCTGTATTTATCAGCTATAACATTTCTTATTTCTTCCTTGCCTTTCTCTCTTTCATTGCTTTCAGAGAACTTTATTCTGTATTGGGATTCAGAGAGGCAGATCGCGGAGCACTGTTTTGGGGCATACTGTCTATCCCCATTCAATATTATCTGGCTTACCTTGCCTGGTATGGAGCATTCATCATCTTCATTCCGGTAGTCATGTTCCTCGTATTGCCTTTACGGCTGGTTTTAAAGGGAGACACACACGGAATCACCAAGTCAATGGCACTCTTGCAATGGATTCTGATGCTTTCGGTATTCGGTATCAGCCACCTCGCTTATCTCCTGTCGCTTCCCGAACTGCCTGGATTCAGTTCCGGAGGACGGGGCCTGCTGTTGTTCCTTGTATTCCTTACGGAAATCAATGATATCATGCAATTTATCTGGGGCAAACTTCTCGGACGGCATAAGATTCTTCCGAAAGTAAGTCCGAACAAGACGTGGGAAGGTTTCCTGGGTGGTGTCATCAGTACCACTGTCATTGGTTACTTTCTCGGTTTCCTGACTCCCCTCTCCGCTCCCAACGTTATTCTGGTTAGCGCCCTCCTTGCGATTGCCGGCTTCTCGGGAGACGTGGTCATCTCCGCTATCAAGAGAGATAAAGGAATTAAAGATATGGGGAACAGTATTCCCGGTCATGGAGGAGTATTCGACCGGATAGATTCGCTGTCCTACACTGCTCCTGTATTTTTTCATTTAGTTTATTACATTGCATATTAAACGGAGAGAATGGAAAAAAGATTCATGCAAGCTGCTGCGATGCAGATTATATATAAAGGTGTTTTCCAATGGTTCCTGAAATTAATCGTAGGGGTTCAGTTCACCGATTGCCGCTTCCTTAAAAAGGAAAAGCAATTCATTATCCTTGCCAACCATAACAGCCACCTGGACACCCTAAGCCTGTTGGCTTCCCTGCCCGGCGATCTTTTGTGGAAAGTCAAACCCGTAGCAGCAGAAGACTATTTCGGGAAAACCCGCTTTCAGGCTTCCATCAGCAACTTTTTCATCAATACGCTTCTTATCAGAAGAAAAGGGGAAAAAAATTCGGAGCACGATCCGATCCGTAAGATGCTTGAAGCCATCGATGCCGGGTATTCACTGATTCTCTTTCCGGAAGGAACCAGAGGGAAACCGGAGCAGATGGGAAAAATAAAATCCGGCATTGCCCGTATCCTGTCGCTACGACCTGAAGTGAAATATATTCCTGTATTCATGACCGGTATGGGACGCTCTTTACCCAAAGGAAAGATGATCCTGTTGCCATACAAAGCATCTATCTATTATGGTATGCCCGCTTTGGTAAAGAGCACGGATACACATGAAATATTGGAGCAGATAACAGGTGATTTTGAAAGAATGAGAGAAAAATATCAAGTCGTTATCGACGAAGAAGAGGAATAGATGTTGTTTTTCAAAAGAAACATATCGAAACTATCGGACGAGGAATTACTGATACACTATACGAAGTCCGGCGATACGGAATATTTCGGTGAATTATATAACCGATATATCCCGTTACTGTACGGGCTTTGCCTGAAATACCTGCATGATGAAGACCGGGCACAGGAAGCAGTCATGCAGTTGTTTGAAGATTTATTGCCTAAACTGGGAAATTATGAGATAAAAGTTTTCAAGCCATGGCTCTACCGGGTGGCGAAGAATCATTGCCTGCAACTTTTACGGAAGGAAAATAAAGAAATTCCGTTAGATTATACGGTTAATATTATGGAATCTGACGAATTTCTGCATCTATTAAGTGAAGAGGAAAGTTCGGAGGAACAACTGAAGGCATTACATCACTGTCTCGAAAAGTTGCCCGAAGAACAACGGACCAGTATTACGCGTTTCTTCCTCGAAGAGATGTCGTATGCCGACATTGTGGAACAGACCGGATTTACTCTGAACAATGTGAAAAGCTATATCCAGAACGGAAAGCGAAATTTAAAAATTTGTATTAAGAAACAAGCCCTATGAAACTATTGGACTACATACGAGGACTCCGCAAAGGAAAAGAGGCCCACCGACTGGAACGAGAGTCGATGCAGGATCCTTTCCTGGCCGATGCTATGGATGGTTACAGCCAGGTGGAGGGAAATCACGAACAACGGATCGAGAAACTGCGGATGCAGGTTTCAGCTCATTCGGCAAAGAAAAAGAACACCCGTGCTATCACTTGGAGCATCGCTGCCTGTCTGGCTATCGGATTCGGTATCAGCAGTTATTTCCTGTTCCTGAAAAAGAGTATGACGGACGAAGTGTTCATTGCCAAAGAGAGTGTTTCCTCCAAGTTGGCTGAACCCGCAGCTCCGCCTACTCCGGCCATTCCCGCAACTCCAACAGTTCCGGCAACTCCACAAAAGGAAATCGCATTGGCTACCGCAAAGGTAAAAACAGATTCCACTCCTGCTTCCGAAGATTCTACTCCTGTTTCCGAAATTACTGCGAAACAAGCGGAGAAGAAAGATATGATTGCCAAAATCCAAGCGACTTCCCAACCACAACAAGATACGCCGCCTGTGGCAACTGTGCCGGTAATGGAGGAAGTGTCGGAAGAGACTGCCGCATTGCAAGAAGTAGTAGCAACGATGGATACTTTCGAATCTGAATCGGATAAGAAAATGAAGTTGGCTAAGGTAGCGACTATCCTTCCTCAAAAGAACATGATTAAAGGGAGAGTGACCGACGAAAAAGGAGAACCGCTTATCGGAGCCAGTGTGACATATAAAGGAACGAATATCGGAACCATCACAAATATGAATGGAGAATTTTCGTTAGTCAAAAAGGATGATAAGAAACGATTGACAGCGGAGTATATCGGATATAATCCGGTAGAAATCCGGATAGATACCAGCCGGACGATGCTCATTGCCATGAACGAAAACAAACAGGCACTCAATGAAGTGGTGGTAGTGGGATACGGCGCTAAGAAAAATAAGAAGTCAACAACTACCGGAAATGTTGTGACGGTTAAGGAACAGGCAAAGAAAGAGATTACTCCGCAACCTGTCATCGGTAAACGTAGCTATCAAAAATACCTGAAAGAGAATCTCGTTCGTCCAACGGATGATAACTGTAAAGATATTAAGGGGGAGGTAGTCCTTTCTTTCTTTGTTGATGAAGAAGGAAAGCCACAAAATATCACTGTTATTCATGGATTATGCGAATTCGCTGATAAAGAAGCCATCCGGCTTGTCAAAGAAGGACCTAAGTGGACAAGTGGAAAACTCCCGGCAAGAGTAACAGTACGATTCTGAACTTAATAAATACCAATAAGAAGGCACATTTGTGCCAACACAGTGGCACAGACATGCAAACAAGGTGGCATTGTTGTGCCAACCTATTGGCATAGTAATAACAACACAAAGCCTATCTTAAATCAGTTCGTAACTAGCCATCTGTATTGGCATATCCAAATTATGAAGCACTTTCTCCAATAGAATACCCTCGCGGTTATCATATTCATACCCGAAAGTGGCACGAATACCTTGCAGAATAAACTGTGTGGCACGGTCCAATGCCATCGGCAGACTGTCTCCCTGCATTAAAGAGCCGGTGATGACACTTGTAAAAGTATCGCCCGTGCCGGGATAATGTGCAGGCAGATAAGGGCAGGTCACTTTCCAGTAGCGGTTTCCCTGACGGTTATAAGCATAGACAGACGTTTTATGAGGCTCATCATGTACAGGAACACTGGTGATGATAACCACTTGCGGCCCTTTGTCGGACAAAAGACGAAGATATTCTTTCAGCTCTTCATCCGTGTTATCTGCTTTATAGGGTTTATCCAATAAATAAAACAGTTCCGTCAGATTGGGGGTAATCACATCTGCTTTCGTGATTAAGTGGCGCATCTCTTTTATCATCTCTCCATCAAAGTTGGTGTATAACCGTCCGTTATCTCCCAACACCGGATCGGCAACGATCAGGCTGTCCGGCCGACGAAAGTCCCTGATAAAATCAGAAACAATCTGAATTTGTCTCGGAGAACCCAAGTATCCGGTATAGATAGCGTCGAACTCTACCTCCAGTTTCTTCCATTGGGCAATAATCTTCGGCATCTCGTCCGTCAGGTCGAGGAAGGAGAAACCGGGATATTGCGTATGATTGGATAATACAGCCGTAGGAAGCGGACAGACCTGAAAACCCATGGATGAAAGAATAGGAATGACGACGGTCAGAGATACGCGCCCCATTCCCGAAAGGTCATGGACGGCGGCTATTTTCTTTACTTTATTGGCATACATATAATTTATAATTAAACGTTTTACTACTCTTATCCTACAAATTCATTTATCTACTATGGACAAACAGAAACAGATATTCTATTTACATCAAAGGAGATTCGACTATATTCTCCAAAAGACTCTATTACATCCGATGGAAACCGGACTTTATCCAAACAGAGCCTCTATTTACATTAAACGGAAGCTCTGTTTATATGAAACAAAGGCTCTATTTCTTATCAATAGAGCCTCTGTTTTTAAGCGTCAACGGAGTCTCCATTTCGTTTGTACTAACAAATATAAAACTCCATTGTTTTGAAACCAAATTTATTTTAGAATAATCAACACGGAAACATTAGGTTAATATCACTAACACGTCTCGTGCCCCATGCGCTCCCATCACTAAAGCCTGCTCAATATCGGCAGTCTTTGACGGACCGGAGATGAACGTTCCGAACTGATATTCCTGTCCGTCCAGTTCGCGGTAGGCGTCATACATGGTATTTACAATTTTATTCCGGTCGAGCAGAATGACCAACTTCTCCGAGATAAAATAAATCGCTTTATATTTTACCGTCTGCGGTATCCAGATGGCTCCGTTTTCGGCTACTCCGATTTCTCCTTTCACTACAGCAACATCTGTGCCGTCCAACTCTTTCGGATCATCCAAATTATCGGGATTGAATGTAGCGCAGGAAATATCCGGCAATACGGAAGCAATGCGCATAGCATCCGGATAAGTCCGTCTTATGACTGTATTCACATCTTCCCCTTCACCCAATACAACTGCCGTACCACCCACCGCACGGCTGATTGCACAGAACTGTTCTATCTTATCAGGATATGACAATCGTTTCATATCCGCAATATCCGGTTTATCATAACGCGTCTGCGTATGCTGGCGGATGCTGGCTAATATTTCTTCTCTACTACTCATTTGGATTCCTCCTTTCCCTGTACTTTGTTTTTCTTCCACATTTCATTGAACGACTCGCTGGCAAATTCCGGCAGTTCACGCCCCTTTCCCCAATCGTCGAGATCGTTGTATTTCATGAAACGAGGCAGGCCATTTACCACCGGGGCTGCCCACAAGGCTGCGTTGAACAATGCCGGACGCTCCATCAGGAACTTCATACTGCCGGACATGATCTTCTTTCCCGTATTGGCTTTCCCCAGTCCGTCCAAATCCTGACGCCATTTGTAAATCTGTTCTGCCAAATCTACTTTCACCGGACAGACATCGGAACAGGACATACACAGAGAACAGGCTGAAAGATTATCATAATACTTCTCCGGAGCGTGAGCCATACCCAAGTTGATGCCAATAGGTCCGGGGATGAAGTACGTATAAGAGTAGCCTCCACTCCGGCGGTACACCGGGCAGGTGTTCATGCACGCACCACAACGAATACAGTTCAGTGTCTTGATATGGTCGGACTTGGACAGTAAGGCACTCCGGCCGTTGTCTACGATGATAATATGATATTCACCGCCTTCTCGGGGACGGCGGTAATGAGAGGTATATGTTGTCACCGGTTGTCCGGTGGCCGAACGGGCGAGTAATCGGGTGAACACACCCAATGCGTCCAGATCCGGGACGATCTTTTCCATACCGAAAGCGGCAATGTTCAGTTTCGGATAGGAAGTACCCATATCGGCATTTCCTTCATTGGTGCAGACCACAATATCACCGGTTGAAGCGACGGCAAAGTTGGCGCCTGTCATGGCGGCTTCGGCATTGAGGAAGAGATGGCGCAGGTTCTTACGTGCGGCATGAGTCAGGTAGGTAGGATCAAAGTTTCCCTTTTCCGTGCCCATCTCCTTTTCGAATAGTTCGCCTACCTGTTCCCGTTTGATGTGGATGGCAGGCAATACGATGTGGCTCGGTTCGAGATGCATCAGTTGCAGGATGCGTTCGCCCAAATCGGACTCTACGACATCGATGCCACGCTCCATCAGGAAAGGATTCAATCCACACTCTTCGGCGAGCATGGATTTGCTCTTGATGAAATGGTGGACGTTATGCTCATTCAGTATTTCGTAGACGATGGCGCAGTATTCATCGGCATCTTTTGCCCAATGTACGATGGCGCCGTTGGCGGTAGCATTCTTCTCAAACTCCAACAGAAGTTCTTCGAGGTGGCTGTTGGAGTATAGTTTCAACTCGCAAGCCTTGTTGCGCAACTCTTCCCATTCGGGAACTTCCTTGCTCATCTTGTCCCTTTTGGCACGGACCATCCAAAGGGTTTCATTATGCCATGCTGCCATCTTGCTGTCCTGCAAGAACTTTTCGGCAGCCTTTGAATGTTTTGTACTCATGATTGCGACGCTAGAATTTCTACAATATGGATAATCTGAATAGGCAGATGCTCCCGTTTGATGACACCTTGCATGTGCATCAGGCAAGAACTGTCCGCTCCGACAATATACTCGGCTCCGGTAGCGATGTGATCTTTTACCTTATCACGCCCCATGCAGACGGAGACTGCCTGCTCTTCCACCGCAAACATTCCGCCAAAGCCGCAACACTCGTCAATATGGCTGGGCTCGAATACTTCGATGCCTTCTACCAGATTGAGCAGGTCACGCAATTTATTGTAATAAGGGATGTTCAGTTCGGTGGGAGCGGAAATCAACAGTTCGCGCACCCCATGACAGCTATTATGAATACTGACTTTATGAGGAAAGCGTGCAGGAATTTTGGAAGGTTTCAAGACATCGTGAATGAACTCACAAATATCATAAATCTTTCCCGCACTCTGACAAACATGTCCTTCTTTCTCCAGAATGCCCGGATGATTCTCTTTCACAAATGCCACACAACTGGCGGAAGGACCGACGATGTAATCGTATTCCCGAAACAGATCGTCAAAACGGAGTGCCAATTTCATCGATTCATCTTCAAAACCGGCATTTGCCATCGGTTGTCCGCAACAAGTCTGATCCAACGGATAATCGACGTCTACTCCCAAACTTTTCAATAGTCTATACGATGCCACTCCCACATTGGGGTAAATAGCATTGATATAACAAGGAATAAACAAACCTACTTTCATACTATATTTTGTAATAATTTAAGCTTCTTCCGCATCACCCGTCTATTTTGTTCAACGGATGTCGATTAATTTGTGTGTTTGCAGGCTGAGTCTCCATTTGGGATGTCGCATTACACAGTCCACTGTTGAAGCAGTGTTATTACAAGAACAAGGCTGGAGGAAAAAATGTTCGGCCGGAAGTAGTTCAAAAATACTTATATCTTGTCCTTCATAGACCACTTTCACTTCATCCATCCGGTCGATGGCAAGTTTCACCCCTTGTTTGGGGGAGCAGGTCACCCAGTCGATAGCTGCCGGCAGGGGGCGTGTACCGTTGGTTTCGATGGTCACATATTTGCCTGCTTGGTGCAAACGGTCAATCAATTCATCGTCTATCCATAAGGAAGGTTCGCCGCCCGTAAGGACAACGGTGACGGCAGGATATTTTTTCACTTCGGCGATTATTTCATCGTCGGTCATCATTTTTCCTTCTTCGTGTTGTGTGTCGCAAAAGTCACATTTCAGGTTGCAGCCGGAAAAACGGACGAAGATGGCCGGAGTTCCGGTATGGTAGCCTTCGCCCTGCAAGCTGTAAAAGATTTCATTAATCTTTCTCATCATCAAAATTTGTTTGGTTTGCTATTCTTGTCCTTCTGCGCCGACGGGATCTTTCTCGTAGATGACAATGTTTCCTTCCGATTCCTGCACTTCTACTTTATAGCATTGAGGAATCTGTTTGCATACCCACCGGGCGATATTCTCCGCTGTGGGATTAAATGGGAGTACTTCGTTCAGATTTTGATGGTCGAGTTTCTCCGTGACCACTTCTTTGATGCGGGTGAAATCTACCACCATTCCTTCGGAGTTGAGCCGTGCGGAACGGCAATAGACGGTGATAATCCAGTTGTGACCGTGTAAACTGGCGCATTTACTGCGATACGGGAGTACCAGCTTATGAGAAGCCGAAATCTCCATGCGTTTGATTACTGTAAACATGAGTGTATGTATTTTAATAGTTACACGCATCTAATGTCACCTCGATGCAACGGCAAAGGTAATATAAAATAGAGTTTTCATCCAGCAAAGAGTGTTATTTTTTCCCTTTTTTTGCACTATCTTTGCCGCATGAAAACTCTATATATTGTTTTAGGTAGTATTTCCCTTGCGCTCGGTATTCTCGGCATCTTTCTGCCGCTACTGCCTACTACCCCTTTTCTATTGCTCACCGCTGCCCTTTATTTCAAAGGGTCGCCCCGATTATATAACTGGCTGCTCAACCATCGGCACTTCGGTCCTTATATCCGCAATTTCCGCGAAAACAAGGCGATTCCTCTCCGTGCCAAAATAATTTCTCTCGTATTAATGTGGGGAACGATGCTTTATTGCATTTTCTTCCTGATTCCTTTTATATGGGTAAAGATTCTCCTGGGATTGATAGCCGCAGGAGTCACTTATCATATTCTTTCTTTCAAGACGTTAAAGTAATGCGATAGTCCCTGCCGTGCATCGGCAAGTTTATCTTCCCAATGTTTCACGGAGTTCTGGCCAATTATGTCAGTCACGTACTTCACGGAAATAAACGGGATTTCTTTTGAACGGCAGACAAATGCCTGTGCGTATGCTTCCATATCTACAACATCTCCGCTAACGTGAGTCAACTCGGTGAGGAAGCCATCTCCCGTATTACAGATTCCATGTTCCGTCCAATGCGTGCAATAACCTTTTTCTTCGAGCAGAGCTGATGAATCGATCTCACACTCCAATCCGAACTCTTTCATTTTCTGCATATCACGGTCTACAAACTTGCGGCATACAAAAATATCCCCTACCTGATGGTTGACTGTTCCGGCACTTCCGATATTGAGCACCAAGTCCGGTTGTACCTGACGGATTGCTTCTGCCAGATGAAAGGCTGATTTAACTTTACCAATGCCTGTACGAACGTAGTAAGGTTCTATATCCGGCCATTTAATCTCTACAAATTCGCCTTGGACGGCGTAGGTTATTAATATTTTCAACATGGGTTTCTCTTGATTTATGAATATGCAAAAATAGAATTTTTATTGGAGATAAGCCACCCTAGTCGTACATAATCTCCAAAAAAACATAGATAAAAAATAATTGCTGAACATTATTCCCATTAATCAAAAATTATACATATATTTGGATGTTGGATACATAAACACAAAACTATAAAACTATTCGTTATGATTATGAGTACAGTAAGAAGAACGGTTTTATTGCTGTTCATTGCATGGGGAGGATATTTCTCTTTAAATGCGCAAAGTAATTTAGAGACTTCCTCTAAGGGAAAAGATGCCGAAGTTTTATTTAAAAGAAAAGATGCTGAAGTCAGTTTCCCAAAATGGTTGGAAAATCAATTACTCCACAGAGATATACCATTTAGTGCCAATCTCAATGAGGAGGACATCTTGTTCAGCAATCTAGTTTATGCCAATACTACTCCGCTTCAAATTGAAATTGTCACTGATTTTGCAGTAAGCCCAAAAGGTAAAATCAGTAACATAATTGTTGAAAAGCCCGCTAATGTAGCTTTCGCCAACGAAATACAACGATTGGTATCTAAGTCCGGTCCTTGGAAAGTGTCAAAAGAAAATAGAGCTAGAGCACACTCGAAGCAACAGTTTATCATTCCACTTAACCTGAAAGGTAAACCTGTTATGTTGGACAAAGCTCCTGAATGGGGAGAAATGAATCAAAGAGTATATTCCAAAAGATATAATCTGACAAGGTATCTACACCAAGTTGCCATGCATATTTATAGCCGGACTGCCAATCATGTGGAAAAACTGGAATTTCCGGATGCCGCAATATTTTCAATAATGGGAGTATTGCAATTAAACTTTAATATTGATAAAACCGGAAAGTTCTCCGACTTGAAATATGTGCATGATTTATCCGGGATTCAACTGGGATATTTCATAGAAGAGCAAACTTTTCCCGGACGTTTTTTTAGTACTGAAGTGAAATGGCAACCTGCGGTAATGAATGGTGAAGCTGTCGGAGTATCTGTTGAGGCTAAAATTGATTTCAATAAGAAAGAGATTTCGTGGGATTGTTATTTGAATAATTAACGCCCCAAAAATACTTCAATAAATGGCATAAGAGGGGGGAATAATCATTCAATAAGATATGCAAAATACTTATATACTAAATCATTAATTGACATCTCCTTTTGTTCAAAACGCATTTTGTCCAATGAAGAAATTCTTTCCTCTACAGTTTTTTGTTTCTTATATATAGAAGAAATATAGTCTTTTCCATCACGATTTATTAGTACAGAATCTGTAAAATCAGATATTTGAGTATCTGATTCTACATAATTTAATGTATATGACACATCCCTGACACGCCCCTGTATAGGCGAAAGAATTCCCTTTGCCACTAAATCCTTCACATCCCTAGTAGCTGTATCTAATGAAACTTCGGCCAACTTGCTCCAATTTTTTGCAGTAAGTTTTCCTTCATAGCCATTCAGATATATATTGAGGATCATTCGTTGTCTTTCAGTTATAATGCTCCCCGAATGAGTTTTCCAAAAAATCGCTTTATTCAATATGCCGCTTAACAAGCCATTGGATTCATCAATAGCCCGTTTAAGACAAGCCAGATACCATTCTAACCATTCTGTAATATCACCATTTCCACGTTGAGCCTGTTCCAGCATACGATAATAAGCCTTCTTTTCCTTATTAATCTGCATAGACATACTAAAGAATCGCAATTTACTGCGATCTGTCTGGGATAATACCATATCTGATATAGCTCTCGCAATACGACCATTCCCATCGTCAAACGGATGGATACATACAAACCAGAAATGAGCAATTGCAGACTTTAATAATGACGGAGCTATATTGGGGGCATTAAACCATAAAAGAAATTTATCCATTTCGTCATATACACGTTCCGGCCCGGGAGCACGATAATGTATTCTTTCCCGCCCAAATGTACCGGAAACAACCTCCATAGCTTCAGTACGATAACTTCCCACTAAAATATCAGAAAAGCCACTTTTACCTGTTGGGAAAAGTGCGGAATGCCATCCGAATAATCTATCATGTGTTAACGGAGTTTCGTAATTCATTATAGCATCAAGCATCATCTCGACCATTCCATCAATATAATGCGTCGGTTCTTTCACATCGGGTACAGCTACACCTAATTTTCGGGCAACGGAAGAACGTACCTCTGCTGTATTCAAAGTTACTCCTTCAATTTCTGAAGATGCAACAACATCATGCGTCACAGCTTCCACCGTAGCGATCATCTGACTATCAAATCCAATTGTACTTAACCTTCCAACAAGATATCCGATAGCCCTGTTTGTCAGGGCTATCGCATCTGACAATCTTTCAGCGTTCCATCTGAATGAACTCCAATTTTCTATTTCATGGATAAACATACCATCAGTTATTTCTGCAAAAATAACTATTAAATTGGAGTTATCTATAAAAATGCGGTTAAAAGAGGTATGATAAGCCGCAAATTTTGCGGTTAATTAATGAGATTAAACCGCATTTAATAAAAACAAGGCATATTCATCACGCTTGGTTTGAAGAATCATTCAAACCAAGTACGAAACTTCCTTATGTGGAGTACCCAATATTACTTTTTACTATCCGGCAACGGATTAATAGCCCCCCTTTGTGTACAAGTATATGCCGATACATCTACCGCTTTGCGGTGTGATTCAGCAACCGACGTCCCTCTAAGTATGTTCACAACAAAGGTAGCAGTAAACGAGTCGCCTGCACCTACAGTATCGGCCACCTCGACTTTAGGTGTGTTTATGGATGACACTTCCCCACTTACATCATATATGCCACTACGTACTGCCCCCTGTGTGAATATAACATATTTGAGCGAGAAACGAGCAATGAGTTCTGCGATAGCTTCCACAAAATCAGTCGAAAGGGAAAGAAGAGAAATCAATAACGGCAATTCGTCTTCATTCAATTTGAGCACATTTGCCTTTTGCAAGGATTCCACAATCAAGTCTGTCGAATAAAAACGTTGCCTGATATTAATATCAAACACCTTCAAAGAGGTATCCGGCACGGCATCTATGAGTCTCAAGATTGCAGCACGTGACTTTTCACTTCGTTGTGCCAAAGAGCCCCAACAAACAGCATCTGCATCGCTGACAAGTTTCATGGTCGCAGGACTACACTCGATAGCATCCCAAGCAACATTCTCAACAATCTCATATTGCGGTACACCGGCCTCATTCAACGACACAAGCACTTTACCTGTCGGCAAAATATTACGGGAAATATATCCTAAATCAAGTCCGGTCTCTTTAAGCACCGTAAATGTTTCATCACCGAGTTCGTCGCCACCTATTGCCGTAACGGGATATGATTCTGCTCCCAACTCCTTTGCAAAAAAACAGAAATTGATAGGCGCTCCGCCAAGTCTCTTACCTTCCGGGAAGCAATCCCAAACAACTTCTCCTATACCTATTATTTTCATGGTTTTATAGTTTAATAATTATTTTCATGGATGTTGCACTATTCTCGTCTATAAATTTATATGCCTTGTCATACTGCTCGAACGGAAAATGATTTGAAATAAGCGGTTCGAGACGGATAGCTCCCAAACTTACCTGATCGATAGCCGTAAGATAATCTTCATGGCGATACATCATCGTTCCGTTCACCTTCAGTTCGTGCTCTCCCAAATAGAACATATCAAGCGACGGATCCTTGCCAAATACCGCCACAACAACGATAGTACTCCCTTTTTCGATACACTCCATAAGCGAACGAATACTCGACTCAACCCCGGCAACCTCAAACGCAGCTTGAAAATCTTCATCCCCGAAAAGCCTCTTCGCTCCTTCTTTGAGCGGCGTCTTAGCTACATTGAGCGTATCTATTATGCCACATTTACGAGCGATTTCAAGTCTGAAATCACTTACATCGGTAATAAGAACCCGTTTGGCTCCTCTTGCCTTAGCGAACTGCGCCACGAGGTTACCGATCGTTCCGGCACCCGATACAACCACATTCTTACCTTTCAAGTCCCCGCCACGCATGGTTGCATGCGCAGCTACTGCCACCGGTTCTATCATAGCCCCATAATCAAGTGACATACCTTCAGGCAATACCGCAATCCTGTCATCATCAACCACAAAAAAGTCTTGCGCAGCTCCATTTGCCTGAAAGGCTTGCACTCTTAGCTCTTCACAAATATTATACTCTCCCCGCTGACAAGGCTTGCACTTCCCACACGCAAGTTGCGGACGTGCGGTGACAACGTCACCCGCCTTGCAGATCGTAACCGCCGTCCCCGTAGCGACTACCACTGCCGAATATTCATGCCCCTGAACTACCGGATAAAAAGTTGCCGGATGACATCCGTGATAAGAATGTATCTCACTTCCACAAATACCAATTCTCTTAATATTCAGAAGTACCTGATGTTCTTTCAGGTCCGACGCCTTAGGCGCCTCAACTTCACGAAATTCAATATGTTTTGGTTCTACTAATACCGCTTGTCTCATTTTATACCATATTTACTTAAAATTTCTATTACCGGAGTCTCTATTGACTTCGCCCAAAGTGCATATCCATAACTACTTGGATGAGTTCCGTCGACCGATGTCTCATGCGCATCGGAAGCATCAGGCGTAATCAGATAAACGTCTTTATATTTCGGGTTCGTGCGGATTTTTGCAAACAACTCCTCTACGGTTGCCGCCTTAGCCCGTTCTTTCGCATCAAGAACTGTATCGAATGAACGTCGTTCACGATAGATAGTACGCTGAAATATCAACGGAGTAGCCGGATGTGCCGCTATAAGCCGATCGATAAACGGCATCAGGCGCTCTCTTATCAGTTCTGCGTCAGGATTTGAAAAAGTATCGAATATAAAGGCATCAGCCTTGACTTCCGCAAGAACATCGAGCATGTAAGGCTGCATCAGGCAACGTCCGCTTGTTGCGAGCGACACGACTTGAAGACCAGTATTACGCATAAATTGCATGGGATAACTCATACCGGATCGATCCGTGCTCACTCCCTGCGTAAACGAAGAGCCATATACCGCTATCCTGTGACGAAAATCGGACTTCAACGGTTCGATAACAGCATCGTCATCTATCCCTATCTTACAAGAAATGACCTCCGAATACATCGGCATATACATCATACATTCGTGCATCGTACCATCCATATTCTCAATGAGCGTGAATGTCTCGGTTTTCTCGCCCTTATACGCTTTCAATGAACCGCTTGCCGCATACTGCCATTGACCGTCTGCATTTTTGATATAAAGATCATATCCTTTATAAGAGATCGGCATGGTTGAATGGCTCGAATATACATATCCCCACTTTGTCGTAATCTGTATATTACGCGTGTTCGTTTTAAACAACACAGCCATACCGGCAGAGCAACGGAGTTGTCGATTCTCCGTCCTGTTAAAACCTTTATAAACCAATGTATCGACTCTATGATACGGATTGGGAGTCGATTCAAACGGCTTACCTATCAGGTTAAGCGTTGACGCCTCCGTCTGTTTTTGTGCCGAAACCGACAATATGCACGAAAGCGACAGAACAACCGTTATGAAAAACTTCTTCATTGCCTTGTATTTTTTAGTTGTTTACTGTAATAAGACCTTCAACCCTTCCGCTACCTGCATAGCATAAAACTGCTCATACTTTTCCATAAACACAGGATATTTGTCCAGTCCCAATGACACAAAAGGTGATATTTTCAAGAACTCGGCCGGCGATCCTCCGGAAATCAACTTCCTGTCCGCCGGGGTGATGTGAGGTTCGGAGATAGCTATATTTTCACCGGACTCGGTGCGCGCACCTATCAGGTATTTGCAATAAACAGCTATCAGGAAAGCCTCTATCGAAATATCCTTCCCATCCTGCAACATCTGTTTGAGTATGGGTACCACATAAACCGCAAACTTAGCAATGCCATCGCCGCAAAGCCGTGATACCTGATCGCTGATCGCCTTGTTTGAAAATCGTTCGATAAGCTGGTCTTTATACGCTTCAAGGTCAACGCCTTCGGGAACCGGAACATAAGGAGTAACGTCCCTGTTCATAAACAGCTTTATCATTGCACGATACCTCTCGTCTGCCATTACAGCATCGACCTTCCTGAATCCTTCCATATAGGCAGGATAAGAAAGAAGAGTATGTGACGCATTGAGAAGACTTAATTTCATGATTTCATACGGGGTCACATCATGGGTGAATGTAACTCCTACCTTCTCCCATGCAGGACGGCCTGCAATGAAATTATCTTCAATCACCCATTGTATAAAGTCTTCACAACACACATCTGTAACCTTACCCGGTTTTGTTACGGGAGTGATTCGATCTACCATCGAATTCGGGAACGTCACTTTCTTTTTCGCCCACGCTGCCACCTCGGGATATTTCTCTTCGAAGTATGACATAAACGCACATTTGGCGGCATTGCCGTTCATCTGCATGTTGTCACACGAAAGAATCGTAATCGGCAAATCTTTCTCCATCCGACGTTTGAGTCCTTCGGCTACATACCAGAACACACTGCGCGACTTGTTAAAGTCAACCTTATATCCCCCTTCGGTAATGGTGAGAGAGATGATTTTTATCTCCTCCGATGCTATTTTAGCGATGATAGGCTCACTATCTATTTCCCCCCATGCCAGTTCTACAAGCGAACCAATCAGCATACTATCCTGTTCGCCGGAAGGGCTGCATGTCGTCAACTGATATATGCCGTCGTCTTTCTTGAGGGCGTTGAACAAGACCCCGTCCGTAGGCATAATCATGGCTCCGAATACCCCCCAGCATCTTTGTGAAGGATCTTCAAGTAATAGATTTGTGTAAGCTTCGAGATGTGCACGATGGAAGTTTCCAACGCCGAAATGTACTATTCCGGCCTTTATTTCAGCACGATTATAATTAAAAGTCTTCATACGATAATTTCAATGTTTCGGCAAGTGATTTTTCCACCTTGTCGCAATGTTCTATATAGAATTTATAAACCTCATTCCATTTGTAATAAGATGCTTCAACCGCTTCCAACGGCAACCGGAGGTCTTTTTCATTCAGCATAAACTTAACTAAAACGTCCGGATTGCCTTCTGATTGGTAAAAGATCATCTGAAGATTCGCACCCATCGGAATATCCCAGTACTTCCAACTCCGCAACGCTTCTTTGGAATTACTAGCCTCCCGCGCCCACGTTCCGGCTTGCAGATTTGTCAAGATGGCCATCAGAACGCCATCGTGTCCGAAGTTGAGATTGATACCATGACGCTTACGAACCAGATCTTCGGCAGATTCGTCTAACAAATGGCGTAACGTGCGGGATGCAAGTCCCCAACTACGCCCGTGAGATACCGGTTCAGGACCTTTCTGCGCAAAATACTTATAGTTCTCGATTTCTGCCCAAGTCAATATTTCCTCTTCTGTAAAGATATCCCATATAGGTACTTGGCGGTCGAGGCATTGCATCAGCGACGCCATTAACCAGAAACGATGGATCAGGTCGTACTTGTCATACTCACTTTCTACTTGCGTAACATCTATAAACAGTCTTGTAAAAAAAGCATCCACATCCAACTTTTCATCTATATATGAACGATATTTCTTATACCAACTGTTTTCTTTACCGAGTATATACTTATCAAGCGGACTCCTGTCGGGACATACGTTACCGTATGGATTCAGTGTGGCAAGGAACGAACGGGAGTTGTCTATCTCCGCCCATTCAAGCCCGGGACGCAGCGACAAAATGCCCGAATTTACAGATTGCATGGTGGCCGCCACCCGAAGCACATTCGTTGCGTTAGTCTTCAAATAGGGATGGCCTTCAAATACTTCCGGATAATTTTGTACCATCCTCCGGCCTATCTCCCTTGTCTGACGATAACCGATTTGCGTCAGATCGCCTTCTTTGTAAAACACATTCTTCTTGAACGGTTCAAGACGTTCGTACAAGGCTTTCCCAAAATCGGTAAGGTTGTTTGTGGCATGAGCTTTCTCCAATACGCCGTATATGGCAGGATAAGTCACCTCATCGTCTATCTGACGCGCTCCGTGACGAAAATAGCCGTTTATATAGAAAGGCGTATATCCTTTGGGTGCCGGCGTAACCGGATGTGAAAGATCGGTCACATAATACACGCCGCCCGCACGTTCCGGATCCCTGCGTATCTCGTCGAGAGGATTTTCGGCCACCGGCTTTTCTTTCGGAAGAGAGAGTTTGAATATGCAAGGAAGATCAGACGTCTTTTTCGCATTCGTATTGGTATTGACATACATAACCCCGTCTTTAACCACAATATCTTCCGGTTCGTAAATAACCTGTTCCTGCACATTGTACCGGGCAGTAATCGTCCGCCTATCCGTATCGTACACCCGGATGCAGGAAGGACGGCTGTCATCCTGTTTCCCAACTCCGAAGCAGAAATAGATTTTACCATCATGCATACAGCCCGCTTGCGTGAACCATACCTCATAGGGGAATACCACCTGATCGAGAATGTCATTCTCGTCGAGCCGCACCTTTGCGCCCTCACTCAACGACGGTATGCGGAATTTGGTGGCGACATACTGGTTTTCCCATGCATGCTTTGTCACCTTCGCCACAGTACGTTTACGCGCCGAAAATATCCATATAAATCCCCGTTCCCGATCGACCAGCCAGCTTGGCGCTCCAAAGATGGGGACATACCCTTTCTCCGCCCACTTCGAGCCATCGAGTTCAATTGTCTGTACGATTTCGCTGCTAAAACGTTTTCCACGACGGGTGATGCTCTCCACAAAACACAACCATTCCAACTCGCTTCCTACCTTCCCGTTTGTGATATACAAGAGAGGAAACGATGCTCCGCGTTTTGTCTCGACGCCAAAGCATACATTATTTACATGGTTGTCCGGATGGGAGGACGCCAACTCAAAGCCTGCCACAGGTTTCGGATCGGCACTTTTGAAATCATAGATATTCACGTGTCCTCCATCCTCGCACGAGAATATGTAATCATCCCATATTTCAAGTCCTTGCTGTGCCCGCCCCCGTCCTTCCTTTGCCAGGAAGACAGAGCACTCTACCTCTTTCTCCGGCTCTACATACAACTGGGCGATAAGGGGAATAGAGATCAGTAAGCACACGACAGACAAATATATCTTTTTCATAAGTATGCTCTATAAATTTAAAGTATGATTATGTTCTACGTTAATCGAACAGCTCTACGCCTAACGACTCAAGCCGTTTCTGCAACTCTCCTACATCGAGAGCCCGCGGAGTACAGTGCTGCGACGCACTCATGGCAGCAGCAATACCAACTGCCTCTCCCATCGCCATGCAAATACTCATGACACGATAGGAAGCGTGAGCTCTGTGAGTACCCGATATACACCGTCCCGCCACCAGAAGCCCTTCCAAGCCCAACGGGAGAAAACAACGATACGGCAAATCGTATGGTTTGCAATATTGGATGGTCGGTTCCGCCTGTCCGGCTCCGTCAGGATTATGTATATCGACAATGAACAATGCTTTATGTACCACCACATCGGCAAAACGGCAGCCTTCCGCCATCTCATCGGCATCGATCACATAGTCGCCCATCACCCTGCGGCTTTCGCGCACTCCGGTTGTTGTACCACTTCCGATCACTCTACAGTTTTCGTAACCCGGCAAATTTTCTTTCAAGAATTGAGTCAGGAGGCGTATCTGTTGCCTAAGTTCAAGATCGGCGGTGAAAATAGAGCTTACCGAAGTTATATCCACCCTATTGACTTGTGTCGTATTTACCTGACGGCAACCCGGTCTGACCGACGGATGCAAACGCACGGCAGCAAGCATCCGGGGAAGTTTGCCCTCATCGGCTTTCTTTTTACACCAATCAAGAAAACACTCGCCATTCAATTGAACATTGTCTACATCTCCAATGCAGATAATTCCTTTCGACTCGTCTACGCCATCAATGGTGTATTCAAGGGTTACAGGCTGCATGAGTCCGTCAGCACGTCCTTTTTCTATTTTTGCACCGGCAAGAAAAGATACTATGGCATCACCGGTACAATCAATTGTAACCGCGGCTTCAAAACAGAGCGTCCCCTCGTTACTTGCACACTTTATGCCTTTTACCACCTTTCCGTCACGAATAACATCCGACACGCAACATTGCAAAAAGACATCGACGTTCTTTTCCCTGGCGACAAATTCTGCCAATGTAAGTTTTGCCTCTTCGAAATCGTGAGCATTTCCATGTTCACCAATCCAGTCATTGTCTTCGACGCCAAGAATAGCACAAACCTCATCGCGCATCGTGTTCTTGCTTACACTACCGAGAATAGGGCCGACATACCCGGCGGTCAGGTTACCTCCGATGACTCCGTATCTTTCGATAAGAGCAACACGTGCTCCTTGCCGGGCGGCGGCTACAGCCGCACATATCCCGGCAGGACCTGCACCTGCTACTATTACATCATAATATTTTGTATTCATTATCTGCTTGTATATGGACCGGAAATAGTCTTAACAGTCATTGCCCCGTCAGAATCTGTGATTGTCACAACTCTGTATTTGTTTCCCCCATCGGTCACACGAACTACAATATGTCCATCATATCCCTTTACTCTCGCAGCCTCTTCCGCCGTAACCCGGTCGTCTACTCCGCTGGGGCGATCGCCTTGCCAGAAGTTAGTGATAAACATGTCACACGCAGGGAGTGTTGTCTCCATCGAATTCAGGATATCGGTACGGGGATGACAATCTACCCACGAATTGACAACAATCGTTTGTGGATTGAGTGCTTTCAGAGCATCTACCTGATTGGTGTTGGTTACACCGTGATGGTTAGCTTTCAATAGTTCCACCTGACCCACTGCTTTTGCACAGGGCAGTTCGGCATCTTTCCACGCATGACTCGAACGTCCGTTATACTGAAGGTCACCACCGGCAAAGAAATCAAAGTTGCCATACGAAACTTTCATCACACAACTGGTTATATTCTCCGGCGGACAATTGTCACTGGAGGTAATGTTCTTACTGTTTTCGTATGTAATCTCCGAGAGTTCAGGGAATGTCTTCTTTGTGGTAGTGCCCGAACCTGTCCAGATCTCTCCATTCACTGCCACGTTTTGCACCTTTGCAGTAGGATACTTTGCAGGATTATACTTCTGAACGATCTGATTATTCGCCCCTGCTTTGAATATCGCAGCATCGAACTTTTGATTGGCGACATGCCATTTCACTGCATTGATATAGTTGCTGCAACTTGGAGCATTGTCTGCCATTGTCGCCATATTGAACGGATAGTTATAATCGGGATAGCCACGATCAAGCAGCGTACCAATCTTGAAATTGTCGAAAATCTCGGCAAAACCTATCAACGAATAAGTGTCGGAGTTGGAAGATTTCGGCAAGGAAGAAGTATAACCGCCGAAGTGGTCATTATGGAAGTGGGTAAGTACAGCATAATCAATCGTACTGTTACCTGTCCATACCATACACTTACGAATGTAATCAGTTATAATCTGTGAACCACGGGTAGAAGTCAGAGTCGGATCCCAACGACTACGGATACCGGTGTTGGTCGTATTACTATTAGAGTTGGTCGTAACACTCGAACTTGCGGCATCGATAAGCATTTGCGTACCATCCGGGAATATTACAAACATGCTTTCACCGGTAGTCGTATTGATGAAATGAATATCCATCACACCCTCCTGCCAGGCAGGAATCGTTTTACCTACCTCTATTTCAGTGGCAGCATCTTCCCCACCTCCATCCGGACGAATCAAAAATGAGTGAGACTCATTGGAACTGCATCCTACAATCGCAAGAATGAACAGACTAAATATAAATATTAACCTTTGCATGCTATATGAAGATTTAAAAACATCTCTCCGCCTTCAATGCTGACGGCAAGACGAATATAATTACCAAAATTTGAATTTACCTTTATAATATGTTGGCCAAGTCCTTTGAAGATTACAGGCTCACTACCGTCGTCAGCCCAATGTATACCGTCTTGCGATAGTTGTACACGACCTTCGAATACGGGATCTCCTTCTATTTTCTCAACCATAACAAAGAATATAGCCTCATCTGCCCAACCAGCCTCGTAAGGATGAGTGAAGAAAGTGCCTTTAAAGAACTTCTTTACCTCAAGATGGGAATCATTAAACATTTTCATATATTACATTCCTCCTTTTATTCTTGTGAAACAACAACAGAATCTATATAAAAGAATACACGACGATTGGTATCAGTACCCACCCAGAAAAGAGGATTGATAAGATTGTCGATGCGTCCATATCCGTCAACGGTATCGGCTGCAATGCCACGCATATCCCAAATTTTGTCCTGACATTGGAACTCTACATATTCACGAAGCTCTGTGTCAAGTTTCAGACGCATGTATTGCCAATTGAGTTTACAGTCGGTCTCATTGTAAATGAGTTTCTGATGACCATCTTTCAAATCCTTGAATCCATCGTGGTCGCCATTAGGATAACGGCGGCCGAACCACCAGGGATCGACTCCCCTCTTACACCAGTCTCCGTCAAGTCCATAAGCCCAATCGCGGTCGGTTATGTCTTCATTGGAATGTTCATACTGCCACTTCTGCATTAATTTGCCATCTACTGCATTGAGATAGCGAATTCCTACATGGTAACGTTTTCCACCCTCCTGTACATCGAATCCCATACCAAAATCGCGGATGGAACTCTCATGCAAACCCGGTTGCGGACGGTCACCGCCATCCACCACATCCTGCTCCGCCGTGTATGTAAACCAACATTCTATCTGCAAATATTTGCAGCCCGGACGAGAGAACGAAAGCCGCTTAATGGCATGTCCCAGACAACCTTCCGCCGGAATCTCCGTATAAGGAGCGGCAACAGGTCTTGTCGAAAGTTTAAGAGAGTAAGTGCCGGACATAGCCCCGTGAGTGCCCAGATACCTGAAAGTAGCGGAACTAAGCATGACCGGTGGCCACTGGTCTTTATTGACCAATGTCTTGGGAACATCAAAATCGGGATATTCCGTAAAGTTAGGCATCAATGTCATCCAGCCGTTAAAGCCGGTGTTGAATACATCATAGCTCAACACCCTTTTCAATGGTTGATAGCGACTGCGCAATAAAATTTCTCCAATGCTCATAATATCATTTATTTAATAAAGTTAGTACCCTGGATTTTGAACAAGTTTTCCATTCATTATCAATACATCATCACTTGGCAATGGCCACAAATAAATCTTCTCATCATACTTACGTTCACCATGCTGGACGATATAGGTTCCGTCGGCCATCGCTTCAAAAGAAGGAAATCCGTCTTTGTCAAATGTCGGAGTCTCCGGCCAAAACCAGTTGCCTGCCGCAAAGTATTCCTTTGCCCTGTTGGCTGTACGGGTAAATCCGTACATATTGTGTCCGAAAGCATTCTCAAACTGATGCCAACGAAGCAAGTCGAAATAGCGCAGATTTTCCCATGCAAACTCCACACGACGCTCACGGCGGAGCACTTTGCGCAATGCCGTCTGATCGGTTGTCGTGATGGACGGATAGTCGTTGGTTTGTGTACGGGTGGTGCCATAAGCACGGGCACGGACATCGTTGATGCAAGCAATGACAGTAGCGTCAATCTCCCCCAGTTCAATCTTAGCTTCGGCATACATCAACAAGACATCGGCATAACGCATGAGAATAACAGGGTTGTCGTTATACAAAGTAGTACGCCATGATTCTTGCGCGCCTTTGCGCAGGCAACAACCATTGTAAGCACAGTTGGAAGCATCCGAACCGCCTTTGGAATCTTTATTTGTAATCATACGATTTTGCGTATAGTCCATTATTTCGAGTGCGTTTGGCGCAGGATTCCACTCAATACCATAGATACGGCTGCCGGGAGCAGCAAATGTTTCCAGGCAACGGGGATCACGGTTGGCAAATGGATCGTGAGGATCAAAGCCACTGCCCGGTTCATCAATCGTCTTGCCATTCGTCATTTCGTAGACAGCAAGAAGTTCCCACGAAGGTTGTGCGTTATGTGTACCGCCTGCCGAACGAGCAATAAAGGAACCGATAGCCTGTGTAGTAGGTTTACCGTTTTCATCCAACTCAAGGTCGCTTGAGTGAGCAACAGAGAAGATAACTTCTTTGCTTCCTCTTGTCTTGTCGCGGAAAAGTTCTCCATAATCAGGGGCCAAGTCATATACTTCCAGATCCATACAGTCTTGCGCAGCCTTTGCGGCAGTCCCGTAGTCGTGTTGATAGAGAGCGGTACGAGCCTTGTAAGCATAAGCCGTTCCTTTGTCCACACGGGTGGCGCCGCTATTATTATTTGCGACCGGCAAATTTTCTGCGGCATAGTCATAATCTTCATAAATCTGTTTCAGAACGACAGCTTTGTCGGTACGCCCCATCTCAAATGCTTCCTCCGGAGTAATCGAAGTCACGTAGAAAGGAACATCTCCCCAAAGAGTAATCAAACGTGAATAAGCAAACGCTCTGAAAAAACGGGCTTCGGCACGAAGCGTATTCAGTTCAGTGGTGGAATATTTGCCTTCAAGTTTGTCGAGTGCCTCCAAAATTCGGTTGGCACGACTAATGTTCTTATACGTGTAACTCCAAACAGTCTTGATGTTAGGATTACTTGTAGAAGACGCATTCAGTGAACCTGCCGCAATGGTATAAATGTTTGTTCGTTGCGCCCAGTCATCCGTATTACGGTCCAGCGTCCAACCTTCTTCTATAACAAAGAAGGTACTGCGATAAAAATCGTTCAACGAGATTCGAACTTCCTCCGGTGACGAGAACCAGTTTTCACTGGATGCGGCTGAAGGAGGATTCAGATCGAGGTTCACACAAGAAGTTACAGATAGAAGAGCTATCATGCAAATCAATACATGTATTTTTTTCATATTATGTAATTTTTTCATACTCCATTAGAATTTGATATCCACTCCAAACGTATAAGTGCGTGTGATATAGGTAGAAGCGCCTGCTTCAGGGTCCCATCCCGAAAGATAACTATCAAAGCAGTATGGATCATCGATATTGACGTACACCCGAAGTCCCTTGATTCCGACTTTAGAGACAATTTTTTTAGGAACTGTATAGCCAACGTTGATATTCTTTATACGCATATATGCACTACTCTTGAGCCAGTAATCCGACATTTTGTAGTTGTTGTATTCACCGCCCTGATGGCTCAAACGGGGATAGCTGGCTGCCGCGTTCTGCTCTGCAGTGTTATATACACTCCAATAATTACGGCTGCCATTGTCGTTCAGAAGGACTGACGGAGCCGGAAGCCATTGTCCCTGCATGGGGCGAATCATACTCTCGGTGAGGCGTGAAAGTTGTTTCCCGACACCATTGAAGAGTAGGGAGAAAGAGAGACCTTTCCAGCCCAAACTAATAGAACCTCCATATAGATAGTGTGGCAATGAGCTGCCAAGCACTACGCGGTCGTATGTCTCATTGATAATTCCGTCAGGAGTGCCGTCCGGACCGCTGACATCTACATATTTCACATCACCCGGTTTGGTAGAAGCCGAAAGCAGAGCGCTTTCACTGACTTCCTCTGCGGTCTGGAACAAACCTGCAGTCTTATATCCGTACCAGGAGTTATATTCTGCGCCTTCGGTAATAATGGTACCATCGCTGTTAAACTGCTGCTTGCCATTAAGATTATCTATTATAGACTTGTAATCAGAGATATTAAAACTTACCGCATAACTTACATCTCCGATACGGTCAGACCAGCCGAGTTTCACTTCCCAACCGCGGGTATGCATTTTACCTACGTTCCTGTCAGGTGCCGAATAACCTGTAAACGACGGGATTGCCACTGACAAGAGCATATCTGTTGTCTTCTTATAATAATAGTCTGCGCTAAAGTCAAGACGATTGTTAAAGAAAGCGGCATCCACACCTATATCCCAGCTCTGTGTTTTCTCCCAATGGATATTTTCATACGCATAATCTTGTTGCGCGGCGGACATGGAAGATTGGGGCGTAGAGCCTGCACTGTCATACATAATGGCATTATTGAACGATATGTATGTCTGGTAAGGATAATTTCCAATCCGCTCGTTACCGAGCGTACCGATAGAGGCACGGAACTTCAGATAGTTTATCGGGGTTATGTTTTGCATGAATTTCTCGTTAGAGATGACCCAACCCACCGATGCGGACGGGAAGAATCCCCAACGGTGATCCTTGTGAAAACGTGAAGATCCGTCTTCACGAGCATTGAGCTGGAGGTAGTAACGGCTGTCGTAATTATACATGACACGGCCAAAAAATGAACGGTATGCATTCTGATAAGAATTGCCGGCTACGGCAAGAGCATTCTTGTTCGCCAAATCAAGATAAGGGAAAGAAGACAAAGATATATCGTTGGTCGATCCCGACATCGTTTCATACGTATAACTATAATCTTCATAACCGACCATGGCATTGAAGTTATGTACCTTGCTAAAGGTCTTGTCGTATGTAGCGATGAATTGTTTCTCCAATGATTTGATGTTACGGCGTTCTTCACTTAACGAATTGGAAGTATATCCTGAAACATATCCCAGCATAACATCGGTTTCGTATGCATCGTAAACAGGTATGGCTTTCTTCATCTCCTTGATCGAAACAGTTCCGACGGTAGGAGTCAGATTGGCAGTAAGGGTCAAATCTTTTATGGGCTTATAGCTCAACGAGAATTTACCGGTCATTGTGTTGGATACAGTCTTCTTCTCTCCGCCTTCCAATAAGGCGGCAAGCGTATTGCTAAGACTGCCGTCTTTACCAGGACCTACACGGCCGTCCGGATAAAGTCCCAAATAAATGGAAGGATACATATAAGCTGCACGAATCGGACTACCGGAAGTCGGGTCATTTTTCGTGGCATAACGTACCGAGAAATCGATAGAACCGGAGAGCTTATCACTAATCTTCAGATTATTACGCGAACGGATAGAGATTCTTTCGTGGTTTGAACCTTTATAGATAGCGTCGGCATTTTCGTAGGTAGCGGAAGTGTGGCTCTTGATTACCTTGTTGCCATACGTCATGGTCAAGTTGTGCTTATGGCGCATAGCGGTATTCGAAAGAATAGCGTCTTTCCAATCATAGATAGGATATTGAATGGGATCATACCTGTTGTTGGTAGCATAGTTGTCGATGTAGTCCTGTGAATAGTTGGCAAACTCGCCTCCCGCAGGATTACCGGCATCGTTCCACGACCATTCATTGTACATTGTCATGTAGTGATAAGGGTCTGTCAGGAATTTCGGAAATTCGGTAGGAGAAGACAACGAAATCTCTCCGTTATAACCGATCGAAAGCTGTCCCTCGGTTGCCTCCTTAGTCGTTATCAAGATAACACCGGCAGCAGCACGGGCACCATAGATGGATGCAGAAGCTGCATCTTTAAGTACAGTAATCTGCTGTACGTCTTCGCTTGCTATATTGTCGAGGCTACTGACCATCATACCATCGACAAGGATAAGCGGACTCGAATCAGACATTGTTGTCACACCACGCACCTGAACCGTAGCACTCGCTCCCGGCATACTGCTCGAACGGGTAACCGTCAGTCCCGGAATCAGTCCTTGCAAAGATTGTGAAAGTTGAGACGTGCTCTGTTTCTCGATAAGCGAACTGTTGATTACACCGACCGCACCTGTAAGATCTTTCTTCTTTACAGATCCATAGCCGATAACAACCGTCTCTTCAAGTTGTACAGCATCCTCTTTAAGTTTTATATTTACTACACTTTTACCATCCCATACCACAGTCTCGGTCACATAACCAAGATAACGGAATTCTATTGTATGGCCTGATTCAGCGCCATTGAGCGCATACTTTCCCGACATATCGGAGGTAGTACCTTTTGCATTGTCTTTATCGTGGATCACCACTCCGACAAGAGGACCATTGGCATCGCTAACGACACCCTTCATTACATTCTGTGCAAAAGCCAGATTGATTTGCAGGAAACATGCCAATAACAGGCTTAATATACTTTTTTTCATACTCTTTATTCTACGATTTCAAGCAATACATGTTGGTTATACTCTTTGATTGCCGCACCTGTTTCAGGATTACTCGGATGTTGCGCTGAAAAACGTGTCTGGCCGCTTGCATGTGTCCAGTCGATATACTTTCCAGCGAATTTGGCGCCATTAAGACATAAACGACCTGCCTGTCCGAATCTTAACACAATCTCATCCATATCCTTAGTCGTGGTAAATACTCCTTCGGCAGGGATATATGCGCCATTGTTACTGCTATCGAGCAACATTCCCGCAAAGTTGTAGGTAATAGTCACCGAGTAATTGATAGGTGCACCCGACAGTGTCTCTGTCGCACTTTCCTGAAGAGTCGAAGTCGGAAGAGCCGGTTTCCATTCTTCTCCATCCTTGAATTCGATCATCCAGTAGTTGGAACACATCGTTCCTAATTTGGTCACAAAATAGAAGTGTATCTTGGTACCGGCAGGAATGGTCGTACCTTTCATATCCCCATAGACATACCAATAATCACCCGGAATAGCTCCTGATACATACGGGTCACCATTAGCACCCACGGCACGGCTGCATACGACTTTCTGCTCTACATAACCTGTCCGGTCACATGCCCAATACTCAATCTTACCACTTCCGGCACTCGGAGCAATATACTTGCCATTGGTTCCCGGGAATACCGATTGTGCCTCATCATCAGCAAATGTTCCACTTGTGTTGGCAGTTAAACTCTTCAAGTCCCAATCAGCCAAAATGCCCGAGAAAGCATCTTGTACAAGAGTATAGGTATAGTCTGTATCATCCTGGATGGTTACCGTTACTTTAATTGTCCGTTTGGCAAATGTCTTGTTCTCCGGGAAAGTAAGTTTAATATCACATTCGCCTACCCCATTTGCAGGAGAAACGGTCACATCCGCATCTGTACACACAGCCTTCCACTCCTTATCGCCAAAGACTTTGAACGAAGATTCTGTTGTAGTTGCGTCAATCGATTCGGTGATAGGACTGATACCTTTCGGAACAATCATCTTTTGGGTAATAACCAGCTTTAGAGGAGTTACATCATCGCCAATGAAACGAATGGCACCGACACGTGAACTAGTCGACGAATTTTCAGAGACTTTGATTGTAAATTTAGTAATCTCACCTTGTGTCTCATGCGAATCAACAACTGCCCAATGGCTATCGCTTCCATCGGTCTGACAATCGTTATTGACTCTGTAATAGACATTAGATGAAAGGTCAACAGTGAAAAGTCCACCTTCTGCTTCTACATCAAGTGTCTTTGTCGCGAGTGTCATATACGGATCATCCGAGTTATGACAAGATGCAAAAAGCACAAGCGACACACTTGCAAACAATAACATCTTTAGATTCATTTGATTAGTATTTAGGGTTATTAATAATTGACTAGCTAGACATTTTCAGACGTCTTGCATATATAATTCTGTATATCACATAAGCAAGTATCATGGCAATCATCAGTATGATACTTCCTATCACAATTCCTTTGACCGCAAGGGTCTTCGGATCGCCGGCAATAAGCAGACCAATCAGTAAGAGCGCAACGACACCAATGGTAATACAGAAGCAGTTAACAGCCAAATGTGAATAGATTAATACCGCTTTCTTCTCCTTTAATGTCGGTTCACGATCGGCTTCAGGATCAGTATATTCACAAATGGCTTGATAACCATTGTCTTCATACTTTTTACGTGCCGACCAAACTTCCATAATTGCAAGGATAAGTACAGGAAGTACACAACCGGCAACTGACTCTATAAGGCTTGGACTAATAACGGAGGCGGGAATTATGACGCGAGCCATAATACCAACGAGCCAGGTAAGAATCATTGCAGAAATAAGTTGGTTGCCTGTCAGCCGCTTCGAGAACAGTCCCCATATCGACGGAATATATAAAGGACACATCACCATAGTAAGAAGGGTTACTACCACCTTTTCGGCACCTCCGGCAAACGGGATGAGCATTGACAAAGCGATAATCACAAGTCCAAAGACAAATGTGAAGAGACGTCCTACCTTGATACGCTTTTTCTCATCTGCCTGACGGTTTTTCTCTTTGTGTCCCCAAATATCATAAGTATATACATTGGCATATACATTCAAAATGCCCGAAACATTACTCAATGTAGCCGATAGCATCGCTGCCAACATCATACCGACCATTCCTTTCATAAGCACGAGTTTGCTCATATTCACATAAGCGTGTTCGCCGTTGAAAGTCATTGTGGTTGCATCCAAATCAAGCGCAAGTCCGGGTTCCATCACACGATAAATCATGGTAGGAAGATACCAGATAAGAGGAGTGACGAGATAAAGAATTCCGATTAAATAAGTACTCTTTTTTGCGTCTCTTGTAGTAGGCACGCTTATGTATCGCTGTACAAACGGCCAGTCACCGCCAATCATAGACACATTGAGAAATATCCACAGTAAAAGCCACCCCCATGTATAGGTCGGAGATGTGCCCGAGAAGAATCCCGGTATCTCACTGGCCTTATCGATAAATGCACTTACGCCTCCTACCGCGTTAAATGAAAGAGGTATCATAAATACAACCACGGCCAGAAGTACTCCGAACTGAATTACATCAGTCATTAGTACCGCAAGAAATCCTCCGGCAATGGTGTATCCAAGAGCGATGGCACCAAGGATAAGAAGCGCCCACCAAATACTTAGATAACCCATCGGTGAATCGCCCATCATACCCGTACTTGCAAAAATACTGCCACCATCGACTTTGATTAATGCACACATCACAACCGCTACCGCATACAGAGACACTGCCGTATGTACCGCACGGGCTATAATTCCTGAAATCGTGTAAAAACTTACCGTGCGATGTCCGAACCGGATGGTAAGGAACTCCCCCGGCGATTTGATACGTAGCTCCCGCCATTTGCCCGAGATCCATTTACCGACAATAAACGATGCTACGCCAAGACAAAGTGCAACAACTACCGCAACAAGTCCCGATTTATAAGCAACGCCTCCCCAAACGACAAAGGTACTTGCCGAGAAGATAGTCATGTAGGAAGAGACTCCCGACAGCCACCACGAAGAATTTCGCCCGGCAATAAACATATCTTCGGAGTTTTTAATTTTCCGGGACATCACAACACTCACGGCAATCAGTCCGAGAAAGTAGAGTAAAATAATAATATAATCTAACTGTTCCATATTCTGGTTCTTCTTTATATAATTGCTCCAAGTTTCTTCAATTCCTCTATGAGATTGTGAATATCAGCCTTTTGTACGGTCACACCTGCCTTTATACATTGTGCGGCTGCTACTCCTGCGGCTTGTCCTACCCCCATACAACTTGCCTGAACGCGAAGTGACGCAAAGGAAGTCTTATCAGCACTAATACAGCGTCCCGCTACGAGCAGATTCGGGAAATCTTCAGCTATAAGAGCACGATAAGGTACATACGCCGCTTTTTTAAGGAAAGTTACGCTCTGTTCCGCACCTGCTGCCACATGGATATCTATAGGATGTGCGCCGCGTGATATGCTATCAGGATATTTATAAGCATTCACATATTCTTCTGCTGTAATGGTATGTACACCTTTGATACGACGTGTCTCACGAATACCGGCATGTACGGCGACGGTCGTCACATAACTGTTTTTAAACTCTTCAAAGTTCTCTTTAAAGATTCGTGCTATTTTAAATACGTCTTCCCGTAAGCGACATTCCGCTGCGGTAAAATTTCTATTATCGATGGCATTTCCTGCAGTACGGGTCATATTAACCGTTACTTCGCCCGGACGAAGAGTGGTGCAAAACCAAGGACCTCCGAATTCGGGGATGCCAAGCTTCTCTTTCATTGCTAGAAGTTTCTCACGAACTGCAATGCAATGACAATTCTGCCCTTGTTTATTATGGTGCATGGCATCGATTATCATGGGCGAATCTGTATCCACACCGCCTAATATAAAATAGGTGGAAAGAGGTTGCAGCGGTTTACAATCATCTGTTTGCATCGGAACACCCGCCATAGCGGCAAGGTCACCATCCCCAGTGCAGTCGATATACATATCGGCACTTATGGCCTCTGTCCCATTCTTATTCTCAAAGAGGATACAGGATATTTTGCCGTCTTTTGCCTGGCAACCGCTTAAGTAAGAGTGCATATACATATCCACGCCGGCTTCCAGCATCATTTGCTGGCATAAAAGTTTGTAAAGCTCCGGATCAAAAGCTACATTGCCAAGAGGTTTCTCAATGATACAGCCTCCCATCTTCTCCAGCCGTTCGATAAATTCCCATGGAATACCGCCTATCACCTTTTCATTATTATAGGTGAAAACACTCAAAGGAGTAACAAGCCCCATTGTAGCCATTCCACCTAAAAAACCATATTGTTCCACAACAGCAGTTTTCGCACCACTGCGAGCAGCCGCAATGGCCGCAATGAAACCAGCTGGTCCGCCACCGCAGACAACTACATCGTAGTTGCCCACAATTGGAACCCGTTTCGAAATTTCTATACTTCGTACTTTCTTGTCCATGACCGTTTTTTATCCTTTAATTATTACCAATTCAAATAGATGGTAAACTTTGATGTGCTTTCGACCGCACTTATAAGAAAAGAGGTGTGTTTTCATAGTTCTTTTTCTTTAGTTCGACATCATGTTGATGTAGCAAAGATAAAGAACAAGAGCTTGAAAAAAAGTTTTTTCCTAACTCTTTTGCCTGCAAACGATTGCGGGAACGTTCCCAAAATCTGCAAACGTTACAAAAGCATTACACAAAGGCAAATGGGATTCGTATTTTACTCCAATATTAGGATTTATTGTTTGAAATCAATATCTTTGCTTTGATTTAAACAATCATTCAGCATGAAGTATATAACCATAAAAGACATCGCTCGACATTTGTCAATATCCGTCTCCACTGTATCTCGTGCATTGGGAGATGACAAGAATATCCGTAAAGAAACGAAAGAAAAGGTGATAGAAGCAGCTAAAAGATTGGGATATAGACCAAACCCTGTAGCAATCAACCTTAAATACGGACATACCAATACCGTGGGGGTGATCGTTCCTGAAATGGTTACGCCGTTTGCTTCACGAGTAATAAACGGCATACAAGAAGTGCTTCACACCAAAAATATAAAGGTGATTATTGCAGAGTCGGGAGGAGATCCGGAAAAAGAAAAAGAGAACCTGCAACTGATGGAAGGATTCATGGTGGATGGCATCATCATCTGTCTTTGCAGTTATAAAAGGAATAAGGAGGAATATGCTCGTTTACAGCAAGCGGGAATGCCTATGGTGTTCTATGATCGTATTCCCTATGGACTTGAAGTTCCGCAAGTAATAGTGGACGATTATATGAAGTCATTCTTTCTCGTAGAAAGTCTGATCCGAAGCGGACGCAAACAGATTGTTCATATACAGGGACCGGACGATATTTACAACTCCATAGAACGTGTCAGAGGATACAAAGACGCTTTGGCTAAATTCGGGATTCCTTTTGATAAGAATAATATGCTGATAAAAACCGGTATGACTTTTGAAGAAGGGAAAAAAGCAGCGGATATATTAGTGGAAAGAAATATTCCTTTCAATGCTATTTTCGCTTTTACGGAAACATTGGCTATTGGAGCTATGAACAGATTGAGGGAACTTGGAAAAAAAATACCCGAAGAAATCGCCGTAGCCAGTTTTTCAGGAACTGAACTTTCCAACATAGTCTATCCCAAATTGACTACAGTAGAACCGCCTTTGTACCAGATGGGGAAAAAAGCTGCCGAACTTATTTTAGAGAAAATCAAAGATCCGGCATCTCCCAATCATTCAATCGTGTTGGATGCGGAAATCAAAATGCGTGCATCGACGCCACGTTTGGAGGTATATTAATGACTTATCTACCAGATATTATATCTTAATACTTTCCTGAAAAACATACCGAAGTTACAAAAGTTTGCTGAATAGTAATCTTTTACGATACCAACAAAAAAGAAGAATTCAGATTTATATAGTTTTGAATCATTCAATGCTCTTTCTCTATAATACGTCCAATTCTTCCAGCTCCTTCACTTTTCTTCTGTATGGCCGATAAACAAGCAGTTTGTAGGTGAATAGCCGCCCCTTCACCTGCTCTTCATCGTGAATCAAATCAAATTGCAGCCTCCAGATTCCACCATTGAGTAAAATTAGTAAAGCTATTTCGTAATTAGTTTCAACCTTGTTTGAAACTAAAAGTTTCAAGGCGGGAAACACTTTGTTTCAAGTAGCGAAACGAAGTGTTTCTCGGTGTGAAACAGATTGTTTCAAGCCTTGAAACTATTTTTGAAACTACTCGCTACAGGTGAAGAGATGGTGAAATTGTTACTCTTCACCCGCAAACTCCTTATTCATCGAAGAGACAGAGAAAAGGTGAAAGAAGAAATAGAAAGATTGAAAATAAATACCCAGTAGAAAAATTTAATCGATTTTGTAATGATTCAGAATCGTACAAAAATGAATGACAATTCATTTTCAATTACTAATTCGCATTAATTTAAAATATACCATAATATTATAAGCAGGCTGTATTTGCTTCCTATGCAATACTCTACTTTCCCCTCCGTTCATAGCTAATTTAGGCTAAAAAGAACATTTTCTCCCGAAAAGTTTTTGTAATATCAGAGTTAATCGTATTTTTGTGTACAATTTTGGTGTAGTGATGACAGAAGAAGAAAAAAAGTTATTGAATTCCTTTGAAACGCAACTACGGCATTTGATTTATTTGCACGATGAACTTAAGCGTGAAAATGCCGAGTTGAAGAAGCTTCTCGAAAATGAAAAGCTGAAAAACGAGAAGGTACAAGCTCAATACGATGAATTGGAAGTCAGCTATACAAACCTAAAAACAGCTACGGCAATCAGCCTTAACGGCAGCGACGTAAAAGAGACGAAGCTGCGATTGTCAAAATTAGTGCGTGAAGTCGATAAATGCATCGCTTTGTTGAATGAATAAGAAGAAGATGTATGAACGATAAAATAAAGATAAACCTGCAGATAGCAGACTCAAACTACCCGTTAACCATCAACCGCGAGGAAGAACAAATGGTACGGGAAGCCGCCAAGCAGGTAAATATCAGGCTTAATAAGTATCGGGAAGTCTATAAAAATCTGGAACCCGAAAAAATTATTGCCATGGTAGCCTATCAGTTCTCGTTAGAGAGACTGCAATTGATGCAACGTAATGATACCAGCCCCTATGTGGAGAAGGTAAAAGAACTGACAGAATTGCTGGAGGATTATTTTAAGGAAGAATAAATCCCGACTGGCTATTCGCTGATAAGAGATAAAACAACCACGCACTGCACAATATCCAAGCAAAAATAATTGCTTTGATATTTGGCGGTGCGTTTTTATTTATATACTTAAATTAAATGTAGAATGATAGCAATAATAGCAACAGCAATTGCTTGCTTCATCGTAGGAGGAGTCCTTTCATATATACTATTCCGGTATGTACTGAAATCCAAATACGATAATGTCCTGAAAGAAGCGGAGACGGAAGCGGAAGTAATTAAGAAAAACAAGCTGCTGGAAGTGAAGGAGAAATTCCTGAATAAGAAAGCAGACCTTGAAAAGGAGGTAGCATTGCGGAATCAGAAGATTCAGCAAGCGGAAAACAAGTTGAAGCAACGTGAAATGGTACTTAGCCAGCGTCAGGAAGAAATCCAACGTAAAAAGATGGAAGCCGAAGCGGTAAAAGAGAATCTGGAAGCGCAACTTGTGATTGTTGACAAGAAAAAAGAAGAACTCGATAAACTGCAACAGCAGGAAATCGATAAACTGGAAGCAATCTCCGGATTGTCTGCCGAAGAGGCCAAAGAACGCCTGGTAGAATCACTGAAAGAAGAAGCTAAAACGCAGGCACAATCATTCATCAACGACATTATGGATGATGCTAAATTAACTGCCAGCAAAGAAGCCAAACGTATCGTTATCCAGTCTATCCAACGGGTGGCTACGGAAACTGCCATTGAAAACTCTGTTACAGTATTCCATATCGAATCGGATGAAATCAAGGGACGTATTATCGGACGTGAAGGACGTAATATCCGTGCTCTGGAAGCTGCTACCGGTGTTGAAATCGTTGTAGACGATACTCCGGAAGCAATCGTTCTTTCTGCCTTCGACCCGGTTCGCCGTGAAATTGCCCGTTTGGCCCTGCATCAGCTTGTGACTGACGGACGTATCCATCCGGCCCGTATCGAAGAGGTGGTAGCTAAAGTACGCAAACAGGTGGAAGAAGAAATTATCGAAACGGGTAAACGTACGACCATCGACTTGGGTATCCACGGTCTGCATCCTGAATTGATCCGTATCATCGGTAAGATGAAATATCGTTCTTCATACGGTCAGAACTTGTTGCAGCATGCACGCGAAACAGCCAATCTTTGTGCTGTGATGGCATCAGAACTGGGACTGAACCCGAAGAAAGCAAAACGTGCAGGTTTGCTGCATGATATTGGTAAAGTGCCTGATGAAGAACCAGAATTGCCACACGCATTGCTGGGTATGAAACTTGCCGAGAAATACAAAGAAAAACCGGATATCTGCAACGCTATCGGTGCTCACCATGACGAAACAGAAATGACCAGTCTGCTGGCTCCTATCGTACAAGTATGTGATGCCATCTCCGGTGCACGTCCGGGGGCACGCCGCGAAATCGTAGAGGCTTATATCAAGCGTCTGAACGATCTCGAACAGCTAGCAATGGCTTATCCGGGTGTAACAAAGACGTATGCTATCCAGGCAGGACGCGAACTCCGCGTTATCGTTGGTGCAGATAAGATTGACGACAAGCAGACAGAAAGCCTGTCAGGTGAAATCGCCAAGAAGATCCAGGATGAAATGACTTACCCGGGACAAGTGAAGATTACCGTCATCCGTGAAACACGTGCGGTAAGTTTCGCTAAATAACGTAACGATTCAAAAGAAGATTCATATAAGGGCGAAGAAATTCGCCCTTTTTTAATATCACGACTATGGGAAAGTATCAATTTGAAATTTGTACCAATTCAGTGGAAAGTTGCCTGGCCGCACAGAAAGGTGGAGCAGACCGTGTGGAACTGTGTGCCGGAATACCGGAAGGTGGAACAACGCCCTCCTATGGTGAGATCGCCATCGCAAGGGAAGTACTGACTCATACCCGACTACACGTTATTATCCGGCCTCGTGGAGGAGATTTTCTGTATTCGGATATCGAAATCCGGACAATGCTGAAAGATATTGAAATTGCACGAAAATTAGGGGCAGACGGAGTGGTATTCGGTTGCCTGACAGCAGAGGGTGAAGTAGACTTGCCAGCAATGCAGAAACTAATGGAAGCTGCTCAAGGGCTATCTGTGACTTTTCACCGGGCATTTGATGTATGCCGTAACCCGCAGAGAGCATTGGAACAGATCATCAAACTGGGGTGCAACCGTATTCTGACTTCCGGTCAGCAACCTACGGCTGAACTGGGAATCCCCCTTTTAGAAGAGTTACAGAAACAGGCTACCGGAAGAATCACATTACTCGCCGGATGCGGAGTAAATGAAAATAATATCGCGCGCATTGCCGCAGAAACCGGAATCAACGAGTTTCATTTTTCGGCACGTGAAAGTATTCAGAGCGAAATGATATTCAAAAATGAAGCCGTCTCCATGGGAGGCACGGTACACATCAACGAATACGAACGAAATGTAACTTCCATACGAAGAGTAAAAGAAACGATTGATGCCGCTTTACATGGATAAATATGGCGACAAGGGATGAGATATCGTCTCATAATAGTACTAATACAAGACAGAAATGGTGAACATACAGCCTTCAAGCTTTTGTTCACCATTTCTTTTTTGCATCATTACCAACAGTATCTCAAGAAACTGCTATACTTTTATTTATAAATATGGAATTATCGTAATATAAATACCAGTAATAATAGCCGAAGTAATTACGCCCGAGATATTAGCTCCCAAAGCATCTCCCAGAACAAATGAGTCCGGATTATCTTTGCTTACAATCTTTTGTGCAACCTTCGCGGTAGTGGGTACACAGCTAACAGCTGCAATACCGATTACCGGATTGTAATTACCCCGTTTAATAATATACATGATATATCCTCCGATTATTCCTCCGATACCGGAAAGTAATAATGCTACAATACCTAATACTAATAGTTTCAAGATCTTCGGATCGAGCAACAGATGTGCATCACAAAGTACACCGAGCAGTACGCCCAACATAAAAGTGGAACCATAAAGCAACGGACCACTCACAAAATCATAGATATGTTTCATACCCGACTCACGAACAGCAACACCTAGGAACAAAGAGAAAAACAAAGGAGAAGCTACCGGGAACAAGAAACAGAGAATAGCACAAAGAACAGCAGAGAAAGCCAGTTTCACTTTAGCATCGTAATTCTTCGGAGCTTTCTTTGTCACCATCTTAATAGCGCGGAAGCGTTTGGGAACCAAAAGTTTTACCAAGTAAGGATAGCCTCCATACGTTAAGCCCAAATAAAGATAAGCAACCACCGTAATAGGAACAAAGAGATGCTTTGCCAATGCCAACGAAGTAAACAACACCATTGGTCCGTCGGCTCCACCCACCATAGCCACAGATGCACTTTCTTTCAGAGTCAGACCAAGAGCAGAAGCAATAGGTACTGTCAGAAAAGTGCCCAGCTCTGCGCACAAAGCCAGGAATATACTTGCAAATGGTTTCTGAAGCAGGAAGCCGACATCTAGAAGCGTCCCGATACCCATAAAGACAAAACAAGCTATCAGCCCGTTACTAAACGTCAGGGTATAAACAGGTTGCAGGAAATCTATCTGCATAGTATTCATTAATTGATCTGTATCTGAAAGCATCGGATCGAGAAAGAGATTACCCAGTGTACCGTCGGGCATAATGAGGGTTCCGCAGTTGATAGCTACCATTCCCAATCCCATCGGAATCATTACCATCGGTTCGAGTATACCTTTCCAGCCTAAATAGATCAGTAACAAACCGAGAAGTACTAAAAAAACTCTTGCAGAAGCAAGCACCCATCCGCTTGCCATCATTGTACCAATACCTTGAAACAAGGTAGCAAAATCTATATTTTCCATAAATTAGTTTTCTTTTATTGTTTGTTGTTAGTAAGTTTCTTTGAGTTCTTCTTATTGACATGTGCCTGCTCTTCTTCCCGAAGAAAGAATTCGCGGGTATCCTGTGAATAATAATAATTCATCAGATTATTTTCAGAAGCTCCCGGACTCACGCCATGATAATAGCCGGAATAACCAGTAAAGTTTCTATCGATCCCCTTACTGTAATCTTCACGGAAATCTCCCAAAGCATCTTCATCTGCAATGGGAATCTGTCGGACTAATCTCTCCACCTTTTGCCGATGCTGACGCCAGCGTCGCAAACGGAGTAGCTCCAAACGGTGAGAACTATAAAAATCAAATGAATCGGCCGCATAGGCAATCAACTTAATGACCGCAGCGACAAAAAAACCGATGAGGAACGTAAGCCCCATCATCGCAAGAGTAGATAGTAATAAATGAATCATAGTAATATAAAAAATTAGGTTGTATAATCTTATTCAAAAAAAGAAGAGGCGCCCAATGGTAAAACCATTACAAAATTTAGACACACATGAAAGTTAATCCCATTGGGCCTTCCTCATCACCATATAGAAGCAATCGGCGGATAACACTTGCCTGAAACCACTTCGGTATATATCCTTGCTTTTATACGACGTAACTCCCGTTTCACAACGGGAACACAATATTTTAATCCTTAAAGACAGGCACATCAATATCCGTCCTTTGTTCCAAGTCATAGGAAATACATTCTTTGTTTTCCATGTTAACATGAATAAAACTAAGATAATAAATAAAGGAAATGATGGTAGATGGAGGATCTGAATAGGCACCTCACCTTACCCAAAGATAAGAATATAGTCTAAATGAGAATATGCGCCAATGTATAGACGTAATACTTACACGAATATTTAGTGTAATTGACATCAAGGCCGGTATGCCCCAAACGATTCTCCGGAAGCATAACATTCAGAGAGCTCAATATCTGTATAATGACAGTATTGGTATTGAACTTCAGGTTCTTGAAAGGAACAATGCTTCTCGGAAAAGAGATATTGTCAAAAATGCAGTCACTAACATTACAAGTGGATGTCTCGTCAACAAACTGCGAATGAGAATCTTTACCTGGCTTGTCGAAGCCGGCAGAAGAAACGCAACAGCATGACACTGCTTCATATCGCATGTCATTAGACGAGGTTTCAGTTTTTTTCTGGAATCCCTGCAATTCTTTATTGGAAACATTACTAAATCCCAATACCAGAAATGCACATGCTAATATGCAAAAAATGTACTTAGTCATAATTTGCTGCAAACGTAATCATTCTTTTCCGAAAAAACGCATTAAGGGCAAGAATTAACGATTATTGTATACCTCCTCTTTTCTATAACCCATGTACAACTTTCATCAATTGCTCACCCAAACCGATTGTATATCCTTGAGAAACAAAGACTACCCTATTAAATGTATCTGCAATGATAAACACCGGCAGAATAGAATTGTTTAAATTCATAGCCTGTACAATTTCTTTGCGGATGCTATCATCGACATCAATACCGTAGGTGATGGTAGACGGAAGTCCTTTGAATTCGTCGGCATTAAATTTCTTGTATTGTTCTTCCGAAGGAAAAAGAAAGACCATCTTACGCCCCCATTGTTCGAAGTCATTGCCCAAAGCGGCTATATCTCTTAGCGCATGATTGGTAGGTTCCTGCCCTACTCCAAGCACAGCTACTATAAAATAGCCACGTCCACAGGTTTGCAGAATACTCCACTGTTCAGTGCTGTCAACCGGACGATAGGTCGCTTCCGAATTAAAATTGCCGATCACTTGCACCTGATCTTTGCTTTCACGCATCACAAGGTCAACGGTGGTTGTCTTACCGGGTTCTATAGTAAAAAATGTACTGTTGGAAAGCACCGCGCCACTTGCCAACCGAGTTCCGGTCACCATCATATAATAGCCTTCATCAAGCTCTCTCCCATATTTTAACAAATTACGCCAGGTAGTTCCATCCCCCATATCCGTCTCTCCTTCGTCATAATTAAGCAACTGGAATGTGCCGTTTTTAAACTTGGAAAGAGTGAAATGCGAATAATATTTAGGATCTTCCACAGAGCGGATAGGAGTATAAGTAGCTTGCAATACTCCCTTTCGAGACTGTGCAGCTTCTGCCGTATCGAAGTTGACATCTTCCTTTGCAAATTCTTCATTTAGAATCTGCACCTTTCCGGTCACTTCATCAATCCAGGCAGCGGACGCCCATCCCATGCTCCGGTAAGCTGCCACAAAGAATATGTCACGCGACTTTTCATCAGCCACCCGTGCTTTCCATACTCCCATCGGAGAGATAGGAATCTGTTGGGAATTCAGTTCATTATTGATTTTAATCTCTTTTCTGCACCATTCTATTAATACTTTGGGATCACGTTTCATGCTATCGGGCACAGACTGGTACACTGTTTTTTCAATGGCTTCACGAAGTACCTTTTTATAAGGAGTCAACATTTCATTGGCTATACGAGGAGGATTGAGGTACATTCTTTTAAATAAATCAGCCTCTATCTTCTCCCAATCCGAGATATTAGTCAGCAGATGATCATTCAATACATCCAGAGTTACATCGCGGAGATCTTTAGCCGAAAGACTCTCTAATATCCATATAGCCCGTATTTCTTCCCATGAAACAGCGTCTTTCTCTTTTCGGATAGCTGAAAGGAAGTCTTTCAAGGTTTGGTGGTTTCCTCGCGAAGCAACCAGGAAGTTTACTAATTTTTCTTTCTTTTCCGGTTGTAAGGTATTTCCATATAGTTTATCTATCCACTCTTTGGCCTGTTTTTCCGTCATCATTGTTGCTACATACGCATTGCGGATTGAATCTTCCTGCACCATCCGCCGATCATTTTCCACCCGTTGTTCGGGAGTGACTTCGGGAATATTCGCTCCTTCCACCGGAGGTACAAGATCCATTGGCAAGGAATAGACTTCACCTTCTTTCCTATTTAAAGAGAGTTGCAATGCATCATCTTTTCCAAATGAGATTTTGGCATAACCAAATTGTCCGTTGCGGGATGCCCAAACCAACATATCTCCTTTACCGGCAGTCAGGCTGGCTTTCCCCTCTGCATCTGTATATTTCGTGGCTACTGTATAAAACTCCGCATAATTGTATATCTTAAATTCGACTTTGGCATCTGCTACCGGTTGACCGTCGGCATCCGTCACCGTTACGATAGCTTTGGCAGTAGGGGCATAATTATCAATCACATTGATTTCTGTATAATTCGGCGTCTCAAGCATAATCTCTTCCGGACCGTTGTAACGTCCGAAAACCTTGGTATGCATCAACATTCCCCGACTGGCAGGGGAATTAAACCATCCCAGGTTCAAAACCGGTTCCGGTTCACAAGCTCCAAAGAAGTACCAATGTCCATCCGCCCATGCTTCCACCCAAGCATGGTTATCATCCGTATGCGCCCAGCGGGGCGTATACACTTGCCGTGCCGGAATACCGACTGCCCGGAGCGCAGCCACCGTAAATGTAGACTCTTCGCCACAACGTCCATACGCTGTTTTGACAGATGCCAATGGTGAGCTGGTGCGCGCATCACTCGGACGATAGACCACTTTCTCGTGACACCAGTGGTTCACCTCTAATATCGCGTCTTTCATCGGCAGCCCCTTCACCCTGTCTTTTAGTTCACCATAAAACACACGACGGGAATCATCCAGATTCTCGTTATTCACCCGGATCGGCAGAACAAAATGACGGAACACTTCATCGGGAATCTCTTTGCCCCAAGGCATCTCGTCACGTGTCTGCTTCGACAGCCGGACATTCTCCAAGTAATAATCTCCCGGATAGTCCGTCACATCCCCTATCGGCATATAAGCGTAGAGAAACATCAATGCTTCGCGCTCGTACACTGACAGAGCGGAATCACCAAAGATCGCAAATAAATCTCCATGAGGAAGTGCCTGTTTTTTCTGCTCAAAGTCTTGAACTACTTGATTCCGGTAGGATTCTTCTTTGAGGAAGTGAGCATTGTTACAAGCAAACAGTACAATCGACAAAATCAGGACGCACAAAAGATGGGTGAATGTTTTCATATAAGTGTTTGGTTTATTCTATTAATAAGGTTGCTGACTGACAAAAATAGAAGAATATTTTCTGAATACCTAGATAAGTACATAAAAATGTGATAGATAAGAATAATATTGTCATTGATGGGAAAATCCGGGAATTTTGTAACAGGTTTGTAATATAGACCGTGTTCGAACCCTTATAAAAAGAAAATTCAAAAGAAAAAGAAGATTTTTATGTTTTACAGCATATAATTCGAAAACAATTTGTATCTTTGCAGTGTTATTAGAGAAAACAAGATGTAAAACCGCTCTTCAAAACGTGGAGGGCAAAAAAAGAGGAAACAAATTATGAAAAAGAATGCAAATGAAAAAATTATGATGTTACAGTACCGTATTAAACGCTATCAAGCAATGGGAAATGGTGCCATGTGCCAAACATTAAACGGTAAACTTCAAAAACTGCTGTCACAGCAGGTTGCCATGTAAATAAACACACTAATTATAATAAATAGAGCGAGGAACTTTCGAGTATCTTCGCTTTTTTTATACATTTGCAGAAGAAAGATAATAAAACACATTATGAAAAAGCTATTTATGTCGGTTGCGCTCCTATTATTGGTCGTAACCTCTTTTGCACAAACACCCGGTTATGAGTTCACAACCGTTGTATCCCACCAAGCAACGCCTGTTAAAGATCAGGGTTCCACAGGAACCTGCTGGTGCTTTGCCACCGCTTCTTTCATGGAGTCGGAACTGCTCCGAATGGGAAAAGGAGAATATGATCTCTCGGAAATGTTTATCGTCCGCCAAAAGTACATGAATCAGATGGAGGACAATTATCTCCGTCGTGGTAAAGGAAGTATCGGTGAAGGAAGTTTGGCACACACTTTCAAAAACGCTTATAAGAAAGCGGGAATCGTTCCGGAAGAAGTGTACACCGGATTGCTGGGCGATAACAAAGACCACAATCACGGAGCATTGTCACGCTACCTCAAAGCATTGGTAGACGCAAATATTGAATCTAAAAAGCGTACTCCGCAATTTGATGCACTTATTAATAATCTGTTCGACATTTATCTGGGCAAGCTTCCCGAAAAATTCACTTATAAAGGAAAAGAATATACTCCTCAATCTTTCACTGAAAGTCTGGGATTGAATATGGATGATTACGTTGAGTTGACTAGTTTCACTCACAAGCCTTATTATGAGACATTCTCACCTGAAGTTCCCGACAACTGGGAAAACCAGCCGATGTATAATCTTCCGTTGGACGAACTGATCGGGGTTATCGACTATGCACTGAACAAAGGATATACCGTATGTTGGGACGGTGACGTAAGCGAACAGGGTTTCTCTTTCAAGAACGGAATCGCCATTAACCCGCAAGTGGAGGATGTGAAAGATTACTCGACTACTGACCGTGCCCGTTTTGAGAAAATGCCAAAATATCAACGAATGGACGAAGTGTTCAAGTTTGAGCATCCTTATCCGGAAATCAACGTAACACCGGAAATCCGTCAGGATGGTTACGAGAAGTTTGTGACAACTGACGACCACCTGATGCACATCACCGGTATTGTGAAAGATCAGAATGGTACTAAATATTATATCACCAAGAATTCCTGGGGAGCGGAAAGCAACAAATCCGGAGGTTATCTGAATATGTCTGAAAGCTATGTACGTGCTAAAACAATCTGTGTGATGGTACACAAAGATTCTCTGCCTAAGGAACTGAAGAAGAAACTCGGAATTCAATAAATCGCATGAAATCAGTCCCGAAGGGAGATTGACTGTTTCATACATTTATTTATTCGGAACTCTCCATTATATTCATATAACAAAAAAAATAGGGCAACGAAGTATCACTACTTCACTGCCCTATTTTTTTGTTAACCTACTATATTAAATCCTTTGCTCTTTATTTCTTCTTCAATGTCACGTCGCTGATTTCTACAACGCCACCTTTGTTCTGGGAAAGAATAGCCACATAACAATCTTTCAGAATAGCAGCATCATCGTCTGTATCAGACACTTCCAAGTTAGCATTTGCTTTCTTGCTGCTAATAGCATTTACCACTTGTCCCATATCATAATAAACCACTACTTTAGTCCATTTACCGGCATCTTTAATTTTAAAATTGTATTGTGCGCCCGAAGCATTTGGTTGAGCATCTGCGTCATAGTCTCTACGCATGAAGAAAGTAGTATTGTACTTGCCATTATCGTTCTTTTCCTCATTGGTCTGCTTGATGTATACACTGACTGGAGTTCCTGCTTCTTTAGCCTTTGCATAGAAAGTAAGAACATAGATACCTTTGTCCAAACCATCGGTAATACGTTGTCCCAGGAAAGCTTTATACCAAGAGAGATTCTTTTCGGCACCGGAGTTATCCAATTTCATTGCATTCGGATATTTGGCATCTCCTGTTTCTTCCCAGGCAATAGTAGTTACGCCGTCAGCTTCATTATTCATGATAAACCACTCTCCTGCGGTAGCTTTGTTGGCATTAGTCACTTTAGTCTTTACTTCAGTGGCGAATTTTTCGTTTTTTATCAGGTTCTGCGCACTTACGCTTACTCCTGCAAGGACCAAAAGCCCGGCAAATAATACTTTTTTCATCTTACTGTGATTTAATTGTTTATACTTTATTTTTTCTAGCTTTAAAAATCTATTTCATCCTACTTCACTTGTTGAATAACAAATCCATATTTACCAGTCACTTTCTTTTCTTCAGTCTTTAGTGTGATGCGGTAAATCTCTTTTCCCCATACGTTAGACAGGCGCGGATCATCCAGTTTGATTGTTTCCAGTTCGGCTTTAAACTGCGACGGATAGTTCATTTCTACCTTTTGTCCCTTTACTTCGATGCGGATTTTTCCGGCTGACGGGAAAGTCACATTGCCCCAAGTTAAAAAGTTCATTTGATTAGGAGCAATAGCCTCATCCAACGTATAAATATCACCAATAATAAGTTTTTTATCATCAAGAGCATAAGAGCGAACCCAGCTTTTCACTTTCGCTTCTGCCGGATAAGCAGTAGCTATATCCGTAGAGAACATCCGTTTCTTCTCATTGCAAACGGTATTGGTAGCTTTATACTCCTGCCCGAATTTCTGCGGTACTCCGTTAATCATCGGCAAGTTATGATAGTTGCTCTGCATGGTCCAGATGGTATAGCGGTCCTTGCCGAACGTCTGTTTGGTATATGTACCTACACCGGCATCAATTATCACAGGAATTGTATTTACATATAAAGAAAAGGTTCCTACATCGTTGTGGTTATGACTTTCGTTATTAAATCCGCCTTTAGCGGCAACAAACATACCGTTCTTATTCTTCATATAACAGAATTCCGTTTCGGGATACCAGGTTACATCCGGCATATCATGTTTCGGAGTTGCTTTTGCCAGCTCATTACAGCAAAGTAGAGATTGAAGCGAACGAAAAGCATCGTTTCCCATGGTAGCATACGGTTTTCTTCCATTCAACAGGTATGCGGCAAAGTGCATCATTTCATCGCTGTTTACAGCTTTACCGAAGCGATAGATTAACAAAGGATCGCCCCCGCCTTGTGCCGATGCATCAGCAAAATTCACCACCCAACCATTGCCCACGTATGAGCGGGACATATATTCTCCCATCCGGCGAATCATCGGTTCATTGAACAGAGACAGTCTACCGCCTGTGCCATCAGAGAGTATCTGCAAATAGTCATAGAGCTTTCCGGCGGCATGTCCCCAGTAAGAGGTTCCCTCCTCACAGGCACCATCGGATTTCACGAAGTTGATAAACTTATCGACTGACTGCATGGAGCGATAAACAGCTTTCGCCAACTTATCCTTATTGTTCTCCATCAGTAAGAAACATTGCAGGGCATTGGAGTTACACCAGGGATTCCAGTTATTGATGATTTCTCCCGGTTTCCAGTTAAAAGCCATCCACCACATTTCGTCGTCGTTCATATACGGATCGAGAATACGTTCTTTGATTGCTTTACGCATTTGCAAAGATACCACAGGATTGATTTTGTCGAATGGTTTGCGGAAGAAATAGTGTACCCAAGCCATTAAAGCTCCGTATCCGCCTGAACCGAGGTCGATAATCTGTTCGCGGAAGTCGGGAAGTGAACGTTTGCTGCTCTGACGGGGCAAGTGTGCGGATAGAACCCATGAATTCATTTCGCAGCTCATATATGCTCCGTTCAGTAATTGGTCGATAAAACGCCCTTTTCCTTCGGCCAGTTCGGCGAGCATCAAGGCGTTAAGTGCCTGGCGGTTGGCGTCATAAGGGACTTCCATTATTTTACGGTTACCGCTGCGTTCGTATTCCAGATAAGCGGTGGCAGGTATCAGTTGCCATTTATAGTCGAGGAGTTTTTCGCCGGCTTCGATGAGGCGTTGCTTATTGGGGCCCATCAAAGAATCCCAGGCGGCGCGATCTGTATAAGCAGGATAAGGCACCCATGCTTGTTTCATTACCAACACGTTTTTCAACGTAGTTTTGTCTACCGCTTTTTGCAGCATATTGCGTTCGGTGTAAGCGTTTGCCTTGAAAGAAAAACTTCCTAAAGCTGCTAGTAAAAGAACACAAAATAAATGTTTCATTCGATTCATGGTATTTTCATTCATTTAAGTATTGCAAAGATAACGTATCTGATAAAAAATGAGGTGAGTAAATCATACGAACCTGATGACAAAAAAGTACATAGTTCAAAAATAGTACTCTTAATTGCTATATTTTAGGCTTTTAAGTCATTATAAAAACAAATTAGGTCATTGTAGAAACAATTTAAGTCACTATAAAAACAAATTAAGTCACACGGAAACCGGGTTTTCATTTCGGAAAAACAAAGATACAGTTTTAGAAAACAGAGGCTTCCTTTGGAGAAAATAGAGGTTCTATTTATTCCAAACAGAGGCTCTGTTTAGGGCAAATAAAGGCTCTATTTTATTTCAAATAGAGTATCTGTTTTACTTCAGACAAAGTATCTGTTTGGATATTCTATCCTCTTTCTTTTTTCATTCTTTGATTCTCTTCTTTTTCATCCCCTATTCTTTACTCTTCATTCCTCTATTTCTTCCTCTTCGCCTTCAATCCCAATCGCTAAATTCAAAACTCAACTGTTCCCAGACACCGTGTTGTTCATCGGCTTCCTCTTTTGGATTGGAGACGGAAAGACCGATGAGCCGGATTGGATGTTGCTCAAATTCGACGCTTTTAAGCAATTCTTTTGCAAGTGGGAGTACCCGGTCTAAGGTGGTGAGTTCCTGCGATTGAGTAAGGCTTCGGGTTATCTGGCTAAAATCATGAAACTTGATTTTCAGGGTAAGCGTGTTGCCTTTGAAGTCTTTTCGCTGAAGACGTTCAATCAGCTCTACCGCCACATGGTATAGTTCGATAATGACCGATGAACGGGCTGAAATATCACGTTCCAATGTACGTTCGCAGCCAATGGATTTACGGATACGAATTGCTTCGACAGGGCGTTCGTCAATTCCTCGTGAGCACTCATAATACAGTGCGCCGGCTTTTCCGAAATGTGCTATCAGCATTTCAAGAGAGCATTTCCGTAGTTGAAGTCCATTGTGGATGCCAAGTAAATGCATCTTCTTTGCAGTCACCGGACCCACTCCCCAAAAAGATTCGATAGGAAGACGGGCGATAAAATCAAGGGCCTGTTCCGGATGAATGGTACATAAGCCGTCCGGTTTGCGATAGTCCGAAGCTATTTTAGCCAGAAACTTATTATAAGAAACTCCGGCAGACGCAACAAGGTTGAGCTGCTCCCGAATCTTCTGCTTTATTTCCTTTGCTATATCCACAGCCAGGGAAATATCTTTCTTATTTTCTGTGACATCCAGAAAAGCTTCATCCAGAGACAGAGGTTCGATGATATCCGTATATTCGTGGAAAATCTCATGTATCTGACGGGAAACGGATTTATAAACATCCATCCTGCCAGGTACAAAAATGAGTTGGGGACAAAGACGTTTCGCCTTTTGCGAAGCCATGGCGGAACGGACACCGTAACGCCGGGCTTCATAGCTGGCAGCAGCCACAACTCCCCGCTCTTCTGCATGACCTACCGCTAAAGGCTTGCCACGAAGTTCTGGATTATCACGCTGTTCTACAGAGGCATAGAAGGCATCCATGTCGATATGTATAATCTTTCTCTGCATCATTGTTTAGGATTAGCAGAGCAAACTTACTATAAATTCCCGAATAAATCCTGCTTATCGGTTCAAGAAATAATATGCTTATGATTTTTATAGATATAAGCCAAAAAAACATTCAATATCTTGTCAAAGACAGTTCTTATTATATTATATTTGCATATCGTCTATTCAAAATATAGAGGTAGTTAATAAGTTTGTGCCACCATACAACTCTTTAAGATTATGAAAAACACATTATTTTGCTTATTCATATTTTGCAGTGTTTCCACATTCGCTCAAAATGGAATCACTTTTAAGGTCGAAAAGCTTTCAAAGCCTGAAGAATTACTTCATCTACACTCCCCGAATGCAATTTACGAAAGTCTTATATTATCAGATATGAACATAGAGCCTTATGAGATAAAAGAGAAGAATATCAAGGTTCCTTATCATATCATTGCAAAGAGCGAATCTCCCGACAGTCTCGTTTCTTTTGGTCCTAATTCTTTTTTCAACGGTATGTATCAGGCTTATGCAGATCACAGGCCATTCGTGTTGTCCCCGGACATAATTTGGCTATTAATCAGCCAGGGATTTGCACGCCATATCAATGCCAATCAGGAATCTATGAGAAATGAACTTGTTGATTTCTCCGGCAAACTATCCTTAATTGTAAGAGAAGACAAAAAATTGGAAGACCCTACTCTTTCGTGGGAGAAAATCTTTCCGCAATTTACAGAACAAATATCCCAATACGCCGGTAAGCATCTGACCGAACTGCTCACCTGCAATTTTTCAACGACTACCTCTTTAGAGAAAGTTGCTTCCGAAATAACAATCATGGAGGCTGTAAAACCTTACTTTGAGTTTATCATCATACGCATTGTCTGTGGAATACCTGAAATAACTCTCGAAGGAACACCGGAGGACTGGGAAAAACTACTGCACAAAGCCAGAGGGTTGAAAGAATACAAACTCGATTGGTGGATTTCAGAACTGGAACCTCTTTTGGAAGAATTTGTCAAAGCATCTAAAGGAGAAGTCAATAAGGACTTTTGGCGCAACATGTTTAAATATCATTCACAGAAACGATACGGAGCCCCAAACATTATTGATGGATGGATCGTGAAGTTTTTCCCTTATGATAAGGAAGGGAAAAGAAATAATCTGAAACAGCTGGAAGGCAAAAATTGTCTCCCTGATGAGATAGTGAAGGTAGATGTAAAGTATCAGGAAGTATATGGCGACGCTGTCAAAGAAACTCCATTAGAATTTTGGGCAGGTTTCATTGGATTAGAACAAAACAGCAAGACTTTTGCTCTGCGACCGCAAATTGGTTGGATGGTCAGGAAGAAAGATGTTAATAAGGAGGGATTAAAAAGTAAATTGAGTGCTGATGCTCAAAAGGATGGTTGGGGAAGCGGCATCAATATCAGAGTAAAAGAATTTCCGGCTGTACTGTTGGAGCTCAAAGAAATAAAAAGGTTGGATATCCAGTTTATCGACACAATTGATATACCTGATGAAATATCAAAGACTAAAATCGGATCGTTGAATTTATATGGAAAGATTACTAAAGAGGGAATAGAGCGTACTAAAAGATTATTGCCTGATACGGATATAAAAATAAATGGTTCGCGAGGTGGGAGTGCTTCATTTATGACTCCATAATAAAAAGAGGCTATCCAAAAGCCATATACTAAAAAACAAAAACACCCCGCTTTACATTATTAGGATGTAAAGCGGGGCGCAAATCTCATAAAATACTTAAAATCAGCATTTATTGTGGAGCTGGAGGGAATCGAACCCTCGTCCAAACGAGGAAATCATAAGCTTTCTACATGCTTATCTTTGCCTAAATTTTCGTGCAGGAACAGAACCAAAGCCATCAATTCCTGCCTTATCCTCTAAAGTTTCATCAAAAGTGCGAGGCCGCCTTTGACTATCCCCGATGTAACTGCACCACTGAACCGGAATGCTTCGGAGCAACAGCTTCCGAGTGATGTCTCGTCCTGGCACCTAGTGCCTGGATTAAGCTAATCTACTGTGATTCGATTAAGCAGCAAGAGCGTAATTAGTTTCGCCAGATAAAATTTTGATAACTGATATTTAAGTGGAAATTACCGACCCACTGCATGCTTACCTACCATTTCTGCCCGCTGTCAAATCCAGTCAACCCCAAATTTTTATTCGTACAGAATAGCGATTGTTTAGAACGCTTTCCAAGAGTGCAAAGATAGGAAATGTTTTCTAATTTACGAGAAGACGTTAGCAAATATTATATCAAAGCACTATCTTTACGGAGCTATTTTATATTTAAGGTGAAAAAGCATCATGAAAAATCAACCAATAATAAGCTACTTATGATTAAGACATATCTATCTAAAACATCTATATTCAAAGCATTTGCCGCTGTTTGCATATTCGGAATCAGCATCAGTGGCTGTACTTCTAAAAAAAAGACTCCTATGGAAACAACCGATATAACAGAAAACGAACTAACCATGTTGGTGGGTACTTACACATCAGGAACCAGTAAAGGGATATATAGCTACCGCTTCAATGAAGAAGACGGGACTGCTACTCCGTTAAGTGAAACGGAAATTGAAAATCCTTCTTATCTTGTTCCATCTGCCGACGGGAAATTCGTCTATGCAGTCAGTGAATTCAATAGTACGCAAGCTGCCGCCAATGCATTTGCCTTCAATAAAGAAAAAGGTACTTTGCAACTATTAAATTCACAGCAAACGGGAGGTGAAGATCCCTGTTATATCATCGCCAGTGGAAATAATGTGATAACCGCCAACTACAGTGGCGGCAGCATCTCCGTTTTCCCTATCGCAAAAGATGGCTCGCTCCTACCCGCTTCCGATATTATACAATTCAAAGGTACGGGAGTAAACAAGGAAAGACAAGAGAAACCGCATTTGCATTGTGTCCGTATCACTCCGGATGGTAAATACTTGTTTGCCGATGACTTGGGTACAGATCAAATACATAAGTTTATCATTAACCCAGCTGCAAATGCAGAAAATAAGGAAGCATTTCTGAAAGAAGGATCGCCTGCTGCCTTTAAAGTGAAAGCCGGTTCGGGTCCCCGCCATCTGACTTTCTCGCCAAACGGTCATTACGCCTATCTGATTAATGAGTTATCGGGCACAGTAATCGCTTTTGAATACAAAGACGGAGATTTAAAAGAGATCCAGACAATCGCTGCCGATACGGTAAACGCACAAGGAAGTGCTGACATTCATATCAGCCCGGATGGAAAATTCCTGTATGCCAGCAATCGTTTGAAAGCAGATGGTATTGCCATATTCAGTATTCACCCGGATAACGGAATGTTGGCGAAAGCAGGCTACCAACTGACAGGGATTCATCCACGCAATTTCATCATCACGCCTAATGGCAAATACTTGTTGGTTGCTTGCAGAGATAGCAATGTGATACAAGTTTATGAAAGAGATACAGATACAGGACTATTAACAGATGTACAGCAGGATATAAAAGTAGACAAGCCGGTCTGCATAAAATTTGTGCCATAATTTGTCATAATCTCCCGGCTATTCATCAACTACTGATAGCCCTTTACTTTTTATTTTGAGCAATCCGATTGTCAGGAATTTGAGTCTTCACAACGATTTTATTCCCGTTCTTGGTACACTTGATACATTCTTTCCGCAATGTTCTCTCTTTTAAGTCAAAAATGAGATTCGGATTAAAATGTTGCCCGTTAATACGGGTTTCGAAGTGTACATGTTCGGTAGTGGCACGACCGGTACGTCCTGTCAGCCCGATAGCTTGTCCGGCTTTTACGACATCACCAGCTTTAACCAGATTCTTGAAATTGTGGCTATAAAGTGTTTCTAATCCGTTAGCGTGACGGATTACAACGATATTGCCATAGGCATAATAGGGTTTCGACATACGCACCACTCCATCAAAAGCAGCACGAATCGTATCTTTTGCACAGGTCTTAATGTCTGTTCCCGAATGTCCTCCGCGAGTTCCATAGGCAGAGATTACTTTTCCTCCGGGTAATGGGAAAGCATATTCATGGTCTTTCAGAGAATCCAAATGCAGATAGATATGATTGCTTTTAGCAAATAATCCGGGAGTAGCTACCCGTACATCAGCCATTTCGCGGGCAGAGAAGGAAGGTTTATCCTGCCCGTCAGCAGTCAGTGGCAATAATAAAACTGTCAGTAAGATAAGTATGTTTTTCATGTCTTTTTTCTTAGAGCACTCATTCTAATTATTCGAAGAATACGATTTCGCCTCCATCCGATTCTGTATAGTTTCTTAATAAGGTCTGTATCATTTCAGCAGCTTCTCGCAAACCTTCTTTTCCGTTATAACCATTGACTATGGCTAGGATATGAGTGGTTCCGAGATCCATTTTCGTACGTTCATGATCGCTTGTCGGGGTTCCGATTCCTCCGAAAGAATCGCGATATACAGGTAGTCCTTCGATATTCAATACACCGCGTCCGATACCTTCAAACCGTTCTCCTGCTTTGCCGATACCGAGTTCAAGGCGCGTACCTTGTATCTTGTCCGCGTCAAAACCACCGATCGAATGTCCCGTACGAAGAGACACAAGGTTAATAAGGTCTACCAACGTATCAATCTGATATAACGGGATTCCACGCATCAAGCGGCGGCGTAGAGCTTCGGCTGACGGGCGATAACGTCCGGGATCTTTGCCACAACGCTTATAAGCCTCACGGGTAGCAAAGATAACAGGTTGATGTTTGATGTCTTCCATCTGTGTAGTGGAAGTCAGTTGCCCGGCAAAAGCATTGATTTCCTGCCAAAGCCCTTCGCTGTAAGCAGTATTCTTCACCGCAGCATACACGGCGGCTCCGGCAAAAACCGGGCATGCGTCTTTTATTTCTTTAGATACTTTTATTTCAAACATAACTTATCATAAACCAATCATCAGCGTCCTGCGATTACGGACACTAATTATTACTTTCTAATCATTATTCCCGACAATATACGACCGGAATCTATTCCCAATCTACGTGCGGAGAAGAATTCATCATGATGAATATAGGTACAGATTCCAGCCACTTCTATCTGCTCTGCAGGCACTCTGCGATTCAGTAATTCAATCCGGTTGGCTTCCCACAAATCAATATGATATTTGCCTGTCTCCTTCTTCTTCATAGAAATAAGAGACATATCGAAACCGCTTTCTTCAAAAGCATCATACACTTCATCGCCTACTTCAAATGATTCGAGCGAAATGCTCGGCCCGATGCAAGCTATTACATCTTCGCCTTGCGTCCCGAACTTTTGAGTCATGTTGTCCATCACATGACTGACAATATGCTTCACCGTTCCCTTCCATCCGGCATGAACGGCAGCCACAACGTGTTGTTTTTTGTCGTACAGCAATACAGGAACACAATCCGCTGTCGTGACACAAACGCAATATCCCGGCACATTCGTTATCAAAGCATCCATTCCTCGCAGAAGTAGCCGTCTCCTTTCCAATGATTCTTTAAAAAATGATTCATTGATAATCAGACTGGCGCAACCATGACTCTGTTCAGGAATAAATAATTCCTTTATCTGATGATTCATGCACTGAAACAACCAGTTCTGATTGCGATTGACGTTCACACATGAGTCGTTGGTATAAGGCGAACAGTTGAAAGAGCCGTAAGCTCCGGTGCTTATACCTCCGTGACGTGTAGTTACGAAATGAGCTACTTCGGGATATGCATCTAATGACTTATATCCCTTCAACTCGTTATGTTTTGTAAGAGAAATCATTCTTCTTCCCAATCTTCTTCGTACTCATAATCGATATCATCGTCGCCATCTTCCTCATATTCATAAACGATGTCTTCATCTTCGCCCATGTCTTTGAGTTCCTGTTGCAGACGGGTCACGTCTTTCGGACGGTGAACGATGTCCTCTATCTTATTGCTTTCCTTGTTCAGTTCTTCCCAAAGGATGTCTTTCAATACCGAGATGCCCAAACCGGAAACAGAAGATATGAATACATGTGGAATGCCTTCCGGCAATGTAGGTTCAATCTCGTCCATCAACTCCTGATCGAGCATATCGCTCTTGGTGATGGCCAGCACACGTTGCTTGTCCAACATTTCAGGATTGAAGGTACGCAGTTCGTTCAGCAAGACTTCGTATTCTTTACGAATGTCGTCGCTGTCTGCCGGAACCATAAACAGCAGTAATGAATTACGCTCGATATGACGCAAGAAACGCAGTCCCAAACCTTTTCCCTGACTGGCACCTTCGATAATACCTGGTATGTCCGCCATCACAAAGGATTTTCCACCGTGATAGGAAACGATGCCCAAGTTGGGTTCGAGTGTAGTAAACGGGTAATCGGCAATTTTCGGTTTGGCAGCCGAAATGGAAGAAAGCAAAGTTGACTTTCCCGCATTCGGGAAACCTACCAGACCGACATCGGCAAGCAGTTTCAGCTCCATGATAACGGTCATTTCCTGCATCGGCTCTCCCGGCTGCGCAAAACGCGGAGCCTGACGGGTGGCCGTCTTGAAATGCCAGTTACCCTGACCGCCGCGACCGCCTTTGAGCAAAATCACTTCCTGTCCGTCTTCTGTTACGTCACAAAGATACTCCCCTGTCTCGGCATTATAAACTACCGTTCCGCAGGGTACTTCTATTATTTTATCCGCACCGTCTTTTCCGAAGCTACGTCCTTTGCTCCCCGATTCACCATGACCGGCCATTGCATGACGGTCATACTTCAAGTGCAGCAATGTCCAGTAATTACGGTTACCGCGCAAGATGATATGACCTCCTCTTCCACCATCGCCCCCGTCGGGACCTCCGTTAGGACAATATTTCTCGCGCCTCATGTGCGTAGAGCCTCTTCCGCCCTTACCCGAGCGACAGTATATCTTTACGTAATCAACAAAATTCGATTCAGCCATATTTTTTTTAAAAGTTAAAGTAGTCAGTAGTTAGAGCAGTTAATTAGAACACTCCGGCTACTGACTTATTTATTTATAATATTGTATTATTACAATTTATCTACTGCTTCGCAGATTTCAGCGAAGATACCTTCCATAGTACCCAAGCCGTTGATGTGTTGGTATTTCTTTTCGTTCTTGTACCAGTCGATCAGTGGAGCAGTCTGTGAATGATATACATGCAGACGTTTCTTGATTGTTTCTTCGTTATCATCAGCACGACCGGAATCCTTGCCACGTTTAATGAGACGTATCATCAGTTCTTCTTCCGGAACATCCAAGTCAACCATTACAGAAACGTCCTGTCCTCTTTCTGCCAACATTTTCTTTAATGCTTCTGCTTGTGCAATTGTTCTTGGGAAACCGTCGAAAATTACACCTTTGCTATCTTTGAAGCTGTCGAATACGCTTGCCAGAATATCAATCATTAATTCATCAGGAATCAATTGACCTTGGTCGATGTAACCTTTAGCTGTTTTACCCAGTTCTGTGCCATTCTTGATTTCAGCACGCAATACATCTCCTGTCGAGATGTGATTGATTCCATACTTTTCTACGATACGTTCGCTCTGTGTTCCTTTTCCTGAACCCGGAGCACCGAAAATTACGATGTTCAACATTTTGTTATTTACAATTTAACGATTTACTATTTACCATTTAAACTGGTACCTATTTAATATTAATCTACTACTGTATAAATATCGGGATAATTACGTCCGAAACCATCATAATCCAGTCCGTAACCTACGATAAAGTCGTTCGGGATTTCCATCGCTACATATTCAATGTTGAGGTTTACCTTGAGCTTTTCAGGTTTCACCAACAGAGAAGCGATATGAATAGCTTCGGGATTGCGTGTACCTAATGTTTCGAGCAGTCGCTGCATCGTCAGTCCTGTGTCTACGATATCTTCTACGATCACAATGGTACGTCCGGCAATGTCTTCATTCAGGCCGATTACCTCTTTAATCACTCCGGTGGAAGTGATGCCCTGATAAGACGCCAACTTCACAAATGAGATTTCACAAGGGATGGTGATATGCTTCAATAAATCAGCGGTAAACATGAACGAACCGTTCAACACACTAAGGAAAAGCGGATTCTTACCTGCTAAATCGCGGTTAATTTCGTTCGCTACGCGAATCACTTCTTTCTGAATTTCTTGTTCCTTAATGGAAACGGTAAACAATTTGTCTTTTATCTGAATGGTATCCATAACCGGTAATTTAAAAATAACCTTGCAAAAATACGATTTTTTATTCTACCCCGTGCATCATCTTCTGTAATTTCTTTGAGAGAAGGAACAGAATCAACGAAGCAACACCGGACATTACGACGAATACCATAAAGAAATCATACATGGTAGCAATCTGATAACCAAAGATTGACTTCACTTTTCCGGCTTCCGGATAGAGCCCGCTCAACATTCCCGCAAATTTATTGGCTGTGGCAGTAGACAGATACCAGATTCCCATCATCAGGGAGGCGAAACGCAGCGGACTCAATTTATTTACCATTGAAAGTCCGATAGGCGACAAAGCTATTTCACCCATGGTATGAATAAAGTAAAGTCCTGTCAGCCAAATCATGCTCACTTTCACTCCGGGAACTGCATCTTTCACTCCGAAACAGATGAAAAGATAACCTAAAGAAAGGAGTAACAAACCAATCGCTTGTTTGGTAGGAGAAGCGGGTTCCATCTTTCGTTTGTTCAGGAAACCCCATACACCCGGCATGATATATGCCAGGACAACTACAAACAGTGGATTGAAGGATTGAAACCATGAAGCCGGCATTTCCCAACCGAAAATGTCACGATTCGTCTGTTCAGACGCAAAAAGAGTTAAAGAAGCTCCCGCCTGTTCGTAGGCTGCCCAGAAGAAGATGACAAAGAAGGCTACTATATAGATAACGAAAATACGGCTGCGTTCTATTTTGGTCAATGAACCGTCTAACAGGATCAGAACAGGGAAAACAATGCAGGCGGTAAAAATGCCGATACTCACCCAATCGCCTTCAAATGCATAGTTAAAGAAGGCTATTAAAGCAATGGTAAGAATTGTGATTACAAGGGTATTACGTACTTTGGTACGTTTGTCCATCTTTGGGTGTGAGATATGGTCGGCCTTGTCTTCTTTCTTTTCACGTTTAGCATCGGGGATAATACCAATCGGTTCTCCGGAAGGAGAAAAAAGATATTTATTCTTTTGAGTCTCGAAAAGAACAACGGTGAACAGTGTCATGATTCCGGCTGCAAGAAATCCCCATTTAAAGTCATGCGGATCACCGGTATCACCCAGATAACCACAAATCAAAGGAGCAGCAAAAGAGCCTACATTCACTCCCATATAAAAAATGGTGTATGCAGCATCCAGCCGCCTGTCTCCGGGTTCGTAGAGCTGACCTACCAGAGAAGAGACAGTGGGTTTGAAGCAACCATTGCCTAGAATCAGGAAGCCGAGTCCACCATACATCATCCAGTGGGCAAGGTTCGTATTATCTAAAGTGGAGGCACTCATAAACATCAGGAATTGTCCGACTGCCATCATTACCGCTCCCCAAAACACGGAGCGACGGATTCCCCAATATTTATCGGCAATGTATCCGCCAATCAACGGGGTTAAATAAACTAGTCCGGTATAGCTGCCATAGATGGATGCTGCCGCTTCTTTGTCAAACAATAATGCCTGCGTCAGGAAAAGAATAAAGATCGCACGCATACCGTAATAACTGAAACGTTCTGCCGTGCTTGTCGCGAAAATCAAATAAAGGCCTTTCGGATGCCCTTTCAATGCACTCATGAATTTATGTGTTTAGTAGTTTATGGGGTGCAAAGGTACAGAAAAAGTAGATTAGATGCTTCTCTTATCAAACAGAATAATAGGGGGAATAGTAAAAACGAGCATAAAAAATCCTACTGATCCACTTCATTACTTTTTAGCAGTGTAAATAATAAAGTGGAGATCCATCTTAAATGTAGGTTAGCTACCACCTTAGCCAAAAGTAAATTCGACATTTTCGATACTGGCAAAAAGCATTCCTTCTCTTTTCCTCAAAAAGATCTTGTCTTCTCGGGCCAGCCAACCAATAGCAAGAGCTACGTCTTCAAACGTCAAACTTAATTCACGGCACAAATCGAACATTGAAAGTTCACCTTTTTCATTTAAGATGCGCCATACTTTCCCGGCATTCAAGCCAATTTTTGTCTTTTCCATCATGCAAACTTTAGAAGATTAAACAATCCGTTATTTAGATTTTAATTCATTTTCATTGTGAGCACTGGAAAATGATGTGATGCACATTATCTATCTCCAAAGATAACATTTTTATCGGAAACGGCAAATAATCAAAGGCTTAATAAGGGGAACCGCATTAAAAATTTGTTTAAGAAGGTATGGCGATAAACTAAACACAATTTCCATCAGCGCCTCTACAGAAAAAGATTTTTCATTTCTCATATTCTCATAAATAAGAAACAAGTGGCAGTAAACTAATAAGATAGACTATGAGAAATGATTTAAAAACAGGCATTTCTCATAGTTTCTTCGCAAAATAACCCGGATTTTGCTTCATTTCTCATAGTGTAGTGTGCCGGAAGCTGACATTGAATAAATAAAACTATGTATTCCTTTTGCTTGCTTCCATACACAGTGTCTTAGTTCCACATATTGTGGGAAAAGATTCCCTAAGGCTTGGGAAAGTATTCCCTTATTTTGTGGGAAAGTATTCCCGTATATTGAAGGAAAACTTTCCCACAATATATGGGACAATCGAGACCAATGAGCATCTTCAAGCAAAAAGCCACTATTTTATCTAAATAGTAGCTTCATTTCCTGATAAAAATAAGGCAGGCTGAAAGAAAAAAGGAAGAACAAATGGCTTTTGACTATGAGAAATACCCTGAAATACTATGAGAATAAGGTGGCTTTTGAGCCAAAATATGGGAGAACTTATGAGAAATACCGTTTCGAAAAAGTGTTTCTCATAAGATATCTATTTGATTAGCTTTCGTTTATCGAAAAACAATGAGAATATGAGAAATGAAATGAAGAAATCTTTTTCAGGAGAAATAAAAGTAAGTTCATAATGGTGCTGCATTGAATTATTTTTTGGCGGAGTTATTCTAACACTTAATAGTTCAAAAGCAGATATTTCTCTGACCCAAAGATAGAACTAATGATGAATTAAAAGTTGCAATTATGGTTTTCTTCCCACAACAAACGGGAAAAGTCAGAAGAATCATGTACATTTGTAATCCGAAAACTAAAAGAACATCGCAATGAAAATATTTCCAAGCAGCAGTATCAAGAAATTGGACGCTTATACCATTGAGAACGAACCTATTACATCAATCGATCTGATGGAACGTGCAGCAACCGTATTAACAAAAGCCATCACAGACAGATGGAATACGGAAACGCCGGTCACTATCTTTGCCGGACCGGGGAATAATGGCGGAGACGCTCTCGCCGTAGCCCGCATGATGGCTGAAAAAGGATATAAAATCGAGGTATTTCTCTTCAACACGAAAGGAGAACTTTCACCCGACTGCCAGACCAATAAAGAATTGGTAGAAATGATGGAAGAAGTAAAATTCCACGAAATCAGTACCCAATTCGTACCTCCCGCCCTGACGCCCGACCATCTGGTAATCGACGGATTATTCGGTTCAGGCCTGAACAAACCGTTGAGCGGCGGATTCGCTGCCGTAGTGAAATACATCAATTCCTCCCCTGCTATGGTAGTAGCCATCGACATTCCTTCCGGACTGATGGGAGAAGAAAATACATTCAACGTAAAAGCTAATATTATCCGTGCCGACGTAACTTTCAGTCTGCAACTGCCGAAGCTCGCCTTTCTTTTCGCAGAGAACACGGAATTTGTCGGAGAATGGGAATTGTTGGATATCCAATTGAGCGAAGACGGCATTGAAGAGATGGAAACGAACTACGAAATGTTGGAAATAGAGCAAATCCGTTCACTCATCAAGCCACGCAAACAGTTTGCCCACAAGGGAAACTTCGGTCATGCACTATTGATTGCCGGTTCAAAAGGAATGGCAGGAGCCTCTGTTCTCGCTGCCCGCGCCTGCCTCCGTTCGGGAGTAGGGTTGCTGACTGTTCATGCACCAATGTGCAACAACGACATCTTGCAGACCTCCATACCCGAAGCAATCGTAGAAACCGACATCAACGAAACCTGTTTTGCCGTACCTACCGACACGGACGACTATCAAGCAGTCGGCATCGGTCCGGGACTGGGACGAAACGAGGAAACGGAAGCTGCTTTATTGGAGCAACTGGAACATTGCCAGACTCCTGTTGTAGTGGATGCCGACGCACTTAATATCCTTGCCAACCACCGCCATACCCTTACCCACCTGCCGAAGGGTTCCATCCTCACCCCGCATCCGAAAGAACTGGAACGTCTGACCGGCAAATGCCAGGACTCTTACGAACGTCTGATGAAGGCTTGCGAACTGGCCCGTGCCGCCCATGTTCACATTATTTTAAAAGGAGCCTACTCCGCCATCATCACCCCCGAAGGTAAATGTTTCTTCAACCCAACCGGAAATCCGGGAATGGCAACCGGAGGTAGCGGTGACGTACTGACCGGAGTAATCCTGGCACTGCTTGCCCAAGGTTACCCCACCGAGGAAGCCGCTAAAATCGGCACTTACATTCACGGATTGGCGGGCGATGTCGCTCAAAAGAAGCAAGGAATGATCGGAATGATCGCAAGCGATATTATCACCTGTCTGCCGACAGCATGGCGACTTGTAAGCGAATAAAAGTTAAGAACTTACCCTTTTTTCAATAACTTCATTAACTTTGTTTTCAAAACCAGTTAAAAAGAACCGAATATGAAAAAGTTGATTATAGCAGCAGGACTACTTATGACAACGTCCGCCTATGCACAAACCGAAGTACTGACAGGGGTTACCCGAGGAAAAGACTATGGAGTGGTTTACAGTCTTCCCAAAACCCAAATAGAACTTGAAATAAAAGCCAACAAAGTCAACTATACTCCGGGAGAATTCAGCAAATATGCTGATCGTTACCTACGACTGACCAACGTCTCCGCCGACCCTGAAGAGTACTGGGAACTGGCTAGCGTAAAAGTGAAATCCGTAGGTGTGCCCAACAGCGAAACTACGTATTTCGTAAAATTGAAGGATAAGACAGTAGCACCGCTCATGGAACTGACAGAGGATGGCATTGTGAAAACGATCAATGTTCCTTACAGCAATAGCAGTGCAGGCAAAAAAGCTGCTCCCGCCCCCGCAGTCCTCCAAAAGAAAGCGAATCCTCGCGAATTCCTGACCGAAGAGATTCTGATGGCTAGTTCCACCGCTAAGATGGCCGAGCTGGTGGCTAAAGAGATCTATAACATCCGCGAAAGCAAAAATGCCTTATTGCGCGGACAGGCTGATAATATGCCTTCAGACGGAGCACAGCTTAAGATTATGCTCGACAATCTGAATGCACAGGAAGAAGCCATGACGCAAATGTTCTCCGGCACCTGCAACAAAGAAGAGAGAACATTCACTGTCCGCCTTACCCCTGACAAGGAATTCAACAATGAAGTTGCTTTCCGCTTCTCGAAGAAGTTAGGTGTAGTTGCCAACAATGATTTGGCAGGAACTCCGTTTTATATCAGTCTGAAAGACCTGAAATCGGTCAAGATACCACAGGAAGACGATAAGAAGAAGAAAGATTTGGATGGAATCGCCTACAACGTCCCCGGACAAGCTATGGTTACACTGACTGACGGTAAAAAGAAACTTTACGAAGGTGAGCTTCCTATTACCCAATTCGGTGTGATAGAATATCTGGCTCCGGTTTTGTTCAACAAGAATTCTACCATCAAAGTTTATTTTGATCCGAATACGGGAGGATTGCTCAAAGTGGACAGAGAAGAAGGGAAATAGAAAAACGAGGAAGTGAACTTCTAAAAAACAAAGAATATGGTTGGTGAAGGACATGCATTCGACATGATACGCCGAATAAAAGAGGGACGGGAAGCTTCCCGCCTACGTCGTGAACGTGCTAACGATAAGTTGAAGCATCTAAACCGTGCAAACGAACCTTATCCACTACCTAACACCACTCCCGAAGAAATGGAGCGTATCATCCACGACTCGGAGAAAAAGAAAGAGAAAGACAGCAATTATTTTGTTTGGGGAACGCTTATTATCATGGGGGTCCTGATAGCAATTGCCGTCATACTTTGGGCTGTATTTATCAAATAAATAATAATAAGTTCCTATATACGACTGGTATCACCAGTTTTATAAATCCATCTTTCTGCATTTGAGAAAGATAAGCCGACACACGCGACTCGTAGCCCTCTTCATTTTGAAAGTGGTCTGCGAGTTTTTCTATAATCTCACGAACATTGCGTTTTCCATCTATCAGTTCCCATACAGCCGTACCGTGTTCTTCCAATTTCACATGAAGTTCTTTCGACATTCCTTTCGGCACAAGGAAGCGTTGCATCCACGGATATTTAAAACGGGGAAAGGAGAGCACAATTGTCTCCCCTTCCCTTTCTGCTGTAATATGTTCACTGCGACAGGGAATGACCTCTAACAGGTTGATTTTCTCTTTGGCAGCCATACTTCTTATTTTTTATTTCAGAGTATTCATACTGATACTCTTCTGTTTACACCTTGATACAAAATTCCTTTGTCACTTTAGGTATTGAATTTCCTAGTTACTTTTGGATATTCGCCTCTTCCAGACCGTATCCCTTCTTCTTGTTCTCTGCCTTTAACATCAAAGCCACAATCAGAGCAAGCACACCAAAGAGAGCAAAAATAGCCATCGGCAACGTGTAGTCATAAGTCTGTGCACCATCTACTACCGGACCTTTGCAATAAGTATTCAACACCCATCCGATCAACAAAGGAACACCCATCAATCCCCAGTTCTGTACCCAGAAAATCAATGCATATGCGGTACCCAACTGTTTTTCCGGAATAATCTTCGGAACAGACGGCCACATAGCTGAAGGCACCAACGAGAAGGCAAATCCCAATATAATCATGATGATAGTAGCAAACCACCATATATTCAGTATAGGCAGAGCAAACATCGTATGCACAAAAATAAGCATCACTGATCCGATTATCATCAATGTGGCTCCCTTACCGATACGGTCATAAAGCGAGCCGAACAACGGAGTCAGGATAATCGCACCAATCGGCAACAATCCGGGAATCGTTCCCGCCAACTTCGGATCTACATTATACTTCTGCACCATCAAGTCGGCAGCATACTTGATAAAGGGGAATACAGCCGAGTAGAACAATACACATAGTAATGCAATCAGCCAGAATCCTTTATTGGTAATGATATACACAATATCTTTCATACGGAACGGCTCTTCCGGTTCCAATCCCTCTGCATCCAAAGAAGCATCCAACTTCTTATCATAGAAAGTATAAAGGAAGAAAGCAATCGTACCCACGCACAACATAATCAGACAAAACAAAATCGGAGCAGGAATATTGGTATGAAATGTGCCACTCTCATCCGTAGATCCGAAAAAGTCGGCCAAAGGAACCGTGAGCACCATTGCCAGAGTTGTTCCGATACGTGCCGTAGCCATTTCAAGTCCCATAGCCAACGCCATTTCCTTACCCTTGAACCATTTCACGATAATCTTGGAAACTGTGATACCGGCAATTTCCACACCTACACCGAAGATAGCATACCCCAATGCAGCCAGGGTTACCTGTGTTTTGAATCCGAAGAGCATGGCACCTTCCGGAAAAGTAGTAGAAATCGCATAGTATTTCAATCCACAACCAAACACCATCAATAAGCAAGCCCCCATTCCGGTGAAACGAACTCCCATCTTATCCAAAATGATACCACCGAAAATCAGCATCAATAGGAATACATTAAACCACCCGTAAGCGCTTGTGAAGAAACCATAATCAAGACTGTCCCATAGTAGTTCTTTCTCAAGCATGGGTTTTAGAGGAGACATTACGTCGGTGAGGAAATAGCCGCATAGCATAGTAAATGCGACCAATGCTAGAACACTCCATCGGAGTACGGCGGAGTCATTCAATTTCTGTTTCAAATGTTCTGTCATTGTTATATTTAAAAAAGTAGTTAATAATCTTATACAGCCAACAAAGGTAGTTAAATCTCGTTTGTTTCTATCACAAAGAGATTGTTTTTACAAGAAAAAGTTAAGTGCGGATTACACTGACCACGCGGAACATTGAAAATCCGTGTAATCTGCGTAATCCGCACTTAAATATCAAAGAAATGCAGCATCCGTCTGCACCTTCCCATTAATGGTTTTACCCCAAAGTCTTACCTGACGACAGAGTGAATTACTCTGCTGCAGGAGCAGGAGTTTCAGCAGCCGGTGCCGGAGTTTCTGTAGCAGGTGCATTGGTAGCAGGAGCTTCAGTTTGTGGCGCAGCCGTACCTGCGGGTAAGTTATACGGGTTAGTCTGTTGTTCTTTCTGTGCCTGTTCCAACACTGCGTCTTTAGCAACAGCAGAGCGAGGAACTACATAAGCAGTAGCAATGCTCATTACCACCATGAAGATAGCTAAGCCCCATGTTGCTTTTTCCAGAAAATCTGTAGTCTTGCGCACGCCCATGATGGCGTTAGATGAAGAGAAACCAGAAGCAAGTCCGCCTCCTTTTGAGTTCTGAATCAGCACGATGAAACACATCAACAAGGCTGCAATAACCATTAAGATAACGAATAATAAGTACATTTTTAGTTATTTTGAATTAGCGTTAATAATCAATTTCTCCAAAAATCTGATTTGGTCTGCAAAGTAAGCATTTTTTTTTGGATATTTCAAGCTTAATTTTTTAATTATTTCAAGAGCTTTTGAATATCGTTGCTGTTTAACATAGATTTTTGCCAAAGTTTCCGTAAAACAGCTGTCATCTTCCTCTTCTTCCTTCATCGTTTCTTCTTCGGTAAGTTCGTCCGAAGAGGTTGGCGAAGATGGCATTTCTTCTCTTAAAGGTTTCATGCAGAGGGGAGAGTCGCTCTCGCTCTTTTCTATAAAGTCGTCAATCAGTTCGTAGCCTTTGAGTTTGGGCGTTTCTTCGGCCGACTGTTCCGTGGCCGGAGTCTCCTCCAAAAGATAAGAGGTGTAATCCATCGAATAGTCGAAGCTGGTCCGGGCAGTCACCTCTTCGGGTACTGTGGACAAGAAAGCGTCGATCAATGCTAATGTGCGGTCTACGGACGGTTCGTCTTTCAGTACCTCCGTGAGAGGTACTCCCTTTTTCCGTGCCTGCACATCATAGCGGTCACCTTCAATCAACCGGAACAACTGCCGTCTGTCTGCAATGTAAAGAACTGCTTTCCGCAGTTCTCCACCGAAACTAATATCATGGAGAATATACAGATTCTTCAGATACAGCAGACGAAGTGACTGAAAATACGGATACCTCGCAAGAAGATTGCGCAGTTCGTACAAAGTATCCCTATTCAGCGTCTCGGGATGCTGAATCCATTGTTGAAAGTTAACAGAAGTCATTTATATTACCAGTTTGCTACAGTTGCATTAAAAATTTGGTCGGTGATCTCTTTAGACATTTCAGCAATCAATCCGTCCTGTACGGCAGTCAGCAACTGGCTAGAGTCGTAGGTACGGAACGCAGAAAACTGTTGTTCAAAGTCTTCGGCATGATTGGTGTTGTTGACAAAACGTACATTGACGGTAATAGTCAACTTCGTCTCCGAAGAGTAACCGTCGGCAGATACTGCCTGGTTGTACTGATTGTATCCTGTGATTTCTCCGTCAATCTGCAAGTCCGCATTCTGATTCGGCTTGAGCAGTTGCAGACGGGTCTGCCGGATGAAGATATCTTTCAGGTCCTCATTGAATTTGGTTGCTAACGGAGCATATACATACTCCGACTTGATCGGGAAGTCGGCTATCGAAATGGTCTTTACCTTATCATAATTGATAGACGATCCGTTAAACTTATAGGAAACAGTGCACGCAATGACTACCAACGGCAAGCCGAACAGTAACAAAGGGCGTATTATTTTCTTAATCCAATTCATATTCTTTTATTTTTCTATAGAGTGTACGCTCGGAAATATTCAAGTCCTTGGCCGCACTCTTCCGCTTTCCATGATGCCTCTCAAGTGCTTTGCGTATCATTTCTTTCTCCACTTCGTCCAGTGACAAAGGAGATTCTTCTACATATTCTTCCGTGTCTTGTATGTCATCATCATCCTTGCAAACCGTGGGCTGCATGGTGTGAATGATAGCAGGTACCGAAGGTTGATGCGCCGTCACTACCGGAGTAGTAACCACCGTTCCCATTTGTCCTACCTGCCCCACCTGTCCGGCACGTTCCGCCATCAGGTTGTGCACCATCTTCTTCAGCTCCGCCACTTCCTGGCGCATATCGAACAGAACGGAATAAAGAATCTCCCGTTCGCTCTCAAAGCCTTTACTCTCACGCGTTCCCATCAGCGCGGGAAGACGTTGCGTATTTTGTGCGGGAAGATAATTCTGCAAGATAGCAGCAGAGATCTCCCTGTTGGTTTCAATGATAGATATTTGCTCGGTGATGTTCTTCAACTGGCGCACGTTTCCGGGCCACGGGTAAGCCAACAACTCTTTCTTCGCATCCTCCGTCAACTGAATAGCAGGCATCCGGTATTTCTCTGCAAAGTCTGCGGAAAACTTACGGAACAACAAGAGTACATCGTCACCACGTTCACGCAAAGGCGGTATCTGGATAGGCACCGTATTCAACCGGTAATATAAATCTTCACGGAAACGTCCTTCTGCAATCGCTTGTGAAAGATTGACGTTGGTAGCTGCCACCACACGCACATCCGTTTTTTGTACTTTGGACGAACCTACTTTCATAAACTCGCCACTCTCCAGTACACGGAGCAAACGTGCCTGGGTAGACATCGGCAACTCCCCTACTTCATCAAGAAAAATAGTACCGCCGTCGGCTTCGCCAAAGTACCCTTTCCGTTCGCCAATCGCACCGGTAAACGCACCTTTCTCATGTCCGAACAGTTCGGAATCAATCGTACCTTCCGGAATAGCGCCACAGTTGACAGCAATATACTGTCCGTGCTTCCTCCGGCTATATTGATGAATAATCTGCGGAAAACTTTCTTTTCCGACTCCACTTTCTCCGGTAATCAGCACAGACAAATCGGTAGGAGCTACCTGAATGGCAACATCTATGGCGCGCGACAATGCTTCGGTATTTCCAATAATACCGAAACGCTGTTTCACTTGTTGTATCTCTGCTCTCGTCATCACTCGTTTTTAATCTTCGTCTACTGTATCCAGCTTCAGTTTATCACTATCGTCACGTTTCTCGTAATACTGTTTACGCAACGGATTGGCACGAGCCACTTTTTCCCGCTGACGATTACGGAACACGTCGATGGCAACATAGATTGCCTGACGGAAAGAATCTTCACAAGCCACTCCCTTGCCTGCAATATCGTATGCCGTTCCATGAGCCGGAGAAGTACGTACTACCGGCAGGCCTGCTGTATAGTTCACCCCGTCTTCCATAGCCAAGGCCTTGAACGGAGCCAGCCCCTGATCGTGATACATCGCCAGGATACCGTCAAAATGAGTATAATTGCCTGAACCCATAAAGCCGTCGGCCGCATAAGGACCGTAGCAAAGGATTCCTTTCTCTTCCATTTCTTTCATGGCAGGGATAATCACTTCCTGCTCTTCCATTCCCAACAAACCACCGTCTCCGGCATGAGGATTGAGAGAGAGCACCGCAATACGCGGAGCGCCGATACCGAAATCCTGTTTCAGGCAACGGTGGAATATCATCAGTTTCTCCTGAATCAGTTCTTTGGTAATCGTAGTCGCGATCTCTCTGACAGGGATATGTGTCGTAACCAAAGCCACCCGGAAGTCATTCTTCATCAAAATCATCAATGACTTATCACCATTGCCCAGACGTTCTTCGATATATTCCGTATGTCCGGGGAAGGAGAACTCTTCCGACTGAATCGTATGTTTATTGATCGGAGCTGTTACGATAACGTCTATCAACCCTTCGCGATATTCTTCGATGGCACGTTCCAAAGCCCCCAGCGCAGCTTTACCGGCTTCGGGGTCGGGTTTGGAAAATTCCACTTTCACTTCATCATCCGTACAGTTCACCACACTCAAACGGTTGTACCCCGCTTCGGTAGCAGAGTTGACAATGCTAAAATTGGCCTGTATATCCAGCGCTTTGCGATGATAAGCCGCTACTTTCGGTGAGCCATAAATGATCGGAGTACATAGTTCCAACATCGTAGGGTCGGAAAATGTCTTAAGAATCACCTCATAGCCCACCCCGTTAATATCTCCTTGGGTGATACCTATCCTTATCTTGTTATCTTCCATGTTTTTATTTATTAGTTTGTTCCGCTTCCTTAGATGCCTCTCCCAATGGAATCTGATTCTGCTGAACTTCATTCGGAAGTTTCAGTGTATACAGAGATGCTTCCATCTGGCGTACCAGGTTGCGTTTCATTTTATCAGGTGAATAAACAAATATTTCTGCTGTAATAATTCGTTGGTTTTTCTCGTCCAGACGAGTATGAGACACATACGGACCACCCATAAAGTCGCCCTTCATACGCCACAGGCCACGTGCTTCCATTGTGTAGCTGTTCTGCACATTGATCGGACGGACATCGGTCAACAAACTATCGGTCGACATATAAACGCCCTCCTTGAATCCGGGAATATTGGCTTTCATCACGGAATCACGTTTGTGCACAAAATATTCTTTGGTAAACGTATCCTTGTCAGTGTACGGATAAGAGTACATCACAAAGTTACGGTCGGCAGTACCTGTGTTGGTAGAAGCCCAGAAGAAATCATCCCCGGTCTTTGAATTAGCCAGTTCGGCATCCACCCAGATGTCGCATCCGAACAAACTGTCCACTTTCTGCGAAATGAAATTACTGTGTTTCCCTTCCAGGAACGTAATCTGACGGTTCATTTCCGCACGGGTAAAGAAGTCGACAATCGTCTTTTTGTTCTCTTCCACAAACTTCTCAAACTCTTCTTCGTTCGGAGCCTGGATAGTCAATATCATCTGCGGATTGGCATACACGTCCTTCGCATATTTGAACGAGGCTTTCGTATATATATCCTGTATATCTACAATAATAATGTTACGTATCAACTTCAGCGTAGAATCATAATCTTTCGGTGAAGTATACATAATCCGGAAAGAAGGTTCCGACTGCGGCAAACCGGGCATATCAGCATCGAGCGCATCATGTAAAGCCCTTCCGGCAGCACGATCCCAAACACCGTGATCTACTACAACCAAAAGCTCGTAAGCACGACCACTAGAGGTGTGATTTCCTTTCAGACCACAAGATGCAACGACAAAGGCTACCAAAGCGATGCATAAAATAAAAGAGTACTTTTTCATGATGTTCGGTTTTATATATTAACTTTCATTATTTTTCTCCTGTTTCGCTGTCGACAGCATACCGCAAGCGGCAAAAATATCTTCGCCTCTGGATGAACGGATAGTGGTGAAAAGTCCGTGTGACGTCAGATAATCACGAAAACGGGTCATCGTATCCATGTCCGCTCCCTCGAGGTCTACCCCCGGTATGGCATGAAAACGAATCAGATTCACCCTGCAATCCAGCCCGCGAAGAAGTTTCAGCAACTCTTTGGCATAGACCTGCGAATCATTGAGCCCTTTAAAAACAATATATTCAAACGAAAGTCGACGTTGTTTACTAAAATCATAGTTTTTTAACAGTTCCACCATTTCGGTGATTGAAAACGCCTTTTCCGCCGGCATTAATTCAGCACGCTGAACGGTCAGCGGCGAGTGAAGGCTGATGGCAAGGTGACAGTCATTTTCTTCGATAAAACGCTGCAATCCTTTCCGTAGCCCGACAGTAGAAAGCGTGATACGCTTCGGACTCCATGCGTAACCGTAGGTAGCGGTCAGTAGTTCCAATGCCTTCAATACCTCATCCAGGTTATCGAGCGGCTCGCCCATTCCCATCATTACGACATTAGTCAGTTTGTCCCGTTCCGGCAGCGAATGAATCTGGTTCATGATCTGGCTGGCGGTCAGGTTAGCCGTATACCCCTGTTTGCCGGTCATACAGAACTTACAGTTCATCTTGCAACCTACTTGTGACGACACGCACAACGTTGCCCGGTCATCATCCGGTATATAAACCGACTCTACAAAATGGTTCTCACCCACTTTATAAAGATACTTCACCGTACCATCTACAGAGCGCATTTCATCTACCGGAGCTTCCGCTCCCACCTCATAGTTCTGCTTGAGCAACTCCCGGTGTTTCAATGACAAATTAGTCATATCATCAATCGAGGCTACCTTCTTTTCGTAAAGCCAGGATGCAATCTGCTTGGCAGCAAAGCCGGGCATACCCAGTCTTTTTGTCAATGATTGAAGCTCTACAAGAGTCATTCCTAAAAGGGGATATTTAGACATTCTTCTTTCTGTTGATAGTTTATATCTGCAAATGTAAGGAAATAAAGTCGATTTCCGTATAGCAGGAATGTAAAAGTTAACAAAAAAGGGAAGTATGCCTCCGTTATGATTCAACCACGCTGATATATTGAAGTAGCTTTTGCGCCATTTCAGAATCCTCGCCATTCTTTTTCACTTCATGACCGTACGCCTCACGGAAACAAGCCAGCGCCTCTTCCCGTTCATTACAAAAGCTGTGCAAAACCCCTAAGTTCTGACAAGCCAGAATCGTATCTTCTTCCTCCCATCCCAAATACTTCTTTCGCAGTTCAAGCTCTCTGAAGAAAGCCTCTTTCGCCATTGGATAATTCTCCAACTTCACATAAGCCTGTGCTTTGTAATAATATACCAGACAGGAAGCATTAGGGTCAGCATCATCGTGAAAATCCAAAGACGTTGCAATACGAATCACGTTATCATAGTCTTTATTCATGTAATACTGCTGCATAATATCACATCTCAATGCCTCGTAGCGAACAGTCAGTTCCGCCAGACGCGGTTTTTCGCTGAAATACATTTCATGCAGAAGAGACTCACGGAAGAATAAAGTAGATGCCTGCTCATCGCCACGTTCATTCATCATCCGTTTGAATTCCCTGCACAGATAATACAACTGTTTATGACAAGCGACGATCTGTTTTTTACTATCTATCTGTATAGCAATGTCCAACGCCTGATTCATCAGCATCCATGCTTCATCGTATCGTTTGATATAATAAAGACATTTACCCTGCATACGCAAACATTTAGCCACTCCACCGGACAGCCTGCCATTCAACGACTCGTGCATTTCAGCTACTTTCCGGAATTTCTCGGCAGCACTCTCTTCCTCATCCTTATAGTAATCACAATAAGCCAGATATTCGGAAAGTTCAATGACTTCTGCCTGACTCTTCTCATCAGCAGAAGCCGCATGATAATCAAGCGCCCTATTCAGATAGGTCACTGCTTCATTGTATTGCTCATTGTAGTAATATGCCAGAGCTAGATTTCGGCAGGTGTTGGCAATCTCCAGTTCCGGAGTCGGTACTATGTTTTCCTGCATCACCAATGCTTTCAGGAAACAGTCGCATGCCGTTTCGTACTCTTCATTACGGGCATAGCGGCATCCCTCATTCATCTTCAATACCGACTTGGCAATGAGTGGCATGGCAGCACCTTCCATACTCTTCTCACTCACAGCAGCCGCCGCCTTCGTCAGATGGAAAGAACTGCTCAAGAAAGTAGCCATATCATTAGCAATGACAGGAATTAAAAAAGAATCGATCTCATCAAAGTCCAATTCGGCATAGACTTCAGGCGTAACTTCAGGATTGTCGTTCATGATCGCCTTCCAGCTATCTTCCAACAGAGAACGATTCGTGCGATACAGAATCTCGAAAATCTCCACATCACAAATCCAATCCTTCAATATATCCCATTCTTGCATCTTATAGCATTGATAGGTAATCTCCACTTTATAGCGATACGAATCATGGTAGCAGAACTGTTTCATGCGATAGTTATAATCGGCAAAAGTCAACGGATGGGAAAGGATCTCTTCCTCATCCAGCAGAGCGGAAATAATTTCATGGCGACTATCATCTATACATTCGTCATCTTGAGCGAAATAGCGTTCGATCGCCTCTACCATTTGTGTGTCACCAATGCAATATCGTCCTCCTTTGTTGGTGAGCCAGCTGCTCATTTCCACTCTCAACTGCGACCAAAGTATCTGATTAATGTCTGCCATGCTCTTCACTTCATCTTCGGTAAATCCTTCTAAAGTAAGTGAAAGCATCAGAAGCGTTCTTCCAATCTCTTCGAAACCATAATCAGCCGACAAACGCCGTAACACACTGTCATAGAATTGCCCAACCTCATTGAGCCGGCAATATCCACTCATATATTCATTGAGAGCATCGTACTGACCGAACGAAACCAGCTCGTTGAGCAATACACTTAAACAGCGCGGTTGTTTAGCCAGCACCCACGAAGCAAGAATATCTTCCTGTTGTGCGGACAAAGCCTTGGAGTAAGTAGACAAATATTGCTTTGAGAACGACTTGGCATCCGCCTGCGAAAAGCCATTCAACTGGAAATGAGCGTAGCCATTCTGAACAAAGGGCAGGTAGGCAGTGGATGACGCAGAAAAGCTCAACACGACTTTCACGTTCGGGGGAATAGATGCAAATAAAGAAAACAGGGATGCTTCAGTCGGATTCAGATAACTGATGTCATCAATCAACAGAATGATAGGGTATCTTGATGCACCCAGCGCACTCCACAACTGACTGAACTTTTGGATAGAATTCAAATCTTCTTCAATCTCCTTGAGGTTTCGAAGTGTGTTCCCTGAAAAAGTGTTCAAGCCAGCATCTCCCATCAAAACCGAGTTTTTCACGGCGTCCATGATGGATTTGGCAGTGCTTTGGGTCGAGTCCAGTTCTTTTGAGACTTCCGCCGCGAACAAATTTTCTTCACCCAAAGATTGATGCTTGAGTGCGTTCTGGCATTTAGAAGCTAACATTCTCGCCAACGTTTCCGGATAAGAAGACAATGTAGTACTATCCAAGCGATGATAGATAGGAATCATCGGCATATCATTGTTCACCAAATCGCTCCAATGAGCCAACAAAGCACTCTTGCCAAGACCGCAACCGCCCGTTACCACCAGACACCTCTGTTCATCCGCCGCCAAAAAATCAGTAAACGCCTGATCTGCTTCAGGTATTGGGTGATAATTGAATAAGAGTTCATTGCGCGTCAGTTGTTCTTGCAATGCTTGATTATCTTCAACGGTCAGTACATCCGGAAACTCCCGTTCAAGCAATTCCGTGAAAGCAGCTTCCACAAGGTTACACAACTGATCGGGCGAATCATACTCTTGCACAGGATAACGATCCTGTTGCAAAATACTCTCTTTCAGACGTTTCAATTTAAGAGACTCCTCTTCAGGGCAAGACAGTTCATCATCTGCCGACTGTTTTATATAAAAATAGGCATGTAACGGATTGGGATTGCGCAGTACACCAAACTGCATTTCAATTTCCGTCACACTCAAATGGTGATTCAAGTCATCTTCTATCCAACGATATTCCAAGCTGTCATTGAGAGTTTGAGATAAATCTTCATAACTGGGACACCATCCATAGCGGTCGCCTACCATACCAATGAAGAAAGGCCGGGAGTTAACGATCTCTTTCAGGCATATTTCAACAACCTTGCCGCTTTTCGCATCTTCTTCTGTGATTCCCCAACGCAAATCAACCAATGAAATGGTGGCACCACGGCTGGCAGCCTTCACTTGCAAACCCTTAAAGAGTTTGACTAATGCAGAACGTTCCATCTCCATGTCTCTGAACGTTGACGAAAGGAATACACGGATAACACGTGAATTTTCAGCGGGAACTGAATACTGGGCTAGTTGTTTAGTCATAATATAGATTCGTATTAGTTAATGAAGTATTTTGCAAAGCCAATTGATAAAGATTGGCAAGATATGGAAATTTAATCAGATAACAAAGACCATAAACAAAAAAAACGACCACAAAAAAGGCACGGATTACACGGGTTTCGCGGTTCCCTCAAAAGTTTAAACCGCGTAAATCCGTGTAATCCGTGCCTAATATCTATTACTTGCTACTTGTTTAGAAGAACAAGAAGCGTGTATCTTTTACGTTTGCTTTCAGATACAAATCATTCATCAGACGGCTGGCAAAACGTGCGTGCATGTTAGTCAGCGTAGCTTCTTCTGCTTTTGCGTCGAATGTTTCGTTCAGTTTGTCCTTGCCGTATACCTGCAATACAAATACTCCGGCATTACCTTTGATAGGAGCGCTCAACTGATTTACTTCAGCTGCAGAAGCATAAGCACCTACCAGCGGTTCGCTGCTGCGCAATGCTGATACGTATGCAGGAGCTGCAAAAGTAACCATCTTCAAAGAGTCGCTGACTGCATTAGTCATCTCTTTGTACTGGTTGAATGAAGTTGCATTGGCAGCTTTCATGTCAGCCATAATCTTTTCAGCTTTCTTATCTTTTACGATTTCAGCTCTCAACTGATCCTGTACTGCTTTCAACGGACGATATCCTTCCGGCTTAATGCCTACCAGACCTACTACCATCATGTGATCGCTTTCGCCACATTCGTACAAGCCGGAAACATCACCCGGTTTTGCTTTATCAAACGCCCATCTCAACGCTTCTTTTGTGCCTCTTACACCACCGATATTGTGTTCAGAGCTACTCAAATCCATTCTGTCGAGCAGTCTGTAACCGGCTTCTTCAGCGTTAGCTACCATCTTTTCTACACTCGGATTAGCTGCGATAAACTGGCTGAAATCATTATAAGCACGGTTGTAAGTTTCTTTGCTGAACTCTACTTCACGTTTGATAACAGCTACTTTATATTTGTCTTTTACAGATTTCTTGTTAGTCACCTGAAGAATTACGTTTGCTTGTCCCATCGGCAAGTTCACCAGTTCGTTTACACCTGCATTGTTGATAGCAGAGATAAATTTCAGGTTATCACCGTCTATCTGTGCACCTTCGTACTGTGCAGAAGTTAGCCAGTTTGCATCACCAGTCTGACCATATTTCTTTGCCAGGTCAGCAAAGTTAGCACCACCTTTGATCGCGTTGTAGATACTGTCAGCCAATGTCTTTGTCTTCACAGCATCTTCTGCGTATACCTGAATCTGACGGAATTCGACAGAGTCGGCAGCAGCAGCTTTAGCTACAATTTTGAAAGAGTTGATTGTATTGTCGGCACCGTTATAGTAAGGACCATAAATAGTACCTACCGAAGCAGAGTCCAAACGGGCAACTACATCTGACGGGAAAGCTGTTTTGTTATAGAACAAGTCTACATAAGGAGCTTCCGAGCCAGTCGAGCGGATGAAAGAAGTATAATCTTCCGTAGTAGTAGCCAACTGTTCAGTAGCTTCGTCCACTTCTTTCTGGATAGCAGCTCTGTCTTCAGCACTTGCAGTCACTTGTACATCAATGTACTTGATGTCACGAGTTTCCTGATATTGCTTGAATTGTTCTTTCTTCTTGTTATACAAGTCTTTCAGTTCCGATTCTTTCACTACGATTGTAGAGTCCACTACAGAAGAGTAAGGAATACCAGCCATCAACACGTTGTACTGGTTCACTCTTGCGTCGAAAGCGTCCTGTGCTTCCACCGGATTGGAAAGAAGAGCTTTAGATACCAATGCCTGATACTTTTCTGCCAGACGGCTCTCGATCAGAGTTTTCTGAATGAAAGACCAGTATTTATACATGTTATTGTATTGTTCAGCATACTGTGCCGGCATTTGTGATTCGCTCATCTTGGCATATTCCACGAGGAACTTGTTCAACATATCCTTGTCGAAGTTTCCTGTTTGCGGATTCTGGAAAGGAGTTTGTCTCAACAAAGGATGAACGCCTGCTTTCAGGATGTCCTGGATTTCAGCAGCAGAAACAGTCAGTCCCAGTGCTTTTGCTTCTTTTTCGATCAGTTTATTGTTTACGTAGGAACGCCATACTTCATCGCGCACCTGATTGGTTTGTTCGTCATTCAAGGCGGTCACCCCACGCATGAGTTTCACCACTTCGGTATATTCTTCTACCAAATTCTGATACTCTTGAGCGGAAAGAGCGTCTCCGTTCACCTCACCTACGTCATGTGCCTGATGCGGCTGCATCACCTTCCATGCGTCACCCGCAATGAAAGCAAACAGCGCCAAGCCGATAACAATCACCAATAGAGGTCCTTTCGACCTAATGTTTTGTAACGTTGCCATTTTGATTAATACGATTTATGTTTATTATTATTTCTTTCTTTTGTCGTTTTAGCGCACGAAGATACAAAAAATGCTAATATGCATCTATTTATTGGCTAAAAATTTCTTGATTATCGTCATTATTCCAAGACTTTTAATCGCACGAGTTCTATTTTTGTCGCTGTGACCTTAATTATCTTGAATTGATAACGTCCTACCCGGACCACTTCATGCAACTTCGGGAAGCTCTGATATTGGTTCAGGATCAACCCTCCTACTGTCAGATAATCATCCGACTCGGGCAAGTCGAGTCCGTACGTCTCATTGACTTTTTCTATCTCCAGGCGGGCGGACAACACATACTCGCGTTCGTCGATTTGCTTGCTGATATAGGAAGTGTTATCGTGTTCGTCTTCTATATCTCCAAAGATTTCTTCAACGAGGTCTTCCAGAGACACGATGCCGGACGTACCGCCAAATTCATCCACCACTACGGCAATCGTTTTCTTTTGCTGCATGAAGAGTTTCATCAGTTTATGGGCGGACATGGTTTCGGGCACAATCGGCACTTGTTTCACATTCTCATGCCAGTTTTTCGGGGCACGGAACATTTCCGACGAATGGATATAGCCGACTACGTTGTCGATATTCCCGTCATACACGATTATCTTGGAGATTCCGGATTCTATGAAGCGGCTTTTCAGCTCGTCCAGCGAGGTAGTCAGATCGACAGCCACCACTTCGGTACGGGGAACGATGCAGTCGCGGATTTTTATGTTCGAGAAGTCGAGGGCGTTCTGGAAGATTTTCACTTCCGTGTCCAGCTCTTCTTCATTTTCGGCATTATCAATGCTGCTTTGTACGAAATAGTCCAGGTCGACTTTTCCAAAAGCTCTGTCGGACGCATCCTTATTAACTTTCATTCCAAAGAGGCGAAGGAAGATACAAGACAAGCCGGAGGCTAATTTGGAGATGGGATAGAGAACCACATAACAAACAATAAGCGGAATGGCAAAAACATTCAAGACCAGATTGGGATTGATTTTGAAGATTGTTTTCGGCAAAAACTCTCCGGTCACCAGGATAATCAGGGTAGAAATAACGGTCTGCGCCAACACCATCAGGAAATGATTGTCAATGAATCCCGCCAGCAGATTGTCGCCGATAATCTGTGCCATCAGAATACCATAGATGACTAGTGCGATATTATTCCCCACCAACATGGTAGAGATAAATTCATTCGGGTTCTTGAAGAAGATAGAAAGGATGCGGGACGTAATTCCCCCCTTGCGTTCCATCTCAAAACGCAGTTTGTCTACCGACACAAAGGCAATCTCCACTCCTGAAAAGAAAGCGGAAAAGACCATGGTGATAATTAGAGAGATATAAATATTCATAAGTTTTGATTTACGATCAGACGATTTACGAGGTACGGTACAATGATATGACTTCGCCTATTTCGCAGCATCTTTATTCACTGAATCCGGCAGTGCTTTTGTTTCCGGTTGGGGCGGACCGCTACTCGCTTCCTCGTCCACATAGAAAATACCTTCAATATTACGAATGGTATATATAGTCATTTGCTGGTTCGAGTCGAAGCCGTGTCCTGTGATAATTCTGTCCGGTTGCTGAATACGTATAAACTTGTCGGAATACACTTTTTGAGTGGCCTCATTCCAGTAGAGCAGTTCGGTATTAAAACGCTCTCCTTTGCGGTTCTGTATATCCACATTCCCTATCAGCTTCCAAAGCCTTTCTTTGTCATAATAATAGGCAGTATCTGCTTTAATACTGGCTTCTACATTAAAGATAGAGTCGAACTGCTCCATATACACACCTTTTTCAAACGCCCAATACGAAGGCTTTTTACGGTCGTACATCATCCACTCTTCCGTGTTCACCCTATAACGTGTCACTCCGGAATCGGAAATAAGGGTAGTAACTCCCAATGTGGTCATCACCGGAAGAGAATCACGTTCTGTGATAGCCTCTCCCATAGCTTTCTGTTTTCCGCCACAGGAAGATAATAAAAGAAGCATAACAACCACCCCGAAGGTGATTGTTATGCTCATGCTTTTATGCAATAAACGGTTTCTTCGTTTTCGCAACATACGGTTATCTAATCGTTGTAGTCTCTCCTATCCAACCGCCGATAGTGATGCGGTCGCCTTGCTTGTAACCTAACATAAACAGGTCTTTAGCTTGTGGAGTATGACCAGAATATCTACCGATCAAGCTGTTAGCTTCTTCAGCTACGCTCGGATCTACTTGTTTTGCACGTTGCAGTTTGTCGATTACTGCAAAGTAAGTACACTTGTTCAAAGCTGACTCGTCGCTCCAGTTAGGACTCATTGCATACAGATTGGCAATCAGGATATATGGAGCACCATAGTTTTCGTTGAACCCGATAGCTTTCTGACAATATGCTCTTGCTTGAGACAGTTTTTTAGCAGAAGCCAATACCGCTGCGGCAGCGTATGCTTTTTCAGCTTTCTTCACGTTGTCAGTTTCCAATCCAATGGCTTCGTCGAAGAATTTGACAGCACCGTCGATGTCACCTTTCTTAAATGCCTGGTAAGCACATCCGGTAGCGGCATCTGCACTAGGTTCTATCTTGTACACATAGAAAGCAGCCTGTTGATAAGCTTCGCTTTCCGTACATCTCATCATTTTCATGATGTCGATTACTTTCTTCAAGTAAGCCAGATCTGTTTGGTTAGCTTCTACTTTCGGTCCATAGATGTTTTGCAGTGATTCGCAATCAGCCGTTCCGCTGTTTACAAACAAAGCAACCAGATTATCTTTGATACCTTGCAAGTTTTTCTTCTTTGCTTCGTTCGTTTCAGCAGCAATAGCAGCATCAGCATATTCAGAAGCAGCCAGATAATCCTGAATGAATTGTTCCTTATGGTTAGGATCTGTTTTCAGTTTATCCAAAGACATTTGCAGGAAATAGAAGATAGTAGCGGCAGCAGATTCAGCTTTTACTGCATTTACCGACTGGCTCAACCATTGATAAGCCTGATTAACATCAATTTTCGGAGCGAAAGCGATGTAATCTACAGCTTTGATACCCAGAGCTTCATCAGCAGAAGACACTTTTGTACCTTTAGCCAAGAACTCATCTGTGTATTTGATACGCAAATCATGCGTATTCATCAGTTCATCAAAATATTTCTGATATTCCGGATTATTCCTATCCTTGATTTGTCCCATCAAGCCTTTCAGAATTTTATATCCGTCAGTAAAAGTATAGAAACGAAGCGTCGGGCAGTTTTCCAACACAGCTTTCCAAGGAGTATACGCATCTTTAAAGTTACCTGCACGCACAGCTTCATGCGAGATACTACTGTTCGAATTACAGTTAGTCGCATCCTGTGCTACCACAGTGGTTGCCCCTGCCGAAAGGAACAACATAGCCACAAGCGTTTTAATTTTCATTGTATCTAAATTTTAGTTGTTATTATTATAGTCGTCTATTCTTTCTCTTCTTACATTCATTTCAATTACTCTACTCTGCGTTTGAAGAACCAACGTTCGTTGAACGTCAATCCGATGCTAACGCGGAAGATATTTTCGTTTACAAAGGTCGATTCCTGTCCACTTACACGAACAAACTGTCCGCTGATGCTAAGGATGGAACGGGAACGAGGCACAGGCAGACCGAAACCGGCTGTTACGCCATATTCGCGGGCTGCGTCTTTACCGCCAATCTTATAATACGGAGTCGTATAATAAGCTCCCAAACGATATTTGATGTGGGATAAATAGGAACGTCCAATCAAATTGGGAATATATTCCGCACCCACTGATATTTTATGACGGTCGCAATACGTGTATGTTTCATCAAAATCTTCACGTACAGCATCATCCGATGTATTTACGCCAAACTTTGTTTTTGACCATTGCTGCAAACTATAATCCAGACCGACAGTCAAGCGTTTGTCATAGTTATATGTAAAGCCGACGCCAAAAGTATTAGGCAATTCAAGCGTAGCATCCCAATCCTGACTGACAGTTGAGCTAGCTTGCGTCGTTACTGTATAATCATTATTCAGTTTATGCTTCGGAGAATATACTGCTCCGATAGTGGCTGAATGTTTTTTGTTAAATTCTTGCGTATATTGCAATCCAAAATCCAGTTTATAATCCGACACTGACACAGCATTCTGCCTAATGTAAGAATAAGCAGAAGCGGTATTCGGATAAAGCTGCGTCAACGAGCGGGTTATGTCTCCCCAAAAATAAGAAGCATTCACACCAACAGACAGGTTTTTCAAGACTTTTACACCCGCACCAACATACAGTTGATGTAAACCTCCCTCACCAGTAAGGCTTTTCGTGCTATACGGTGAAGTTTCTGTAGCCTCATTGCTTTCCGATACAGAATATCCCACATTGGAGAACGGCAACAGACCGATACTCATCGCTACCCTCGGATGCAAACGAAATTGCATAGCCAGATAGTCGAAGCTAGAGTTTTTAGCGTTCAGTTTCACACCACCGCCACTAATATTCATATTTTGCAGACTAACGCCTCCTTCAAAAATAAACGTCAACGAGTCAATGGCTGTATACGAAGCAGGATTCAGCGGATTGATCTGTGCTCCATCCCGAAGTCCAAAAGCAATTCCCCCCATCGCCTTGCTATTCCCGAAACTCTGATCGGACAAGTCGCCATAGCCATATCGTGTATAAGGAGAGTTTGTATTATTTTGAGCGATTGCCATTCCGGTAACCATCGTGAGCAAAAGCGCACAAAGTGTGTGTTTAAATCCTACCATTATTATAGTTTAAAATTCTATTTAATCCTTTCAACACTAAAAATCTATCTGCAAAGATGATACTTTTTACGCTGCTATCAAAAGAAAAATCATCTCCGCCCGTTAAAAAAACCAAAAGTTCAGGATATTTATGCTTCATAGACTCAATATAACCTGAAATTTCGTATTCCATCCCTTTCATCACTCCGGCGCGTATAGCCGTTTCGGTGTCCCGTCCCATCGGGAGTTTGCGCCCGTTGGTGTCTACCAGGGGCAAACGTCCTGTAAACTGATGCAATGCCTTGAAACGCATCTGCATACCGGGAGAAATATTACCGCCATGATACTGGCCTTTTGAGTCGATAAACTCGTAAGTAATGCAAGTTCCCGCATCAATCACCAATATATCCCGATGAGGAAACTGCTCATTAGCACCCACTACGGCAGCCATACGATCATATCCCAATGTTTCGGGAGTTTCGTACAGGTTGACAACCGGAAGCGGAGTCTGATGATTGAGCCAGAGCAAAGGAAACGGCAAAGCGGCCAAATCAGCTAATACCTTTTCGTTTAGATCAATGACAGTAGCCACAATCCCCTGTTCAACCGGATATTGAGAACAAAGAGCTTTCAAGCAACCTAGAGACTGATTGGATTCAGCTACTACATCCACGATTTCTCCGCCGTCGAAGAAAGCAATCTTTGCCTTTGTATTTCCTATGTCGATTATTAAATTCAAATCTTTTGGTTCTTTAGCGGGCGCAAAGGTAAAGTAAAAAAAGAAAAGTTGAAGCATAGAAGAGGAATTATCTTCTTTTTTCATTTTAGAAATCCCCCCAAACAAAAAATCGAACTATCTATTTTTAAATAGATCAATTATCTTTTATTGTTTATTATGTATTCCACTTTGCGTTCGGCAGTCCTTTTTCATTACATCATAAACAACTAATAAGCAATAGATTACAAGAGAAAAACAGCGTTCCACAAAGCGTTTCACTATTTTGTAATCAATTTTCCGTTCCAACAGAAACATTATTTCACCCAAACAGAGGCTCCGTTTTATCTCATCTAAAGGCAAATTTCCTGAATCATCTTCATTTTTTCATTCACAAAACACAGAAAAAGTGTGTTGAGCGAACTATATTATATAGATTATTATATTTTAGTATTTATATATGTTCGGTTGGTGGTTCGCCTACTTTTTTTCGAGCGTTGCAAACGCATGACAGACAAGCAGTTGAGCCACCTTCAGGGGGTGTTCGTTTGGCTGTTCGATTTTTTAGCCCCAAAATAGAGGCTCTATTTGAGGGAAACAGAGCCTCTGTTTAAGCCATATAGAGCCTCTGTTTGTATGAAATAGAGACTCTATTCCGATAAAACAGAACCACCGTTTTCCCGAATCCAACAATTCTTCCTATATTTGCCACCAAAATAAAACGAGCCTGCTAATGAAACGGTTTTTCTTATATACAATCCTCTCCTTCTTCCTGTTGCTTCCGTCCGCCGGACAAGCACCTGCCAACAGCAACGACTCCATCCGCTTGAGTTTGTTGACTTGCGCTCCCGGAGAAGAAATATATTCCCTGTTCGGACACACTGCCATCCGCTATGAAAACCCGTCACAAGGGATTGACATTGTGTTCAATTACGGATTATTCAGTTTCAACACTCCTAACTTCATCTTCCGCTTCTCGCTCGGAGAAACCGATTACCAACTGGGGGTAACGGATTATGAGCATTTTGCGGCTGAATACGCATTCTACGGACGCAGCGTGTGGCAGCAAACACTGAACCTGACTGATGAAGAGAAAACAAAACTAATCCAGTTATTACAAGAAAATTATCGCCCGGAAAACCGGGTGTACCGTTATAATTTCTTTTACGACAATTGCGCCACCCGTCCCCGGGACAAGATAGAAGAAAGCATTGCAGGAAAGGTGGTTTATCCGACGGAACCGCAGGATTGTTCGCGCACTTTCCGCGACATCGTACATCAATATTGCAAAGGACATCCGTGGGCGCGTTTCGGCATCGACCTCTGCATCGGAAGCGAAGCCGACCAGCCCGTCACACAACGGCAAATGATGTTTGCCCCCTTCTATCTGATGGATGCTTTCGACGGCGCACAGATTTTCACAGATACCTATTCCCGTCCGCTTGTCAAGGCCAACGAACTGATAATCGACGTCACTCCCGAACCGGATGAAAGCGGCTGGATGCCCACTCCGCTCCAATGCTCGTTACTCTTATTTATACTGACAGCCGCCGCCACGATCTATGGCATCCGCCGGAGAACCGGATTATGGGGAATCGACCTTGTTCTTTTTGGCATAGCAGGTATCGTGGGATGCGTCCTCGCCTTCCTCGCCCTCTTCTCCCAACACCCGGCAGTCAGCTCCAATTTCCTGTTATTGGTTTTCCATCCGGGACAACTTCTTTTCCTTCCCTACATCGTATATTGTGTCCGAAAAGGGAAGAAATGCTGGTACTTGACCTTGAATCTGGTCGTTTTAACACTTTTTATAGTGCTTTTTCCTGTAATTCCGCAAAGATTTGACTTTGCTGTTGTACCTTTGGCACTCGTTTTGCTGATACGTTCAGCAAGCAATCTGATTGTGACATCTAAAAAGAAATAATGAAAGGACTACTAACTTCCCTCATCACCGTACTGACTTTCACCGGGCTACAAGCCCAGTCACTGCCTTCCGCCCCTAAATTAGTGGTAGGGCTGACTATCGACCAACTGCGTACGGACTATCTGGAAGCATTTTCGTCACTCTACGGCGAGAAAGGCTTCAAACGTCTTTGGAAAGAGGGAAGAGTGTTCCATAACGCCGAATATACCTTCTGCAACGTAGACCGCGCTTCTGCCATCGCAGCCATTTACAGCGGCACGACGCCTTCCATGAACGGAATCATCTCCCAACGATGGATGGACGCCTCTACCCTTCGCCCCGTCAACAGCACCGACGACACAGCATTCATGGGATATTACACCGACCAAACGGCCGCACCCACCAAATTACTGACTTCCACCATTGCCGACGAGCTTAAAATAGCTACCCAAGGCAAAGGACTCGTATATGCCATCGCCCCCGATTGCGACGCCGCGCTTTTCGCAGCCGGACATGCCGGAAACGGCGCTTTCTGGCTCAATCCCAACACCGGAAAATGGAGCGGAACGACCTATTATGGAGAGTTTCCGTGGTGGGCAAGCCAATACAATGACCGGCAGGCGATTGATTTCCGTATTGCGGGTATGACATGGGAACCGGTATTCCCCCGTGGCATGTACACTTTTCTGCTAGATTGGCGGGATATACTCTTCAAATATAAATTTGATGACGACCGTAACAATAAGTACAGACGCTTCATCGCCAGCCCTTTTGTGAATGACGAAGTGAACGCACTTGCCGAAGAAGCATTGAACAAAAGCTCCATCGGCATGGATGACATTACTGACTTATTGGCACTCACTTATTATGCAGGAAACTACGCACATAAATCCGTACAGGAATGTGCCATGGAAATACAAGACACCTACGTGCGTCTCGACCGCAGCATCGAAAACCTGCTCGAAGCGCTCGACAAGAAAGTAGGACTACAAAACGTGCTTATTTTCGTCACTTCCACCGGATATACGGACAGCGAATCGGCTGACTCGGGATTGTACAAGATTCCCGGCGGAGAGTTTTATCTCAACCGTTGTGCCGCCCTATTGAATATGTACCTGATGGCTACGTATGGCGAAGGAAAGTATGTGGAAGCTCACCACAACCAGCAGATTTATCTGAATCATAAATTACTGGAAAAGAAGGAACTGAATCTGGCAGAGATCCAACAAAAGTCAGCAGAATTCCTGATGCAGTTCAGCGGAGTGAACGAAGCATATTCAGCCAACCGGCTGTTGCTGGGTTCATGGACACCGGAAATTCATAAAATACGCAACGGCTACCACCGCAAACGTTCGGGCGACCTCGTAATCGACGTCCTTCCCGGATGGACCATCGTCAACGAGAACGGCGGCGAAAACAAAGTGGTACGTCATTCTTATATCCCTTCACCGCTGATTTTCATGGGACATTCCGTAAAACCGGCCATTATCCGGACACCTGTAACCATTGAACATATTGCGCCCACACTGGCACATTTCATGCGTATCCGGGCTCCCAATGCCTGTACTTCTGCTCCTATTACCGACCTACGGTAAAAATTTACTCACAAAAACAGGGAGCAAAACATAAATAAATCAGCATTTTAATGTAACTTTGCGGAGATTATTCGCCACAAATCCCACAGATTCGCACAGATTAAAAAGAAAGATCCGTGTTCTATATGAAAAAATCTGTGTAAATCCGTGAAATCTGTGGTGCAGAAAAAGATAAATAATAAACTAAATAATATAACATGGGATTTAATGAATTTTTAAGCTCGATTTTCGGAAACAAATCCACACGAGACATGAAAGAAATCAAGCCCTGGGTGGAAAAGATCAAAGCTGCCTACCCGGAGGTTGAGAAACTGGACAACGACGCCCTCCGTGCCAAAACGGAAGAACTCAAAAAATATATCCATGAATCGGCTACCGCCGAACGTGCGAAAGTGGAAGAGTTGAAGGCAAGCATCGAGACACTGGAACTGGAAGACCGCGAAGAAGTCTTCGCACAAATCGATAAGACAGAAAAAGAAATTCTGGAGAAATATGAAAAAGCACTGGACGAAGTACTGCCCGTTGCTTTTTCTATCGTGAAGGCCACTGCCAAACGTTTCACAGAAAATGAAGAAATCGTTGTTACCGCTACGGATTTTGACCGCCAACTGGCTGCAACGAAAGATTTTGTACGCATCGAAGGTGACAAGGCCATCTATCAGAATCACTGGATAGCCGGTGGTAACGATACGGTATGGAACATGGTTCACTACGATGTACAGCTCTTCGGTGGTGTCGTTCTGCATAAAGGTAAGATTGCGGAAATGGCAACCGGTGAAGGTAAAACATTGGTGGCTACTCTCCCGGTATTCCTTAACGCACTGACCGGAAACGGTGTGCACGTGGTTACCGTGAATGATTACCTCGCCAAACGTGACTCCGAATGGATGGGGCCTCTTTATATGTTCCACGGTTTGAGCGTGGATTGTATCGACCGCCATCAACCGAACTCCGACGCGCGCCGTCAGGCATACCTGGCAGACATCACGTTCGGTACGAACAACGAATTCGGTTTCGACTACCTGCGTGACAACATGGCTATCAGCCCGAAAGACCTTGTACAACGTCAGCACAACTATGCCATCGTCGATGAGGTCGACTCGGTATTGATTGACGACGCCCGTACTCCGTTGATTATCTCCGGTCCTGTACCGAAAGGTGACGACCAATTGTTCGAACAACTCCGTCCGTTAGTAGAACGTCTGGTAGAAGCACAGAAAGTATTGGCTACCAAATATCTCTCCGAAGCTAAGAAACTGATCGCATCCAACGATAAGAAAGAGGTGGAAGAAGGATTCCTCGCGTTATACCGCAGCCACAAGGCATTGCCGAAAAACAAGGCTTTGATTAAGTTCCTTAGTGAACAGGGTATCAAGGCAGGTATGCTCAAAACGGAAGAAATCTACATGGAACAGAACAACAAGCGTATGCATGAAGTTACTGATCCGCTGTATTTCGTGATCGACGAGAAACTGAATAGTGTAGACCTGACAGACAAGGGGGTAGACCTGATTACCGGTAACTCTGAAGACCCGACATTGTTCGTTCTTCCGGACATCGCCGGACAACTTTCAGAACTGGAAAACCAACATCTGACTAACGAACAACTGCTTGAAAAGAAAGATGAACTTCTGACAAACTATGCCATCAAATCGGAACGTGTACACACCATCAACCAGTTGTTGAAGGCTTACACCATGTTCGAGAAAGATGATGAATATGTAGTGATCGACGGACAGGTGAAGATTGTAGACGAACAGACAGGCCGTATCATGGAAGGTCGCCGCTACTCTGACGGATTGCACCAGGCTATCGAAGCCAAGGAACGTGTGAAAGTGGAAGCTGCTACGCAGACCTTTGCAACGATTACTTTGCAGAACTACTTCCGTATGTATCACAAACTGTCCGGTATGACCGGTACTGCTGAAACGGAAGCAGGCGAACTTTGGGACATCTACAAATTGGACGTAGTCGTGATCCCGACCAACCGTCCGATTGCAAGAAAGGATATGAACGACCGCGTTTACAAGACGAAACGCGAAAAGTATAAAGCTGTTATCGAGGAAATCGAAAAATTGGTTCAGGCAGGACGTCCGGTATTGGTGGGTACTACCTCGGTAGAAATCTCCGAGATGTTGAGCAAAATGCTTACCATGCGTAAGATTGAGCACAAGGTATTGAACGCCAAACTGCACCAGAAAGAAGCGGACATCGTTGCTACTGCCGGTTTGAGCGGAACAGTAACCATCGCTACCAATATGGCTGGTCGTGGTACCGACATCAAGTTAAGTCCGGAAGTGAAAGCTGCGGGAGGTTTGGCAATTATCGGTACGGAACGTCACGAATCCCGTCGTGTAGACCGCCAGTTGCGTGGTCGTGCAGGACGTCAGGGTGACCCGGGTTCTTCTGTATTCTTTGTGTCACTGGAAGATGATTTGATGCGTCTGTTCTCCTCCGACCGTATCGCCAGCGTAATGGACAAACTTGGTTTCCAGGAAGGCGAAATGATCGAGCACAAGATGATTTCCAACTCTATCGAACGTGCCCAGAAGAAGGTGGAAGAAAACAACTTCGGTATTCGTAAACGTCTGTTGGAATATGACGACGTGATGAACAAGCAGCGTACAGTGGTTTACACCAAACGTCGCCACGCTTTGATGGGTGAACGTATCGGTATGGACATCGTGAACATGATTTGGGACCGTTGTGCCAATGCTATCGAAAACAATGATTATGAAGGCTGCCAAATGGAACTGCTTCAGACATTGGCGATGGAAACTCCGTTCACTGAAGAAGAATTCCGTAACGAGAAGAAAGAAAAGTTGGCCGAAAAGACTTTCAACATTGCGATGGATAACTTCAAACGCAAAACTGAACGTCTGGCACAGATCGCTAATCCGGTTATCAAACAGGTATATGAAAACCAGGGACACATGTACGAAAACATCCTGATTCCTATTACAGACGGTAAACGAATGTATAATATCTCTTGTAACCTGAAAGCGGCTTACGAATCGGAATCTAAAGAAGTGGTGAAATCGTTCGAAAAATCAATCCTGCTCCACGTCATCGACGAAGCATGGAAAGAAAACCTCCGCGAACTGGACGAACTGAAACATTCCGTACAGAACGCAAGTTACGAACAGAAAGACCCGCTGTTGATTTATAAACTGGAATCTGTGACTTTGTTCGACGCCATGGTGAACAAGATCAACAACCAGACTATATCTATCTTGATGCGCGGACAAATTCCTGTACAGGAAGCTCCGGACGAACAGGCTGCCCGTCGTGTGGAAGTGCGTCAGGCCGCTCCTGAACAACGTCAGGATATGAGCAAGTATCGCGAAAACAAGCAGGACTTGAGTGATCCGAACCAGCAGGCTGCTGCCAGCCAGGATACTCGTGAACAGCAGAAACGTGAACCCATCCGTGCAGAAAAGACTGTAGGACGTAACGATCCTTGCCCATGCGGAAGCGGTAAGAAGTATAAGAACTGTCACGGTAAAAACCTTTAAGAAGTTGAGAAGGGAGAGTTGAGAGTTGAGAGTTAAAAGTTGGGTAAGTAGGAGTTTCTATTTCTTTGTGCTCATTTTTTAATCAGCTTCGCTCAAAAGCCTTATTTAATTTTTAACATTAAGGTATAATCTCAAGTTTCAATACACAAAAGAAAGTCTCAAACGGTTAAAAACTGTTTGAGACTTTCTTTTATTCCTCCAAAATTGTACTTTTGTTCAAATTACTAAATAGAACAAAACTATGGCAAAATCTTATTCACTGGCTTTCGTCACTATCTTCCTACTGACACTGGGCAGCTGTCAGAGTTTGGAACAGATTTCCATTGATTATCTGCAACCTGCCGACTTGAGCTTTCCTCCGCAACTCCGGAAAGTAGCTATCGTGAATAACACCAGCAACACCCCGGATAACAAACTAATAACAACGACTGAAAAAATCAAAGAAGGTACACCGCTCGTAAGTCGTGCAACTGCATACGCCAACGGAGATCCCAAGATTGCCACCGAATCACTGGCTGAAGAAATCGCACATCAGAATTATTTTGAAGAAGTAGTCATCTGTGACTCTGCTTTGCGGGCAAATGATAAACTGGCCCGCGAAAGTACATTGAGCCAGGAGGAAGTCCGTCAGTTAGCCTCTAGTTTGGGAGTGGATTTTATCATTGCATTGGAAAATCTGCAACTCAAAGCCACTAAATCAGTCCGTTTTCTGAATGAGTTCAACTGTTTTCAAGGAGCAGTAGACGTAAAAGTATATCCCACGGTGAAAGTGTATCTTCCCGAACGTAGCCGGCCGATGACTACGCTCCATCCTAACGACAGCATCTTTTGGGAAGAGTTTGGAGGTACTGCCGTAGAAACTGCCACCCGCATGATTCACGACAAACAAATGCTGGAGGAAGCGGCGGTATTTGCAGGGACAGTTCCGGTGAAATATCTCGTCCCCATGTGGAAAAAAGGAACACGATATCTGTATACCGGAGGCTCGGTTCCCATGCGTGATGCTGCCATCTATGTACGCGAAAATTCATGGGACGACGCATACGAACTTTGGAACCAGGCTTTCGAAGGTACCAAGAACCAAAAGAAGAAGATGCGGGCAGCTCTCAACATAGCTGTTTATTATGAAATGAAAGATAGTCTCGCCAAAGCGGAAGAATGGGCGGAAAAAGCACAGCAACTAGCCAAGAAAATTGATAAAAAGAATATCACAGATAGTGTTCAGGCCAGCATTGACGATGTGCCGAATTATTATCTTACGTCCTTGTATTTAGCCGAATTGAAGGAGAGAAACGCTCAATTACCTAAGTTAAAATTACAAATGAGCCGATTTAATGATGATTTTTAAGGAAATTGTGTATCAAATCTTATTTTTTTTATACCTTTGAACTTATAAAAAGAAGGAACCCATGAAACTAAGCCAACAATCACTATCCATTATCGAATCGGCTATCCAAAAGGCAGTCGCTAAATATACATGTAACTGTGAACAAACAGTTGTAACCGACATCCATCTCCAACCGGACCAGACATCGGGACAACTTAATATTTACAATGATGATGATGAAGAACTGGCGAACATCATGGTCGAAGAATGGGCTACGTATGAAGGGGATGATTTCCTTGAAAGCGTGGAACCTTCTCTACGCAACATTCTTTGCAGAATGAAAGATGCTGGAGACTTCGACAAGGTGACTATCCTGAAGCCTTACTCTTTCGTTCTGGTAGATGAAGAGAAAGAAACCATAGCGGAATTGTTACTGGTGGACGATGATACGATCCTGGTGAACGATGAATTGCTGAAAGGGTTGGATAAGGAATTGGACGAGTTCTTAAAAGAATTGTTGGAAAAATAATATACAGCATTTTTAGGATAGAGTTCGTTCAGGATTAATATAAATATCCGAAATCATTATATAAAGAGAATCGGAAGTAAACAGGGTATTTCCTGTTGCTTCCGATTATTTTTATAGATACTTCCCTATTGGTTATTTATTATATTTGATCGAGATATTAGCAAGTCGAAGCGGCATGAAGCTCGATACACCGGACGGAAGTCGAACAGGTCGCAATCTGATACAGATATTATCGCGGTTCAATAAGGCATCCGGCAGTTTAAAATCATAGACCTTATAACCCGGAATATTTTTCTCTGTCTGCCCTCCTGCAGCCGTTCTGTCAAACTGTCCCAAGATTGTGAATTCAGAATTATCTACTTTTACCCATTCACCACTCATCGAATAAGCATATTCAACCACGGCCACAGGCCCACCTCCCCAACTTGAATTCATTTCAACCTGAAGAGAAAGTGAGGTAGAAATCCCCACTGTCGATATTTTATCTACATAGAAATATGAACTTGTAGACCATGGCCTACTATTGAAGGCTCCACCTTGCATACGACCATAATATCCATTTGTGGTATTAAGATTCATATCTCCCCGGAAATCATCCTGGAAACCTAATATGTAATCTGCATAGGTTTGCTGGAAATGCTTATTCCCGTCTTTATTAAGAATAGCATTTGACTGCGATGCTTCTCCGCCTGTCGGATGATACTCCGTAAATGTAGAAGCACCTATTTCTTTCCAATCGGGCACATTACAATCCCACTCCACGAGCACCGAAGTGATCTCGTTCATATCACCGATATTGATGTCCTCTCTATGAAGTGGAAGAATACACAACCGGCTTTCGGAGATGTCAAAATTGGTAAGCTTGACTTTCGCTACGATTCCGGTGATGGTTCCTGAACCTTTAGGAAGTGTCTCATGCGCATAAGGAGCATCGAGCGAAGTAAGCATATATGTATTAGAGCCGTTTTTATCTCTGATGCAGGTTGGATAGTATCTGTAGTATGCCGGGAATTTCTCCACCCAATAATTTTTATTCGCCTTACGGTCGGCAGCTCCCGGATCGGTAGTCTTGAAATTAGTAAATGCGCCTACCGGAGAGGCAATCTCGACATCTTTTAAGGTCACAAGGCTGAATACCATATTATCCGTTAGTTCTGCGATTGTTTTTTCAGGAATCGTGAAGGTGGAAAGTTCCGAACTGATAACATGGGCGGCAGTGATACCGCTAATCAGTCTGTAGGTAAAGCTGCCCTCTGATTCTTCCTTTATCGTTCCATCTTTCAAACACAATGAGACCTTGGCAAATTGCGCAAATGTAATCAGAGACTCTGATTCAAATACCACTGTCTCCCCGGTCTCATTCTGAATGACATAACGATTGTTCGGGAAGTTTTTCGATGTACCAGTGGCAACGATCGTTCCTTCAATATATACATTGTTAGTAATTCCACCGACAGGATAGCCATAAACGGTTGGATAGCTGACAAGTTCTGCATTCGCATATTCAGAATATGCTTGCGACAGGTTGATTGTAGTCGTGGCTTTACGTTGGTATTGATCGTCATAACTCAATACGATACTTCCTGTACGGGGTGATTGAGAATTTGTTTCCGTATTGAAATAAAGTTTTCCGTCACTTATCCGATACTCTTTCACCCATTCCACTGTCGGCGTAATCACAATATCCGTTTCAGGCACATTGGTCGAAATATCCATATTATATTCGCCTCCTTTGGTAAAGAGTTCCATATTATCACTGGCAGGAACTATAAATGGATAACGGGATAGTTGTTTTATCTTGATTACATCCGAAGTCTTCCCATCTTTTGTAAACACACGAATATCACAGAAACGTTCGGAATCACTGATATTTTCATCATAAGTCACTGTGAAATAAGTTCTTGATGACTGGGCTCCACGTATATCTGTAGAAAACCAGGTTGATTCTGCAAAGTCTATGCGCCACTCGGTATTGGATTTCACTTCAACCTGAACCGGAGCACCTTCAGCCTGAAGAATAATCTCATTATTTGTTATTTCCAATATGCCGGCTTCATTTTCGTCAGAGCATGACGGAAACATGATAATTGCCATCACAGCCCCAAAAGCTGCCCAGGCTATTGAATCTTTAATTTTCATATTCATCAATTATTAGATTTAATTTCACCTGTTTTATATAGTATCTCATAAGCTTCATTTCGATCATTCAACACAAAGATCTGAAACTTCTCTCCTCCCGGATAAACACGTGTAACAACATGTCCGGCTGGTTTTATCTTCAAACCGTCTTCACCCAGCCTGCTCCTGTTACTGTCTACCATACCGGCGGCAAAAACCGACCGTTCACCGGCATAAAGGCTTTGAGACAGCATCCGGCTTAGCGGAGCCGGTTGAGGATGATAGTAATCCCACACGGGAATCACGTAGGCTTGCGCTTTCACTTGGGAAATGTAGGTATCACACATAGCGTCAGAGTATGCATGATGATTGGCCACTACCACATCTGTTTCGCCCAGCAATGTAGCTACAGGTGTTTCTATGTCAAACCATTCCGGCGCTTTTTCCACTCCAAGGATATCTCCGCCCGAGAAGTAATCGAAATTACCGTATGTGATACGTATTCCGCAACTGCAACGGTTCTCGTTCAACTGTTCGCTCGAAGAAGCGGTAGATGGCACAAGCTCTTTGGAAGTCGTTCCGCTGCCTGTCCAAATCTTACCGTTACCCACAATATTACGTACTTCGAATGTAGGATAGGAACCCGGAGCTTTTAATAGTTTGATTTGTGTGTTACTTCCTGTCACAAACCCTTCATTCTTTTTACCTTCCCGGTCACGAGCGGCAACATATAATTTATAGTTTGAGATATGGGCACCCGTAACTTTAGCCGCTGTCGGATAATCGTATGTAGGGTAGCCACGATCTATCAATGTGGAAATATCCAGAAGATTACCCACATGAGTTATTCCGGTAAGTTTGTAGTCCAGCCCTACTTTTTCGATTGCCAGTTTTCCATTTTGTCCGATATGGTCTGTATCGAAGTGAGTGAGCAAGGCATAATCAATAGCACCGTTATTTTTCAACGGCAATGAAAAATGTTTTATATATTGGGCAATCCATTCAGCAGGCCGTTTAGAGTCATTAGGAACTGCTTTCATAATCTCCTGGGTACCGGTGTGTACTCCCAAATCTCCTGCATCCAGCAACATGGTAGTCCCGTCCGGGAAAATAAGATAGGCTGCATTCCCTCTTCCCGTGCTAATCTGATGAATGTCCAAATAACCAGCCTGCCACTCCGGAAGGTATTCATACACTTTATCTACAGCATCATCCGGAAAAGGCTTTTCCTGTTGGCAACTAGCGAATGTAGGCAGCATCATAACGGCTCCTAGAAATAATATCTTACTATTCATTGTTTTATTCTTTAATGTTCTATTAATCAATTTGTTTAACACTGTATATACCGGCTTCCTCTTTCGTCATTTCATCGCCGCCTCCATATCCCGGATTCTGTCTCAAGACGTTGCTGACGGAAATTGACTTTTCCGGAATAGGAAAGAGTTCATAATGATCGTCATTAGTAGCTTTGTGATCCCACCAGGTGCCTGTTGTATATAAGCCCCAGCGACGAAGATCGGTACGACGACGCTGCTCGCCAAGAAATTCGACCATCCACTCATCGAGAATCCGATACTTGTCAATATTCGTTTCAGTCACCGGATCAGGGTCTACTTCATTCTCAAAGTTGCGTTTACGCACTTCGTTGAAAAGATTGGCTGCTTCTTTCTTATATCCGCTTCTGTATTTACATTCGGCAAGCATATAATAGATTTCTGCAAAACGAAGAACCGGATAGTCAGGATTAAAAGCAAGTGTCTTGTCTGTATTGTCCGGCACCGGCAGTTTGCACAAACGTATTCCCGAATTCTCTTCTCCGGTACTTATATTGGAAGGAAGTTCATTTACGGAAGAATATTCTCCGTCTTTCACTTTCTTAAATTGTGCTACCTGGTCAACAAATTCAAGAACCTCACCCGGGTATTCATACAGTCCCGTACATTTCACCTCTGTTCCACTTCTTGATATACGTTGTAATTTTCCGTAAAGAAACATTCCTTCGTATTTGCCATTTCCTTTATATACATACAATTTCTTACGAAGGTCTTTCGCATGAAACTTGGCAAAAGGACGTCCGAGTTTGTCCGTATAGGGATCACCATTGGGTTTCAGAGATGGTTGAAGATGCATACCGTTCGTAGAGGAATAGCCGCTAAGATCGAAATAGTTCTTCGCATTATAATGATTATAACGTTCGAACTGCCACTGAAACAGAGTTCCTTTTGCATATTGCGACTGAACGGACCACATCACTTCTTTCGACTTGTTATTTTCGAAGGTGAAAGGACCGAACCAGTCTTCTTCCAACTCGTAATAGCCGTATTTACCGTCTAGTAAATCCTGACAAATCTGCGCACATTCAGCAAAGCGACTTTCCCCTGTATAGACTTCTGCATTAAAATATAATTGAGCAAGTAGAGCAGCCGCGGTTCCTTGGCGTAAGTAACCTTCTTCCAGCATATCTGCTGTTTTTTTCTCTAGTTTGGGGATGGCGGCAAGCAGGAGTTCTTCCACATAATTAAAGGTTTCCCGTGCTGTGGAACGTGGAGATTCCTCTGTGGTAGAACGTCGGTAAATAGGCATACCGCCATAGAAATCAAGTCCTCTCAAATAGAAATAGGCCACTAATGTCTGGAGCTGCATCTGATGATCTGCCTTCAGTTCTTCCGTCATACCTAATGAAACATAGTCTACACCAGCTAAGTCTTCTTTACAGGCTAAAGCCATGGCTACTCCCATACCTACTCCACGCCATGTTTCTTCGTTGTTGGGGTGAAGTGGTGTCCAGTCATGGTGTTGCAGCTGGGCGTATCGGACATCATTGTAATGTATTCCTTTTTGTGTGACACACATCTCGTCTGTTGTACATTCCTGAAGAATGGCACGGTCGAATCCGTGAAACCAACGCCAGTGCGTGAAAGAGCGTACCAGAAAAGAGTAGACAGTTTCCTTAGATGTGAAATAAGTATCCGGAGTTACTTCGGAATACCACTTCTCATCCAGATTAGTACAACCGGAGGCCACCAAAAGGGTGAGGAAAGAGATTATAATTAGAATATTTCGTCTCATATCATTATATTAGTTTATAGGTACTTTACTATTAGAATTGGATTTTCATACCAAAGGTATATCTACGAGTTTCAGGGTAAATATTATTAAACCATTCATAACCGGGATCCAAACCGTTCACATTCACTTCCGGATTCAATCCTGAATATTTTGTAAAACAGGCAACGTTACGGACGGTCAGGTAAAGCTCAATCTTATCTATATACTTTTGCCATTTTTTCATGTTAAGAGAATACCCCAGGCTAATGGCATCAATCTTCAAGAATGTACCATCCTCAAGCCAGTAATCGCAAAGTTGCTTTACTTCTTTGATGTGCCGGTTATCAATGTATGCGTTGCGAAGAACATTCTGGCCTGCCACTTCAGAAAGTCCATAGTACATATTTATGGTATTGAACACATCGAAATCGATCCAGCTACGCAGGTTGATGCCTAAAGAGAGATTTTTGTAAGTGAAGGTATGATCCCATGATACCATCAATGCAGGAATGGCATTGCCGATATATCGTTTGTCGTCATACGTTTTTTTATCGCTAAGGATTACATTGTCATTCTTATCATACAGAAGCCACCTGCCATTGTCCGTGATACCGGCATATTTCCAGATGTAATAGCTTCCGATTTTTGTTCCGGCCTCAATTCTACCGGCTGATCCGTTTGTACCCGGTGACGGAAATCCTACACGATCCTGATAGGTATTATTGCCCCACAAAGAGGTTATTTTGGAGGAGGAGTGTGATAGGCGCATAGTAGTTGTCCAATTAAAGTTTCTGGTTTTGACGGGTACTCCTCCTATCTCGAACTCCCATCCGGTATTCTCAAGATTACCGTAATTCATGGTAGTTGTTTCATAAACAGCGGGAGGATTGGGAACGTTGATATTATATAGCATTCCGGAAACTCTTCTCTTATAAATATCAAACTTACCAAAAAGACGGTTATTCAGAAATGCATAATCCAAGCCGATGTTAAGCTCTGCTTTCTTTTCCCAGTGCAAGTCATAATTGACGTTACGGGCCGGTCCATAAGAGGTGATCCATGTACCGTTATACGGCCACATTGAATTGGAAGAATACATGGCAGTGGATGCTCCTGCAGAGAAATTGTTATTTCCCGTTACACCGTAACCAACGCGTACTTTAAGGTCATCGAGAAAACTGACATCACGCAGAAAGGCTTCATTGGATATACGCCATCCACCTGATACAGCCCAAAATGTTCCCCAACGATGATTCTTTCCGAATTTTGACGAGCCCTCGTGGCGAACACTTCCTGTAAGCATATAGCGGTCTTTATAGCTATAATTCGCCCGACCAAAGAATGAGATAAGACGTTCACGGGGATATTTGTGGGAAGACATTGCCGCCTTTCCGTCGGAAAGCCAGCTACCTGTCCCCATATCCCAAGCCCCTACTCCATCCACAGGAAAATCGTAGTTAGTCATATTAAAGTTTTCAGAGTTATTTTCCCAATAACTATATCCGGCTACCGCACTAACCGTATGGTCGTCTGCAAAAACACGCATGAAATTGATGGTAGGTTCAAAAGAGACATTAACTGTTTTGCTATATGCATGAAATCCTCTTCCTTTATAACTTCCATTTAAAGAGGTTCTGTGTAATGCGGACGTATAATGTGTCTGCTGATACTGGCGATCTTCCCAGCCAAGAGTGGCTTGTGCCGAGAATCCGGCAGGCAAATTGAGCTTTACCGTTGCATCCGCCTTCAGCCATTTGTCAACATTATCTGCCTGCTTCAACATAACTTCTGCTAAAGGATTGTAATATTCACTACCACCAACCAATACATTATATCCTGTTTCACTAGTGCTGTCATATACATGTTCCGTCGGATTCATCTTCAATGCCATGTCGAAATAGGAACTACTGCTCCGCTGATCCCGGTGTGCTTCCCGGTATTCTGTGTGCAAACCTATTTCCAACAAATCATCGAGAAGGTTAAAATTTGCATTGATGCGCCCCGAATAGTCTTTACGGTTGTCACCAATTGCGATACCTTTTTGATCCTGTGCCATAATAGTAGCATATATTTTAGCTGTATGGCCGCCGCCCGAGAGGTTGACAACATGGCGTTGGGAGAGTGCTCCTTCATTCAAAAGTTCACCGTACCAGTCGGTGGATGCACCTAAATCTGTTCCTACTCCGAACCTAACGAAAGCATCACGATCAAGGACCTGCGGTCTCCTGGAAACTTGCTCGGTAGAGAGTTCGCCCGTATATGATAAGGTTATGGGACCTTCTTTTGCTTTCTTGGTAGTCACTAAGATGACACCACCGGCTGCTCTTGTTCCGTAAATAGCACCTGCAGAGGCATCTTTCAATACATCAATAGACTGAATATCTTCCTGACTGATAGAACGTAAATCACCTCCGGGAATTCCGTCTATCACAATCAAAGGAGAAGAGGAAGCATTGATGGACGCTACTCCACGCAGCTGGAAACTGGCAGAAGCATTCGGACTGGAAGTCTCGGAAACATTCATACCGGAGATTTTACCCTTTAAAGCTGTCGCAATAGTGGAGCCTCCCATTCCAGTCACTAAATCTTTGGATGATATGGAAGTGATGGAACTGGTCACTGCACGTTTCTCCATCGTTCCATAACCGATAACGACTACCTCATCCAGCAACTGATGATCTTCTTTCAATACCACTGACAAGTTTGTACGGTTTCCCACCTTTACTTCAAGAGACTGAAAGCCAATATATGAAATCACCAATATGGCATCGGAGGCAACCGTCAACTTAAATTTTCCATCCAAATCGGAAACTGTACCTTTCCCGACCACTCCTTTTTCCTGAATACTGGCACCTATTACCGGCTCTCCCTGTACATCCGATATGATACCAGATACAATCATTTTCTTTTCCTGTTGCGGTGACTGTACCTCAACAGACAGTATAATCTTCTTGTCTAGCACTGAATATCGCACATTAGTGCCAGCAAAAACTTCCTTAAGCACACTAAATATATTACTTCTATCAACTGATATAGATACGCGGCGATTCAAATCCACATGTTTGTTATTGAAAAAGAAATCAAAATCAGACTGCTCTTCAATCTCTTTTAAAATATCCTCCACCCGCTGATTGTGTACATCAATACTGATTAAAGTTTTTTGTGCATAACTATCGGACGCATAACATAGCCCGATAGAGCATACCAAGAATAAAATCAAAAGTCTCATAGATAATGGGATTTTGTTAGAAACTCGCCAAAGCGACTTTACCACCCATAAAAATTGGATGCTAAAATAATTTTGCATAAATTTGTGATGACTTAAAGTTAATAAAAAGTTTATCTAAGCTTGTCGCCAAACAAGCATCAAAAAGATTTACCGATTTCCATACGGGAAGATACGCCAATATCATCCCGTATGTTTTTTAATTAAGGGGCTCTGTCTTTCATTGCATTTTTTGTTTTAAGGTTAATCAATCAGTATATTTCTATTTTGCTCTTTTCATCCTTCATATCCGCCGAATCAAGATACCGCCAGCGGATTTGAGAAGAAAGCTGGAAGTATTCAAGGATACGTTCCAGGCGTTGGTTGGTAAATGTTCCCGTAAATGAATCTCCTTTCAAACGATCGTTTTTAATAATGAATTCCACATTATACCGTTTTTCCAACATTCGCAGGCCTTCTTCCAAAGGAGTATTTCTGAATATAATCTTACCTTCTTTCCAGGCAATCTCCGATTCTCCGGAAGTGGCATAAAGCTGAACCTTATTATCTTTTGAATCATAGACCAATTTCTGTCCCGGATCCATCATCACTTTTTTCGAGACATCATTTGATTTATAAATAAAACCGATCTTTCCTTCTACCAATGTCGCTGAAATCCGATCTTCTTTCTCGTAAGCCTCTACATTAAAATGAGTTCCCAGTACTTCTATTTGTGATTGATGGGAAGTGGAGACTATAAATTTCTTTTCCGGATTCTTAGCCACTTCAAAATAAGCTTCTCCCTGTAAAGTCACATTTCTTGTATCATTATCGAAACGTGAAGGATAACTTAGTGTTGATTCCGAATTCAGATAAACAAGCGTACCATCGGGCAGGGTCAATGAGGTCATCATCCCAGGATTTGTTTTCACTTCCATGATTTGTGCCAATTCCTGTTCGTTTCCTCCCCAATACTGGAGCATCAATGTAACGAGAAGTGGAATGAACAAAATTGCTGCCGCACGTTGTGCCCATTGCCACCACATCGTTCCCTTGTGTCTGTTACCCGACATTCTACTTTTCACCTTCAACAATGCTTTCTCCGTATCGACTTTCTTCATAACATTAACTGTATCCGTGGCAAGATAAAGAGCATGTATCTGTTTTGCCATCCGTCGATTTTCGTCCGATTCACTCATCCACATCTCAACTTGCAGACGTTCTTCTTCCGTTGCCACCCCTTCACAATAACGGGGAAGCAGTTCTTCTATCGTATTTCTATCTGTTTTATCCATATCTGCTTTTATTGCCTTTTACTATAAGACAAGGGAGAATAGGAAGACTCCTAAACTAAAAACCATTTTTTTTCAAAAAATCTCTGTTTCTATCTAAAAAAGCTATATTTGCAGTTAAATTATGGAGCTAATACATGAAAGGAACTTATCAATCAGACAATGATTTTCTATTATCAGCCGTTCAACGCGGAGATCAAAAAGCGTTCGATACACTGTTTCGGAGATATTATCCGATGCTGTGCGCGTATGGTCACCGGTTTGTCGAGTTGGAAGATGCAGAAGAGATTGTAGAGGATTCTCTTTTATGGATTTGGGAAAATCGGGAAACACTGGTTATCGAGTCTTCTCTTAATTCTTATCTTTTTAAGATGGTGTATCGCAGGGCTTTGAACAAGCTTGCACATATCGATGCCACCCAACGGGCGGATACCCGCTTTTATGAAGAAATGCAGGAAATGCTGCAAGATACGGACTATTATCAGATTGAAGAACTTGCGAAACGGATTGAAGATGCTGTCGCGGCACTGCCCGAAAGTTATCGGGAAGCTTTTGTGATGCACCGATTCCGGGATATGAGTTACAAGGAGATTGCAGAAACACTGGGGGTATCTCCCAAAACAATAGATTACCGTATTCAACAAGCGTTAAAGCAACTGCGCGTGGATTTGAAAGATTACCTCCCGTTACTACTACCTCTCTTATTTCCCTAGAGAGACGAAACATATAAGTAACCACCAATATTATTCCATTTGGCTATTACCTGTCAGCTAAAGTATTAATAGACAACTTACGTTGTATTAAAGATAAACTTACGTTCCTCTAAGGCAAAAGTTCCCTTTGACCTGAAACAAACTATAAACAAAAGTTCCAATTATATAAATGCAACCTTCATTTTTATAAATGCAAGTTTCATTTATAAAAACAAAGCTTCCGTTTATAGATTTCTCTTAGACAAAAACAACTTTGGCAGTAAGGAAAAGGAAGTTTGCAATAAGGAGACAGTAACTTATCTATTAACTAACTTCATCTCTTTCTATAAGGAAGCGTAAACCAGAAAGTAGATCCTTTCCCTTCTTCTGAATCTACTCCTATTTCCCCCCCGAGACGCTCAACAATCGTACGACAAATGGAAAGTCCTAAGCCGGTACCTTGAATGAATGGGTTATATTTTACGAATCGTTCGAAAACATGTTCACACTGTTCGTTTGACATACCACAGCCGGTATCTGATACATAAAAATAAATAGTATCGGTGTCTGTCATACGATACCCCATACAGATAGTGCCTGTTTGAGTAAATTTGATAGCGTTATTGACAAAGTTGGCAAGCAATTGTATCAGTCGATTCTTATCAATATAAAAAAGACAACCCGGCAAGCGTTCGGTAAATGCAAGGGTAACATCACTGTTTTTCAAACGTAACTGCATACTTTGTTCGATTTCCTCCATTGTCTGATTAACATCGATCGAGGAAGGATAGAAATCAAATGTACCGGCTTCAATCTTCGATAAGTCCAAGATATCATTTATCAATTGGAGTAGCAAATCGGTATTTGTTTCGATGATATCTGCGTACTCGCGCATTTCGACAGGATCTTCTGTATGGGGAAGCATATTTGAAAAGCCCACGATTGCGTTCAAAGGAGTACGTATTTCATGGCTCATGTTCGCCAGAAAGGCAGATTTCAATTGATTAGCCTGCTCCGCTTTCTCCACCGCTTCACTCAAACGGCTATACGTTTTCCGAAGAATACGAATATAATAGACAATAGCAGCTATCAAAAGTAATAGAAAAACAGAACTAGCAATAATCTTAACATAGTGTTGCTGAAAAAAAGTTTGAGGTTTATCAATATATACTGCATCGTCGGGATAACGACTTGACGGAATATTATAAGACTTTAATACAGGATAACAAAGATAGGAATTTCCTTCCCCTCCCACTCCACCGGGAATATTGCGGGCTTGTTCTCCATTCAATATGCGATTCAGGATTTCCAGCAAAGAATCGCAAAAAGACTCCGTCGATACATAATACCCTCCTGCGAAAGTATTGTTCGATAAATTTTCGGGAGATAGCAAAAACAGAGGTGAGGGAGTAAAATTGGTTATAATTTCCTGTATGTGGTCGAAAAGGTAATTGTTATCATTTTCATTATGAGACTCAAACCAGGAATAGTAAATAATCCCTGTATTAGGTTTATAACTATGCAGGGTATCCAGCAACATTTCTGTCGATAATTGAGTGGTAGAAAGCAAATCCAGACGTAAATCCGGAAAATTCTCTTCGACGGCTTCCTTTACATCTCTACGGGTTTCTTCACTAATATATCTGTCGTCTGAAATAAATGCCAGACGTTGCATATCCGGTATTAGTTTATAAATCAGTTCCACTGTTTCCTTCACATAATAATGCTGCTTTAAAAGTGTCAGATTGTAGCCTCTTCTCCATTCTTCACCGGGGACACTATTGGTTTCTGTTAGTGGAGCATGAGACAGCAAAACGTCGAGAGAAGCAGGCAGGCGGTCGCGGGCATTTGTCACTATTACCGGAACATCTTTCCATACGTCATCAAACAGTTCACGGCAGACAATCCATCCCGGATCTCCAATCAGGACGATGGCAGCGGGAGCTACCGGGTATTTCTCACGCAAATGGGTGACTACGGCATCTGCTTCCATCTTATCCACCAAAGCTGGTACGGAAAGAGATTCCGCTTTGGCAGATATCCCCTGCTTCTGAAGAGCATCGTGTATGCACCAATAGAAATTTTTAGCCCAAGGCAGATTAAAATTAATGGAGTTTAAAACCAGTACTTCTTTATTTGTTATTTCAGTTCGGGCTGACACAGATAATAAGAATCCTTCTATAAAAAGGAATAAGCCTAAGAATGAGATGGTTCGGAGTACTTGTTTCATTTGTGATGTTCTATAATAGCTACGGCAAAGGTAGTATTTATTTCTATTTCGCAAAAAAAGGCATCTCAAAATTAATTGAGATGCCTTATATTATATAAAACCAGGTATCAAAGAGTTATTTCTTCAACAAGATAGTAAGGCTTTCTTTCAAAGAACGAATGATACTTTCCGCATCCGCCTGTTTCTTGCGTTCAAGTTCTATGACGGCTGCCGGAGCATTGTTCACGAATTTCTCGTTGCTCAATTTCTTCACGATGCCTTGCAGGAAGCTTTCCTTATGTTTAAGTTCGGCCAACAGACGAGTGATTTCCGCATCTATATCAATCATGTCAATCAATGGTACGGCAAATTCTGTCGTTCCAACCATGAAAGAAGCAGCACCTTCTGCTTTTTTGAATACTACATTAATAGCAGAAAGGTTACACATCTTGATAATCACCGGATTCATTTTTTCTACCGGATGACTACCCACAACCTGCAATTCGAGTTGTTCCTTCAAAGCAATATTCTTCTGCAAACGAATACTGCGAACATTGCTGATAATTTCCTTAGCCAATTCAAATTCTTGCAGGAATTGCTCGTTTACCTCAAGAGGCTCCTTCATGAGAGTAACCATCAAACTTGCACCCGGTTCGCGCTCACGCAGTTGTTGCCACAGTTCTTCTGTGATAAACGGCATGAAAGGATGAAGCAACTCAAGCAGACGTTCGAAAGAACTAAGCACCATACTATAAATAAAACCATTAATGGGCTGTCCATAAGCAGGTTTCACAATTTCCAGCAACCAGGAAGAGAACTCATCCCAGAACAGTTTGTAAACCAACATCAATGCTTCGCTCAAACGATATTTAGAGAACAAATCGGCAACTTCAACCGCAGCTGCATCCAGTCTCTGGTCGAACCATTGAACAGCCAGATGAGCCTCGGGTGGAACCGGAATGGAACCTTTGCCATTAGTCCATCCTTTAATCAGACGGAAAGCATTCCATATCTTGTTGCAGAAGTTACGTCCTTGTTCGCAAAGGGCGTCGTCGAAAAGAATGTCGTTTCCGGCGGGAGCTGAAAGCATCATACCCATACGTACACCGTCGGCACCATACTTTTCAATCAGTTCCAATGGATCGGGAGAGTTACCGAGCGATTTAGACATCTTACGTCCCTGTTTATCACGAACGATTCCTGTGAAGTATACGTTCTTAAACGGCATCTGTCCCTCGTATTCGTAGCCTGCCATAATCATACGGGCTACCCAGAAGAAGATAATGTCCGGTCCTGTCACAAGGTCGCTTGTCGGATAGTAGTATTTGATTTCTTCGTTGCCCGGGTTGTTGATTCCGTCGAACAAAGAGATAGGCCACAACCAGGAAGAGAACCAAGTGTCCAGGCAATCTTCATCCTGACGAAGGTCTTCCATTGTCAGGGCGGCATTACCCGTTTTTTCTTTTGCTTTTGCCAGAGCTTCCTCGGGAGTAGCGGCTACTACATAACCACCTTCCGGCAGGAAGTATGCAGGAATACGATGTCCCCACCACAACTGACGGCTGATACACCAGTCTTTGATGTTTTCCATCCAGTGACGGTAGGTATTCTTGTATTTGGCAGGGTAGAATTTCAGATCGTCGTTCATTACCGGAGGCAATGCCATATCTGCAAAATGTTGCATCTTGAGGAACCATTGCATAGACAATTTCGGTTCGATCACAACGTTGGTACGTTCCGAATATCCTACCTTATTAGTATAGGCTTCTATTTTTTCGAGCAATCCGGCAGCTTCGAGGTCTTTCTCTATTTGCTTACGAACATCGAAACGGTCCATGCCGATATACATACCGGCAGCTTCGCTCAATGTACCGTTGTCATTGAAAATATCGATACTAGGCAAGTTGTATTTTTCACCCAGCATATAGTCGTTTACATCATGGGCCGGGGTTACTTTCAGACAACCCGTACCAAATTCGATGTCTACATAATCATCCTCAATCACAGGAATGACACGGTTTACCAGCGGAACGATCACTTTCTTTCCTTTCAGCCATTCGTTCTTCGGGTCGTTCGGATTGATACACATAGCCGTATCACCCATAATTGTTTCAGGACGGGTTGTTGCAACAACCGCGTAGCGACCTTCCGGATCACCTTCTACTTTATAGCGAAGGTAATACAGTTTTCCGTGTTCTTCCTTGTAGATTACTTCTTCGTCAGAAAGGGCAGTCAAGGCTTTCGGATCCCAGTTTACCATGCGGACGCCCCGGTAGATCAATCCTTTATCGAACAGATCGACAAATACCTTGATTACACTTTCACTACGTTTCTCATCCATAGTGAAAGCAGTACGATCCCAGTCGCAGGATGCGCCGAGTTTACGGAGTTGTTTCAGGATAATACCACCGTGCTCGTCTGTCCATTCCCAGGCATGTTTCAAGAATTCGTCACGAGATAGATCGGTTTTCTTGATACCTTGAGAAGCGAGTTTGTTTACAACTTTAGCTTCGGTAGCAATAGAAGCGTGGTCAGTTCCCGGCACCCAGCAAGCATTCTTGCCTTCCATACGGGCACGACGAACTAAAATATCCTGGATGGTATTATTAAGCATGTGTCCCATGTGTAACACACCGGTGACGTTCGGGGGCGGGATGACGATGGTGTAAGGTTCACGGCCATCGGGTTTTGAACTGAATAATTTGTGGTCCAGCCAATACTGGTACCACTTTCCCTCCACGTCAGCGGGATTGTACTTACTTGCTAATTCCATATTGTTTTATGTATATGATAATGTATATTCTAAAAATAACGGGTGCAAAATTAATAATTTAAATTCAAATCTTACCACCCTCGGGGTGTTTCTGTGCACGGAAAGAGAATTTATATCCCTCATAAAGAGCGAATCCGTAGAACAAGGCAGTCATCGACATTACATTTTTCAACAGAATAGAGAATATCTCTCCATAGTCTACACCTGCCAGGACTTGAAAATAGCCCATATCGTAATCTTGAGAGATATATCCGATAATAGACAAGAAATCACCTAAGATGCAACTAACCAGAGATAATGCCGCACCGATAATTCCGAAAATGGGACGTATTCCCTTGCCCTGCCGCATCGCAAAACCTACCATGAATCCGATAGCAATGGGCATAAATCCTATCTGACGACCTGTAGAAACGGAGATCAAGCCCCATGCCACCGCACCAACGATGCATGCGACAACTGCACACAATACTCCTTTGGGCAGGTTCTCTTCGGCAAGCATTTCCTCTTCTGTCATGGATACCGGAAAGTCTTCCGGCTTGGGAGGCGCTAATCTTTCCAGTTCCTTATCTTGCTCAAAACTGTCACATTCTTCTTCAAAAGCGGGAAGTTCTCCGGTACGTTTACAAACGAGTCCTTTTCCGTTCACAAAATCACGTGACACGCAATTCCTGCAATACTTTTCTATTTCTTCTGATGTAGCCATCTTATCCGGTTTATGTTGAATAACTTTCTCTGATTACGCAGGTACACAAAGTCACTGTTAACAGATTTTTTGCAAATATAGAGGTATTTTTTCGCGCGACGTTTATTAAATGCATATTTTTGTTGACTGATTTTATACAAATGATGAAAAATAAGCCAAATGTAAGATATTTAGCCTTAGGAGCATTATTAATCCTGGTGTGGCTAACGCAATGGATTCCTGCTCTGGCAACGATCTATTCTCAAACAATCTATCCCCTTATCTCCTACGTCCTGTCGTTTTTTTCCGGTTTATTTCCTTTTGCCATAGGGGATTTATTTATTTTCCTTAGCATCACGGGCGTGATTGTTTATCCCTTTTATGCCCGTCTCCGCAAGAAGTTGCCTTGGAAGAAAATCTTATTGCGCGACGGTGAATACTTATTATGGATTTATGTATGGTTCTATCTGGCATGGGGACTGAACTACTCGCAGAAAAATTTCTATCAACGAACAGAAATCCCGTATACCGCCTATACTCCCGAGATTTTCCAAGAATTCGTAGATGATTATATTACTCAACTGAACCGTTCGTATACTCCTGTCAATAGTATCAATCAAGATTTGATACGAGAGGAAACTGTACGAATCTATCATCAGTTAAGTGATAGTCTGGGCGTACATCACCCTCCACACGAGCATCCGAGGGTGAAAACAATGTTATTCACTCCCTTCATTTCGATGGTAGGGGTAACGGGTAGCATGGGGCCTTTCTTCTGCGAGTTTACACTTAACGGAGATTTGCTTCCCGTTAATTATCCGGCCACTTATGCTCACGAATTAGCCCATTTATTAGGTATCACCAGCGAAGCGGAAGCTAATTTCTATGCTTATCAGGTTTGCACCCGTTCAGAAGCGATGGGAATCCGTTTTTCCGGATATTTTTCTATATTGGGACATGTATTGGGAAATGCGCAAAGATTACTCCCGGAAGAAGAATACACCCGACTGTTTAAACGTATCCGACCGGAAATTATCGAATTGGCTAAGAATAATCAAGCGTATTGGGCTGCCAAGTATAGCCCTGTGGTCGGTGCTGTGCAGGATTGGATATATGATCTTTATCTGAAAGGGAATAAGATAGAAAGCGGACGGCAAAACTATTCGGAAGTTGTGGGACTGCTGATTTCCTATCAGGAGTGGAAAAAGAAATAAAAATCAAGAACAAAAAATAGATATATTTATGTCACATACCAGACAAGAACAGATGGAAGCCTTCGGACGCTTCCTGGACATTCTCGACGAACTGCGTGTTAAATGTCCCTGGGACCGCAAACAGACCAATGAAAGTCTGCGTCCCAACACCATAGAAGAGACTTACGAACTTTGCGACGCCCTGATGAGGGATGACAAGAAAGAAATCTGCAAGGAATTGGGCGACGTATTATTGCACGTTGCTTTCTATGCCAAGATAGGCTCGGAAACAGGAGATTTTGACATCAAAGATGTTTGCGACAAACTGTGTGATAAACTGATTTTCCGTCACCCGCATGTATTCGGAGAGGTAAAAGCAGAGACAGCAGGACAAGTTTCCGAAAATTGGGAACAGTTGAAGCTAAAGGAGAAAGACGGCAATAAGAGTGTATTGAGCGGTGTACCCGCTGCCCTCCCCTCGCTCATCAAGGCTTATCGTATTCAAGACAAAGCCCGTAATGTAGGTTTCGACTGGGAAGAGCGTGAACAGGTATGGGATAAAGTGAAGGAAGAAATCGGAGAATTTCAGGATGAAGTAGCTAATATGGATAAGGACAAGGCGGAAGCTGAATTCGGCGACGTTATGTTTAGCCTTATCAATGCAGCGCGTCTCTACAAGATCAATCCTGATAACGCTTTGGAACTTACCAACCAAAAGTTTATCCGTCGCTTCAATTATTTGGAAGAACATACTATCAAGGAAGGAAAAAGCCTGAAGGATATGTCTCTTGAAGAGATGGATGCTATTTGGAATGAAGCAAAGAAAAAAGGACTGTAAGACCTATGAGTAACATTGATTTACATGCCATCATTGAAAGATGATTGGGAGTTCATAATACATGCCAAACAGGATATTCCACTATTGATTGCAGAAATAGAATACTTAAAATCAATGCTATCTAAATAAAAAAATAGAGGCTCTATTCCGTGCGAGTAGAGCCTCTATTTTACTCAAACAGAACGTCTATTCATACGAGTTAGACGCTCTGTTTTTCTTTATTTCTTCTTCGAATCGTTTCCTTTATCCTTGCCACGATTCATTCCTTTTATCATCTCCCGGTGGAAGCGCATTTCCGCACGCTGCACGAGAAATATCTTCTTACTGGAAAGAATCCTTTTGAACTTACCCAGATAAGTCTTATCAAGCTGATCGGCAGCAATACGATTGTTGGCTATCTTATCGTTGATTTCTGCATATTGAGCTTCCGTTGTCTTATCATCTTTACCTTTGCGCATCAAATCCCACGATTCATCATTCAGCTTCTTCTTCTTATCCTGGAGTTCAAAATAGACGGGAAAGAACTTGGCTGCCTCCTTTTTACTCAATCCTGCCTGTTCGGTAATGAATTCCTTTTGTTTTGCCCTGAACTCCTCCCGGGATAAATGCTGATCACATCCGTCAGCAGCCCAAAGAACAGGCATAAAGCCACACAACAAAACAACCCATGCGATTAGTTTTCTCATTTTCTGTATTCAATCAGTTTTAATAAATCATTCTACACTTGTGTCACTCAAATAAACATATAACGAATAATCATCCAGCATAGCACGGTCTAGTGCCACATCCAGCATTTCGTCCGATACGACTTCAGTATCCACCTCCGTCACCGCCACTTCATCGACCGCAGCAGGCTTGTGATCTGTCGACGCTACCCGGATAATCAGGGCCGCACCTACAAACATAGCAGCGAGATAGAGCAATGGTTTCAGTCTTGTCCATGTGCTGACAGATTCTTCCTTGAAAACTACTTTTTCTTTTTCAGGAAGTTTATTCATTACCTCCGAAGTCAGGTTTTCAAAGTAACCATCAGGCACTTTGAAGGAATTTTCCTTACCAAGCTTCTTCAATAGGATATCTTCTTCTTTCATACGTTTTTCTCCTCTCTTTTACTTAGACAACGTCCAATTTAAAAGGTTTAATCTATTTCTTCTAAAAACTTCTCTATTTTCTTCACCGCATGATGATATGACGCTTTGAGCGCACCAACCGATGTACCGAAGATTTCCGACATCTCTTCGTATTTCATTTCCTGATAATATTTCAGGTTGAACACCATACGTTGTTTTTCCGGCAAAGTCAATAGAGCTTTTTGCAGACACAACTGTATTTCGTCGCCCGAAAAGTAGGAGTCACTTTCCAGCTTCTGCACAATCGCAGCTTCAGGATCGTCAATATCCACGGTAGTCATAGCGCGCTGCTTGTTCAGGAAGGTAAGACATTCGTTCAGCGCGATGCGATAGAGCCAGGTAGACAGTTTCGCCTCGGCACGGAAATAATCAATATTCGTCCATGCCTTGATGAAAGTGTTTTGCAGGAGATCGTTCGCATCCTCATGCGACAGTACCATCCGGCGGATTTGCCAATATAATTGCTCGCTATACTGCGCCACAATCATTTCAAATCCTTTCCGCTGTGTACTCTCCTCCTGAAGGAGTTTCAGAACTTCGCGTTCGTTATAAGGAATCATAATCTCTTGTATCTGTATGTTTATTTATGGTTTCAAATTCAGGTTGTTCATTGCTTCTAGTAAAGACGAATCATATTTATAAATGTCCTCACAATACCTCAAATTATTATCGGCAGACAGATAAACCGTCTGATAATCTATAAATAAAGGTATATATTTCTCTAAACTATAATGTTTCAGTTCGCGATAGGCCGCACTGACAGGCAGCTTCTTCCCCTCTTCACTCACCGGCTTGATATCCATTGCAATACGGATACGGTCTTCCAATAATTCATCCGGTTCTTTCAACAAGAAGAAAGCGAAGTCGAGTGCTTTCTGAAGGCGGACGCAACCGTGGCTCACTGCCCGGTTCTTCAACGTGAAAGCCCACCGGGAAGGAGTATCGTGCAGGTATACGGAATGAGGGTTAGGGAAACGGAAGATGATGCGTCCCAATGAATTCCCCGTTTTATTATCCTGCTTCACCGTATAAGGTACACCTTTTCCTGCATATTTAGCCCAATTAACCTGATGAGGATTTACTTGCAAGCCGTTCTTATCGTATACCTTCATGCGGTTACGGGTGAAATAGGTCGTATCTCTGCGATAAGTAGGGATGATTTCTTTCCGGATAATACTTTGAGGTACATTCCAATACGGATTCAGTTCCATATAATAAATCCTGCTCGACAACAGAGGAGTTTTATTTTTCACACTCCCCACACAGATACGCATCTCCAGAATAGAGTCCGTTTCTTCGTTGATTGCCTGCAACATGAATGCCGCCACATTGGCTATCACATATTTCTGTCCTTTATCCAATGCATATTGCCAACGTGCCCGCTCCATATTTACCAACAGACGATTCCGGTAATAATCCGTAGTATCCGTTTTCCCCCAAGCATTTACACGAACCAGTTCTTCCTGCATCTTGCGATAAAGCGGAGAAGAAGGTTGTGCTCCACGAAGAGCAGCAATTGGATTTGCACGCAATGAATCGAGGGCGGCATTTGCAAAAGTAACATCACAATGTTTTAAGGGAATACGATTGATCGAATCATTCCATCTGCGTTCCGAAGGCAGGAAACCAAACTTCAACTGGCACACATACGAAAGATATGCGGCTGTCAACTGATATTCCACATCTGCCAACAGACGGTTCATTGTCTTTCCTTCCTGCAACTTCAAAGAACGTATTTGTTGCAATCTCTCACGGATGCTATCGACCGAATAAAGATTCGGGTTAATACCATGCCGTGAAATGTCTCCCAGCCAGAACAACATAGAGTCCGCCACCTGTGCGGCAGGTTTATCGGACACGAGCGAGTCATTCAACCAGAAGAATTCATCTTTTTCCCGATAATGGGCCAACAAAGCCGAATCCCAGGGAGTTACGGGGCTTTCGTTCAAATAGGAACGAATCATCAGACGAATACTGTCGGCATCTATTTGATAAGCAGGGTTGAACAGTTCTTGCAGGGAAGCCAATGAGTCCGGTATCGGAGATTGGGGTTTCTCTTTCTTACAGGCTGCCAAACAAACGACGAACAGGATTACCGCTCCCCAAAGCAGGCGTCTATTTCTCATACACAGTTCCTCCATCAACGTCAATACACATATTCTCTTTCGCTAAAATGGTTTGCGGGAAAATGGCGGATGCTTCATCAAATAGAATAGATTCATCCTCGTAACGGGCTGAAAAGTGTCCGATCACCAATTGTTTCACATTGGCGTCCAAAGCTAGTTGTGCGGCTTGCGCAGCCGTAGTATGATAAGTTTCCTTGGCACGTGCCTGCTCTGTCTGCGCAAAGGTAGCCTCATGGAAAAGCAAATCTACATTGCTGATTTGTTCGGCAAGCGACGGGCGATAGATTGTATCGGAGCAATAAGCATATTTACGAGCCGGAGCCGAAGGACGGGTCAGACGCAAATTGGGTATTACTTCTCCTTCGGGAGTTACAAAGTCTGCTCCGTTCTTGATACGGTTCAGTTCATAGACCGGGACTTTATAAAAGTCCACCATGTCTCTGATGATATGGTTCGGACGCTGTTTCTCTTCAAAAAGGAAACCGCAACAGGGAATTCGATGTTTTAAAGGGATGGTGGTCACAGTCACCGAACGGTCATCGTAAATGAGCATCGGTTCTTTCGTTTCGAATTCATGGAAGAACACCTTATAAGTCAAAGTCTTACAAAAGAAAGCAAGCATCGGTGCAAACAGTTCTTCCAGTCCTCGTGGAGAATGAATATGCAAATCGGCTGTTCTTCCCAATAATCCGAATGTAGAAATCAGCCCCAACAATCCGAAACAATGGTCACCATGTAGATGAGAGATGAAGATATGATTCAATCGGGAAAATTTCAGTCGCGAACGACGTAACTGCATTTGTGCTCCCTCGCCACAATCAATCATAAATAGTTTTTCACGCAGGTTCACGACTTGAGAGGTCGCAAAATGTCGCGTGGTAGGCAAAGCGGAACCGCATCCCAATATATGTAACTCAAATTTTTCCATGGTATGCAAAGATAAAGCATTTCAGATTCAATCTCGCAAAGGAAGAAACTTTTTTTTCTATTCACCACAGAGGACACGGAGGACGCAGAGGGTAGATTTATATAAATAAAATATATCGCCATCGTTAGTTTGTTAAATCAAGCTTTCACACCCTCTGTATTCTCCATATCCTTCCTGTCCTCCATATCCTCTCCATATCCTCCTTACCCTTCTTACCCTCTGTGTCCTCTACGTCCTCTGTGGTGAATAAAAAAAGGCGCCCCCAACCGGGAGCGCCTTCATCAAAAAATATTCTGTTCAGATTATTTCTTTCCTTCCAACTGTTCTTTCAATGCAGCCAGAGCGTCGATGTCGCCCAGAGTAGTTGAAGCAGCTTGGTTTTGGATCATCGGAGAATCTTCTCTCTTACCAGAAGATGCTTTCTTTGCGCCAGAAGCAGCTTTCTTTTCTGCTCTTTCTTCAGCTTTAGCTACATCTTCGAAGATACGGCTGTGAGACAAGATGATTCTCTTAGCGTCTTTGTTGAACTCGATCACTTTGAATTCAAGTTTCTCATCCAACTGTGCTTGTGAACCGTCTTCTTTTACAAGGTGTTTCGGAGTTGCGAAACCTTCTACACCGTAAGGAAGAGCTACAACAGCACCCTTATCCAACATTTCGATGATAGTACCTTCGTGTACAGAACCTACAGTGAACACAGTTTCGAATACATCCCAAGGATTTTCTTCGAGTTGTTTGTGGCCAAGGCTCAAACGACGGTTGTCTTTATCGATTTCCAATACCTGAACTTCGATGTCAGCACCAATCTGAGTAAATTCTGATGGGTGTTTTACTTTCTTAGTCCAAGAAAGGTCAGAGATGTGGATCAAGCCGTCTACACCTTCTTCGATTTCTACGAATACACCGAAGTTAGTGAAGTTACGTACTTTTGCAGTATGCTTAGAACCTACAGGATACTTTTCTTCGATTGTTTCCCATGGATCTTGTTTCAGTTGTTTGATACCCAAAGACATCTTACGTTCTTCGCGGTCAAGTGTAAGAACAACAGCTTCTACTTCGTCGCCTACCTTCATGAAATCTTGTGCAGAACGCAGGTGTTGGCTCCAAGACATTTCTGAAACGTGGATCAAACCTTCTACGCCAGCAGCGATTTCGATGAATGCACCGTAGTCAGCCATAACAACCACTTTACCTTTCACCTTGTCACCAACCTTCAAGTCAGTATCAAGAGCATCCCATGGGTGCGGAGTCAGTTGTTTCAAGCCAAGAGCGATACGTTTCTTTTCGTCATCGAAGTCAAGGATAACAACGTTGAGCTTCTGATCCAGTTCAACCACTTCTTTCGGATCGCTAACACGTCCCCAAGAAAGGTCAGTGATGTGGATCAAACCGTCTACGCCACCAAGGTCGATGAATACACCGTAAGATGTGATATTTTTAACAGTTCCTTCAAGAACTTGTCCTTTTTCGAGTTTACCGATGATTTCTTTCTTCTGTTGTTCCAGTTCAGCTTCGATAAGAGCCTTGTGAGATACAACAACGTTTTTGAATTCCTGGTTAATTTTAACCACTTTGAATTCCATTGTTTTGCCAACGAATACATCATAGTCGCGGATCGGTTTAACGTCGATTTGAGAACCCGGCAAGAATGCTTCGATTCCGAATACGTCTACGATCATACCACCCTTCGTGCGGCACTTGATGTAACCCTTGATAATTTCTTCATTTTCCAGAGCAGCGTTAACGCGATCCCAAGAACGAGTAGCGCGGGCTTTTCTGTGTGACAGAACGAGCTGTCCTTTTTTGTCTTCCTGGTTTTCGATGTATACTTCTACAGTATCACCTACTTTCAGGTCCGGATTGTAACGGAATTCATTCAAAGGGATGATACCGTCTGATTTGTAACCGATGTTCACAACTACTTCACGCTTGTTCATTGCGATTACGGTTCCGTCAACAACCTCACGGTCGTTCACTTTGTTAAGCGTACCGTCGTAAGCTTTTTCAAGTTCATCGTGGCTAACGTTGGTTACTGTTTCGCCATTTTCATAAGCATCCCAGTTGAAATCTTCAATAGGAGCTACGTTCTTTAAGTTTTCCATTAATAATAAAATTGTTTAATACTTTAATTAAATAAGACATTATATTATCTATAAATCGGGCGCAAAGGTAGAAATATTTTCTTGATTGACAAAAGAATGGCAGAAGAAAAGAGATTTATATCCGTATTTTTTGTAATATTGCAATTCTTAATTTATACAGTTTTTGCCATGGACGAGAGATTGGACAAAGTCAAGGTGCAATGCGACTATTTACCGCTTATTAATTTTGCGATACAACAAAACGGAGCATCGGTCATTCATCAGCTTTCTATTGAGAACACGACATCTGTCCCACTGAAGGACATTCAAGTAGTAATCACGACAGAACCGACTTTCGGAAACGCCGCTCCGATGGCTGTGGAACAGATCCCGGCAAACGGTTCGATCCGTCTGTCGTCATTCAATCTCACTTTGTCCGCCAACTACTTCACACAACTGACCGAACGTTTATCCGGCAACCTGAAAATTGAAATTACTGCTGAAGCGGAACCGATATTCTGCCAAACATATCCTATCGACATCCTGGCATACGACCAATGGGGCGGACTCAACGTATTGCCCGAAATGCTGGCTGCTTTTATCACTCCCAATCATACGGCTATCTCACCGATTATCAAAAGAGCAGCTTCCATCCTGGGGCAATGGACCGGCAACCCGTCTCTCGATGAATATCAAAGCCGCACTCCGGACAGGGTGAGGAAACAGATGGCTGCCATCTATACGGCTATCGCGGAGCAACAGATTATATATAGTACCGTTCCCGCCAGTTTCGAAGAATATGGGCAGCGTGTCCGGTTAGCCGATTCTGTGATGGCACAGAAATTGGGAACCTGCCTGGATATGGCTTTGCTCTATGCTTCCTGTCTGGAGGCAATCGGGCTGAATGCTTTAATCGTCATCACGCAAGGGCATGCCTTTGCAGGAGCCTGGCTGGTGCCGGAAACTTTCCCGGATCCTACGATTGATGATGTTTCTCTATTAACGAAAAGAACAGCGGAAGGAATCTACGACATTACTTTGGTTGAAACGACCTGCATGAATATGGGACATTCGTCCGATTTTGACGATGCGGTGAAGAAAGCAAACGGAAAGTTGGCAGACGGGAATAACTTCCTTCTTGCAATAGACATCAAGAGAGCGAGATATTCGGGTGTACGCCCCATCCCTCAACGTATTTTGCACGGACAGGTATGGGAAGTCGACGAAAAAGAGACCAACATTCAGAAAAGTGCCGTTCATGCCACCCCGCAAAGTATCAATCCGTATGATTTATCGGGCAATGAAACCCAGACCGTAATCACCAAACAACTGTTATGGGAAAGGCGATTGCTGGACTTGAGCCTTCGCAACAACCTGCTGAATATCCGGATTACCAAAAACACGCTCCAACTGATCCCGGCTAATCTGGCTTGCCTGGAAGATGCATTAGCTGACGGAGAAGAATTCCGCATCCTGCACCGCCCTGCCGATTGGGAAAGCCCGGCGATGGATTTCGGAATTTATTCCTCTGTACCGGAGTCTGATCCGGTGGTTGGTTTCATCAACTCGGAGCTTTCACAGAAAAGACTGCGTTTTTATCTGTCCGAAAACGATTTAGGCAAAGCACTGACTCACCTATACCGTTCCTCGCGTACCTCTATTGAAGAGAACGGGGCCAACACTCTTTATCTGGCTCTCGGACTTTTGAAATGGTACGAGACTCCTTCCAGCGAACGTCCCCGCTACGCTCCCATCCTGCTAATGCCGGTTGAAATCATCCGTAAATCGGCAGCTAAAGGCTATGTGATCCGTTCACGGGAAGAGGAAACGATGATGAATATTACGTTATTAGAAATGCTTCGCCAGAACTTCGGAATTACCGTATCGGGATTAGACCCGTTGCCCACCGATGAAAGCGGCGTTAACGTCAAACTGATTTATTCCATCATTCGTAACAGTATCAAAAACCAACGCAAATGGGACGTGGAAGAGCAGGCCATCTTAGGCATCTTCTCTTTCAATAAGTTCATCATGTGGAATGACATTCACAATAATGCCAATAAACTGGTTCAGAACAAAATTGTTTCAAGCCTCATTAACGGAAAGATAGAATGGGAAGCCGCAACAGAAGAAATAGACGCAACGGATATGGACAAACAACTGTCGCCAACGGACATCGTTTTGCCTATCATCGCCGATTCTTCGCAATTGGAAGCCATTTACGAAGCCGTACACGATAAGACTTTTATCCTGCACGGCCCTCCGGGAACGGGTAAATCGCAAACAATTACCAATATCATCGCCAACGCGCTTTACAAAGGAAAACGTGTCTTATTCGTTGCGGAAAAAATGGCTGCCCTCTCCGTTGTTCAAAACCGACTGGCAGCTATCGGTTTGGCTCCGTTCTGTTTGGAAATTCATTCCAACAAAACAAAGAAATCCGCCGTTATTTCACAACTGAAAGAAACAACGGAAATTATCAGGCAGACACCTCCCGAAGAATTCAAAAAGGAAGCGGAACGTTTGCTGAATTTGCGGGCAGAACTGAATCAGTATATTGAAGCCCTGCATAAAGAATATCCGTTCGGAATTTCACTATACGACGCCATTATCCATTATCAATCTGTAGACGTCGAACCTTGTTTTGAGATTCCACAACCTTATCTGGATACATTAGACAAGGATACATTTGCGCAATGGGAAGAGGCTATTGAATCGTTGGTCAGAACCGCCAATGCGTGCGGACACCCTTATCGGCATCCATTAACAGGTATCTCGATTTCCGAATATTCATCTGCCGGAAAAGAAGAAGCCTCTCAATTACTTACCGGTTTCATTGATTTATTAAATACCATTCGGCAGAAGTTGGATGTATTTTCCGTACTTCTGAAAGATACGGATATACATCCTACACGCAAGGATTTCCAAACGATTGCCTGTATCATCCGGAGAATACTCGATATTCCGGAGCTGACTCCGGGATTGCTGACTCTGCCGTTATTGAATGAAACGCTGAATGAATATCGTGAAGTGGTGGTTCATGGGCAAAAACGTGATGAACAAAGAAAAGAAATAGAGGCAGGATTCACCAAAGAGATTCTGTCTATCAACGCAAAGCAGACGGTAGCCGAATGGAACCGGGTATCCGATCAATGGTTCCTTCCCAGATATTTCGGTCAGCGAAAAATCAAAAAGGCTATCAACATCTATGCTTTAAAAACCATTGAAACAGAAGACATCAAACCGCTACTCCACCGGATTATCCGGTATCAGGAAGAAGAGGACGCTGTTCAGAAATACACCGGCCAACTCCCCTCTTTGTTCGGACGATTCGGCAAGAATGAGGATTGGACTGCCATTGAGCAGATTATCAATGATATGGCTTCTCTTCACTCACATTTGCTGAATTACGCAAAGGACATAGCCAAGGTGTCACAAATCAAACAGAATTTGTCTGTACAGCTCACAGAAGGAATTCAAACATTCAGAGATATTCACGCTCACTCTTTCAATGAACTGTACCAGTTGTCGGATACACTCACAGTCATTGAAAAGAAGTTGTCCGGCACGTTGGGTATATCAACAGAAGAGCTTTATACCTCTTCAGCCGACTGGATAACGATTGCGCTATCAAAAGCCCAAACCTGGAAAGATAACCTCGACAAACTCAAAGACTGGTATCAGTGGTTACAAGCATACCAAACTCTGAATAAACTGGGAATCGGATTTGTCGCGACAGAATATAAGGAAAAGAATATCCCTACCGACCAACTGACAGACATCTTCTGCAAGAGTTTCTACCAGGCGGTTATTCAGTATATCATTGCCAAAGAACCCACGTTGGAATTATTCAACGGCAAGATTTTCAACGATATTATTGCTAAATACAAACAAATATCCGCCAAATTCGAAGAAACGACCAAAAAAGAATTGTTTGCGCGACTGGCTTCCAACATTCCGTCTTTTACTCACGAAGCTATCCAAAGTTCCGAAGTGGGCATCCTTCAAAAGAATATCCGCAACAATGCCCGTGGTATATCCATCCGCAAGCTGTTCGACCAGATTCCTACTTTATTGTCGCGTATGTGTCCGTGTATGCTGATGAGCCCGCTTTCCGTCGCTCAATTCATTGATACGGATGCCGACAAATTCGATTTGATTGTCTTTGATGAAGCATCACAGATGCCTACTTATGAAGCGGTGGGCGCTATTGCCCGAGGCAAAAATGTGATTATCGTGGGGGACCCGAAACAGATGCCTCCTACCAGCTTCTTCTCGGTCAGCACCGTAGATGAAGATAATATTGAGATGGAGGATTTGGAGAGTATTCTTGACGACTGCCTTGCTTTGTCTATCCCTTCCAAATATTTATTATGGCATTATCGGAGCAAACATGAGAGCCTCATCGCTTTCAGCAACTCCGAATATTACGATAACAAACTGATGACTTTCCCTTCTCCAGACAACATTGAATCGAAAGTCAGGATAGTCAACATCAACGGTTATTATGATAAAGGCAAATCGCGCCAAAACCGGGCGGAAGCTCAAGCGGTAGTAGACGAAATAGCCAGAAGATTGAGAAGCGAGGAATTGAGAAAGAAAAGTATCGGTGTGGTGACTTTCAGCATCGTTCAGCAAGCCTTGATAGAAGACTTACTTTCCGACCTCTTTATCTTCCATCCTGAACTGGAAACTCTTGCCCTGGAATGTGACGAACCGTTGTTTATCAAAAACCTGGAGAATGTGCAGGGAGATGAACGGGACGTTATTCTCTTTTCTGTGGGCTACGGTCCGGATGCAGAAGGACGTGTCAGCATGAATTTCGGCCCATTGAACCGGGTAGGTGGCGAAAGAAGGTTGAATGTGGCCGTTTCACGTGCCCGGTATGAGATGATTATCTATTCCACTTTAAGATCGGATATGATTGACCTGAACCGGACTTCCTCTATCGGAGTGGCCGGATTAAAACGTTTCCTCGAATATGCGGAGAAAGGAACTAGGAATACAATCAACAGTGTGACAGCCCAATCAACGGAAGCAGCAGCCTCCATCGAGAATATCATTGCCGATAAACTGCGTTCATTGGGATACACCGTGCATACAGACATCGGATGCTCCGGTTACAAAATAGATATAGGTATCGTTGACACCGAAAATACCTCCAACTATCAATTAGGTATTATCTGCGACGGCAAAAACTACAAACGTACCAAGACCGCACGTGACCGGGAAATTGTGCAAAACAATGTACTGAAAGCACTCGGCTGGGATATCTACCGAATATGGACTATGGACTGGTGGGAAAAACCAGACGAAGTAATAGCAGCTATTCAAGAGGCTATCGCACGCAAAATGAGTTCAAAGGTTAATGCCAAAACAACGACAAGCATCGGAATTGGATCTGATCCAATGACAGCAGAAAAAGAATCTGTGAACAAAGAGTCGACAGACAAAGAAAAAATAACAAAAGAAGAGTCAATAAAAGAAGCAGTACCGACTGCAGAGAGAGATAACAATGAAATTTCATTTGTACTCAAAGCATCACCTGCCACTTCTGAAAAGCAAACTGCTTCCGCATCTTCCGCACAAAGCGGAATACAGCAAAAGTACCGATCGGCAAAGATCACTCCAGGCAGCTATTCGCCGGAAGACTTTTTCTTTAGTGAAAGCTATTCTATCCTCACTTCTCAAATACAGAAGATTATAGAGAACGAAGCTCCGGTCAGCAAATCATTGCTTTGCAAGAAGATTCTGTCTGAATGGGGAATCAGTCGTTTGGGAGCACGGGTAGAAACACAGATAGAGACGGCTTTAGATACACTAAATATCTATCGCACCGAACATGAAGGATTTGTTTTCTGCTGGAAAAACAGAGAGCAATGTATCTCCTACTCTATTTATCGTCCGGTTTCCGAGCGGGAAGCGACAGATATAGCTCCTGAAGAGATAGCCAATGCCATCCGACAACTGTTGACAGACTCCATCAGCCTGCCTGTGGCAGATTTGATAAAAGCATGTGCACAACAATTCGGCTTTGCCCGTATGGGATCGAACATAGACGCTGCCATGCAAAGAGGTATTCGCGAAGCCGTGAAAAGGAATTATGCCAAAATTGAAAACGAACGGGTGACGATTGCGGATTAAATGTTGGTTCGAGTGATCCTGTCTAGTAGATTCAGGTGACAGGAATTAGATCAATACCCTTTCTCCAAACGTTTCAGGGCAGCAATAGAATCGGATACATAGCTATTGTCCGGTTCTATTGACCGCCAATAACACAGCTCTCCAATCAGCCGTTTTAGATAGACAGGATCACTCGAACCAATCCGTCGCTGATGTTCTGCCAAACCTTTCGTCAGAATGAAATAGACATTCTTCCGGATTTCCCTCTTTCTGGCTTTAGGGATAGTCAGTTTCACACCGGAAGAGATGGACACTCCCGTGATAATCTTTCTACCATACTCATTGATGAAACGGGTCTTTTTATGATTCGGTTCGAATTTCTCATCACGAATGATTTGTTTAATACGGGGAATAATCTGCTCTTTGGGAAATACATCTCCCGAAAAAGTCAGGTCATCGGCATACCGGGTATAAGTCAGTCCGTATTCCGCTGCCAATGCCGCCAACTTCCTATCCATCTCATAACTAACGATATTACTTAACGACGGACTTGTAGGCGCTCCCTGCGGCAAGTGTCTGTGCAAACAACACAACGTTCCCAATACTTTAGATACATTTTCCGGATAACCGATCTTCTCAAATGTCTTTTTCACTCTCGGACTCCGTATAGAAAAGAAAAAATCATGAATATCCATTTTCAACACATACCGCTTTCCTAAATGAGGATTGGCATTGTCGACTACAGAATGACCGTTCCGGAAACCTACCGCTGCCGGATGAATCATCGTTACAGGTGATAATATACGAGAATTAATAGTCGCTTGAATGGATTGCATTGTTTTGTTAGGAGCAGAGATCATACGATACCCTCCTTTTCTTTTTCTCATCCAAAATTCCCGGTAATGTACAGAAACGTTTCGTAGTATTTCCTTCAATTGTCCCGTTTCCATTCCCAACAGATTGGCACACCAGACAACAGCCGATTCATCATACTTTTGAACATACTGTGCTCTTGAAACTGTCGCTCCCAAAGCATGCCTAAGCCAGGCTCCATGCTCCCATTTTACTTTAGTAGTCTTTTCTTCCTTACTACCGTCTGTCGCTTTCCATCTTTTATACCCCTCTTGTTTTCTGCTTGAGGAAATCATCTTATAAATCAGAAAACCAGTGACAATAAGTATCGTTATTAGAATTCCGTCCATTTTGTATTATGTATATAAACAAAGAGAAGAGAGGATGAGTTATTTACTAAAATAAATTTAGGTATTTATACCTTAGAATTTATTTTCTAGGAAAAATACCTGTGCTTACGAGGCGACTACACCTCTTTGATGCTAAATTCGGCCCTCATCCTCTCTTATACAAAGATAAGTATAATCTTTCGATAAAACAACCGGAACGGGGAAAAACTATCGGTTGAACAACTCAAACGTGAACTTACAGCCTATTCCTCCGAATTTCCAGTTTTCGCTGCTTACGAAGACTCCCACGTCGAAAACATGCGTACCGATGCCATATCCGACTTCCAGATAAGGTTGAAGATGCGGCATAGAAAGTGCACTGATGTAAATACGTTCATTCTGCACATAACGGGTGTACTTCATCAGATGCCGGAGAATAAGGAACGGAGCTTCGTAGGTGAAATGTCCCCGCACATAACGACGGGAGGAGTTATACCAACGTGAGTCAAGCACCTGAAATACTCCGCCGATTTCATCATTCCAACCTACGGGAAGATTATGGCGGGAGAAATTGGCAAAGTCCACAAAATACAGTTCATCCTGATTGGTGAATGCCCCGAATCCGAAACGATAATAAATATTACGCATCAATCCCATCCGGATTTGATGCTGAAGGTCAAACTCTATTCTTTCATATTCGCCCGTACTTTTAAATACTCCTTTAATTCCCCGTTCATAATCAACCGAGAAAGTTGGATAGATAGAATGTAAGTTTATCTTTCGCTTTCCGTTCATATAATAATAGAGTCCCGGCGTCCACTCTATCCGGATGCGGGGAGCGAAACTGATATAAGTGTTCTTGAATTTATCCATAAACTCCGGAGGCGGCATCGGATAATCACCGGTAATCACAAAACGGGAAGGCTCTACGGCTGTTCTTTTATGGGCAGAGAAACCCAGACCGATATCCAGTCCGTTGACTATCTCAACTGTATGGCGGAAGTTAAAATACAAGTCCTTGAAATAATCAAGATGAATTAAATCGAAATTAAAGATACTATCCGGCATAGCTTTCAGTTCATCCAGCACCTTACTGCTATAAATACGGTTACCATTACCCACATTCAACCGGAAGAATCCCCGTTTCTGCGGCCAGTATTCAAAGTCGGCATTCAACGACCAGTAGAACTCTTTACGCGTAAAGTTATATCCGAGTTTCGGCACAATACGAAGTAATTTATCCCCTCTGAAAAGACGGTTGTAACGGAAATCCTGTCGATAAGACAAACCGTTGCTTCCGCTATAACTGAATAAAAGCGGATTTATAAACGGAGAGAACCGTACGCTTCCGATATTGGACAAATTGAATTTATAATCTTCTACCATCAAGTCACCCATTGTTCCCCAAAAGGCCTGACTCTTGGATGGCTTTTGTATGGTAGCCGTGTCACGTCTAAGCGCATTGTCGAAATATAGTTTTTTCTCGCTCTCGTTCAAAGGGATCGGGCGCATGATAGCAAAGGTAGAGGCGTCCGTCTTATAAGCATTCGTATCACACTGCAAGGAGAAAGATTCCGAAAGATTATATTTCCTCTTCTCTTTCTTACGTACCTTCTTTTCTTTCAGTTCGATGGATTTATAATCTAAAGAAGCGGTATAATTACCATCCACCTTATTTCCGAGGAATTTGAAAAGGGCTTCTACATCATAACGCACCGGCAGGAATTCATTTTTCTTGCCGACATCTCCCATCTGAATCCAACAGGTAAATGTTATCAGTTCCGATCTTCCCGAAAAACGGATTTCACGAACACTCCAGACGTTGCTGCTAACCACCATATATCCACCTACCAACTGATCGCTCTTGGTACGGGGAATAAAGCGGACTCGATAATCCAGATTATTAGGATCTCCCATCACACTGTCTATCTGGTATTTATAGTATTTCTGTCCGTTTTTAGCCAGTGGTGATAACAAGCGTTCATCATTCAGCAGAGACGAAGAGTAGATATTTACATTAAAGTATTCGAGCAAGCCCGGCAATCCCCTGTTTCCTCTCACCGTTCCCTGGGAGGCTTTTACTTTCTGGTCGTAAATATTGGGAGCCGTATAATGCAGGTCACTGTACGTTTCAAGCAGATATTCGCGAACACCCTTTTGCAAACGAAACATGGAAGGCACATAACGGAGAATAAAATTCTTCTTCTGAATGTCCATCTTACCTTTTATATATAGGTTCGCGCGATAATCGCTGACTATCGTTTCATACAAAGGCGCAAAGGTCATCACACGTTCTATGATGGAGTCGGCAGAGATTTCCTGATGGGTATAAGGATTCATTATATAATTATTGGCTGCCCCCTTTGATATAAAAGAGAACAGACACAATATGCATCCTATCAATATTTTATCTCTCAATTGTCGTATCTCCTTCATTAACGTAGGCAAATATAAAAAAGAATATCGAAAAGCAATGGAATTAAGCTACTAAAAAGAGTTATCAGGGGAAGGAAGCTTTTCACACTTGATTAATATAAATATAAGAATAAACAAAAACGACTCATGTTTGAATGCATGAGTCGTCTATTAATAATAGGAGAAAGGTTATAATTTCTCTATTTCTTCTTTCGAAATACCCGTAGATTTTATGATAATATCATTATCCACCCCTAATTCTTTCAATTTACGGGCTGTTTCTCGTATACCTTTTTGTATACCTTTTTGTTCTGCAAAGTCCAACGTATTAAAATAATCGTTGTAAACTTTCCATTCTTCCTCGTACTGCATTCTTTCCTCCTGGGTCATATTCGCTTTGGAGGCTAACTTTTCCAGTCGTTCAAAAACGGCTTTACGAGCCTTGAAAGGCATTCGATCAAGTGTATCCATGTGCTTTAATATATAAATCCAGCGTTCAAAATCATTTTCACATTCATCCTCTTCTTTATTAAAGTTCGGCAATTCAATAAAAATCTGCCGGAACTTACTATTGAAAAGCTTACCTGTATCCCTGTCAGAAAGGACAACATCCGTTCTGATTTTAGAGGGTATATCCTTGTCCATCACGAAGTTCATGAAGAACACTCCGTACACAGCATCTAATTGAAAGTTCCAAATCCCTTTTCTCGCTTGTTGGGTAATAGCCCTAGAGAGATAGAAAAGGGCACGGTCTTTAAAGTAAGGCTGTTCCCGGTTCTGCATTTCTACGATAATATGTTCCCCCGTATTGGTTCTACAATATATATCATAGATAAGTCCTCGTTCTGTTTTTACTTCCGGCTGCTGTTCGTTGTTTAGGAACTGGATGTCGGTAATTACATGCTCTCCTACGAGCAAATCATTCAAGAAGTCGATTAATAACTCCTTTTCTACCTCTCTGCCGAATAAAAACTTAAAGCCAAAATCGGTAAAGGGATTGATAAATCTTCCCATTATTTCTTGTATCTCAATTATAGAACAAAGATAGAGTTTTTTTGTTGAATAGTGTCAAGTATGGGATAAAATAAAATAAAACCAATACCTAACATGAAGTATATGGTTTGATACTACGCAATATCGACTCTATATCACGATTTTAAAGTTGATTTATGAATAGACAACTAGAGTCGTCTGTTCGGTCAACTAAAGTCAGCGACTTAGACAACTGCAGTCGGCTGTATGGTCAACGGCAGTCGGCTGATACCATGTTAACTATTTCAATCTGTTATCCGGTCATATTCATCTTCTTATATCCTTCCATATAAAGAAACGCCTAAGCTTTTGTTTGAACTGGGGGGCTTTTCGTTAGAGTGTGAAGGATGTGAAAAGCTAAAACGAGGTCATTAAATCACAGCAAACATCTGTCATACTACAACTTACGAGTCTGTGAAACTTGTGGAAGGCAAAAGTAAACTTTTATTTCTAAGTTGACAGAGAAGTTGATATACTTTATTTTACCATGATTTTTGAAAATAATCAAACCACCGCTAGTTTGATTCATAACGGTGCATAAATGAACTAAATGATAATTTTGCGGAGTGCCCTGAAAGGGCTTAATTATATAGCGTAGGGCAACGCCCTACGTAAAAACGACAATCTGAATTTGCGCCCTGAAAGGGCATAATTGTATACAGTTCCGCCCTTTCAGGGCTTGTGGCTGGTGTGTTTTTTTCGTAGGGCGTTGCCCTACGCTATATAATTAAGCCCTTTCAGGGCACCCCAATAAATATATAATTGTAAGGCTTTCAGCCTAACTGCTAAATTCTCATTTAATTAAAAACTGCATAAAAAAGAGAAATACTTACTCTTACCTTTTTATTTCTCCTTTTATTCTTGACAAAGAAAAAAATTGTAGTATCTTTGTGATACTCTTCATATCAACCAGGCAGGGAACCTGCCTCGTTTTCGTGGCAGGCATTTTTATGCCTGTCCTGATGCTTCATATGGCGGTTTCGTACCCCCGTGTGGAGTGTTAATGCACCCACTGCCTGGTTGGTGAAGAGTAACGGGAAAGGCGGAACCGCTCTTATTTCATAGAAAATCTTCGCCTACCACCTTATTCATAATTATATTATGGAAACAAAACAAGTTACCGTTCAACCAGCGGTAGGAGGCATGATAAAGGCTTCCAAAGATTCATTTGTTATTCCTAAAGAAGAATTAAAGGATTTCTACCTTAAATTCGCTTTCCTCCTGAACCCGGATTCCTGCTCCGTAAACCGCACCGAATTCGAACTATTAAACATTCTGCTGAAAGACCTGAAAAAAATCTTGGCAGCATTGACTCACCTCAACACCCATCCTTGGGATGAAGGCATCGCAGAAATCCAAATTTCATGCGGTGTTTACTCCCTACAAGATAACTTGAGCAAAGAAAAACGTATGCAAATGAACACCTCTACGGGTAAACACCTACAATTTCTCACCCAAATGGCTATGGACAGTCCAGTGTTCAAACAGTTATTCAGGAACTACCACAACCATTATATCCAAGTGGAAAGTTTGGTTAAACAGATGGCTAAAGAAATGGACCAACAGAAGCAATAAGAACAGAAGTTGGAGAATCAACAGAGGGGGTATCTTTAGAAAAATACATTCATTTCTAAAAATACCCCCTTTAAAATAGGGGTACTTTCAGAAAAAACATATAATTTTGCACCATCAACCGATAAAAAGTAGACCATTTATGTCAAAAATGCGTTTTTTTGCCTTACAAGAGCTTTCCAACCGGAAACCTCTGGAAGTAACTGCTCCTTCCAACAAACTCTCTGATTATTATGGTAGCCACGTGTTCGACCGCAAGAAGATGCAGGAGTATCTTCCCAAAGAAGCCTACAAAGCTGTAACCGATGCTATCGAAAAAGGTACGCCTATCAGCCGCGAAATAGCAGATTTGATTGCTAACGGCATGAAAAGTTGGGCCAAGTCACTCAACGTCACTCACTACACACACTGGTTCCAGCCTCTGACAGACGGAACAGCCGAGAAACATGACGGTTTTATCGAATTCGGCGAAGACGGCGGAGTAATCGAACGCTTCTCCGGAAAACTACTGATCCAGCAAGAGCCGGATGCCTCTTCTTTCCCTAACGGCGGTATCCGCAACACTTTCGAAGCACGAGGATATACAGCCTGGGATGTTTCTTCACCGGCATTCGTGGTAGACACCACTCTTTGTATCCCCACTATCTTCATTTCTTATACAGGTGAAGCACTGGATTACAAAACTCCCTTATTGAAAGCACTTGCCGCCGTAGATAAAGCAGCAACGGATGTCTGCCAACTATTCGACAAGAACATCACCCGCGTATATACCAATTTAGGATGGGAACAGGAATATTTTCTAGTTGACTCTTCCTTATATAATGCACGCCCCGACCTCTGCCTGACAGGACGGACACTGATGGGACACTCTTCCGCCAAAGACCAACAGTTGGAAGACCACTATTTCGGCTCCATCCCTCCACGTGTCACGGCATTTATGAAAGAACTCGAAATTGAGTGTCACAAACTGGGTATTCCTGCCAAAACCCGTCATAACGAAGTAGCCCCCAACCAATTTGAGTTGGCCCCTATCTTCGAAAACTGCAACCTTGCCAACGACCACAACCAACTTGTCATGGATTTGATGAAACGTATTGCAAGGAAACATCACTTCAATGTACTCCTGCACGAGAAACCATACAGCGGAGTAAACGGTTCGGGCAAGCACAACAACTGGTCGCTCTGCACCGACACCGGCATCAACTTGTTCGCCCCCGGAAAGAATCCAAAAGGAAACATGCTATTCCTCACTTTCCTGGTAAACGCCTTAATGATGGTTTATAAAAACCAGGATTTACTGCGTGCCTCCATCATGAGCGCTAGCAACAGCTACCGTTTGGGAGCCAACGAAGCTCCTCCCGCCATTCTCTCCTGCTTCCTGGGTTCACAACTATCGTCCACTCTCGACGAAATTGTCCGCCAGGTAGGAAACGAGAAAATGACACCGGAAGAAAAAACTACTCTTAAATTAGGTATCGGACGTATTCCCGAAATCCTACTGGATACTACCGACCGTAACCGCACCTCTCCTTTCGCATTCACCGGAAACCGTTTCGAATTCCGTGCCGCAGGTTCTTCTTCCAACTGTGCCGCCTCCATGATTGCAATCAATGCCGCCATGGCAAACCAGTTGAACGAATTCCGCGCATCAGTAGAAAAGCTGATGGAAGAAGGAGTAGGCAAAGATGAAGCCATCTTCCGCATACTGAAAGAAACGATTATCGCCTCCGAACCGATTCGTTTTGAGGGCGACGGTTATTCTGAAGAATGGAAACAGGAAGCCGCACGCCGCGGACTGACTAACATCTGCCACGTACCGGAAGCCCTGATGCACTATATTGACAACCAATCCAAATCAGTGCTGATTGGCGAACGTATCTTCAACGAAACCGAATTGAACAGCCGTCTGGAAGTGGAACTGGAGAAATATACCATGAAGGTGCAAATCGAAGGCCGTGTATTGGGCGACCTCGCCATCAATCACATCGTACCGACTGCCGTTGCCTATCAGAACCGATTGCTCGAAAATCTTCGCGGACTGAAAGAAATATTCCCGGCTGAAGAGTACGAAGTGTTGAGTGCCGACCGCAAAGAGCTGATCCGTGAAATTTCACACCGGGTCACTTCCATCAAAGTACTGGTTCGCGAAATGACCGAAGCACGAAAAGTTGCCAACCACATGGAGAACTACAAGGAAAGAGCATTTGAGTATGAAGAAAAAGTACGCCCGTATCTCGACCAGATCCGCGACCACATCGACCACCTGGAGATGGAAGTGGACGATGAAATATGGCCGTTACCCAAATACAGAGAACTGTTGTTTGCTAAATAAAATGCCTGTAAGATTGCACGAAAGCTCCCACTTTTGTGCAATCTTTTTATAGATTCGTTCATTTTTTCATTTTTTCTTTTTACTTTTGTGCTGTATAACACAGTTTTGTAGCACTCATGGTAAAAATGAATATGTCAGACATCGATATTTCGGAACCGTTATCCGATATGTTAGCTCCTTTAAATAACGAGCAAAAGGAGTTTCTGATGAACAATTATACGATACAAACCTACAAAAAAAATGAAACCATCTACTGCGAAGGAGAAACTCCTTCTCATCTGATGTGCCTTATCAGTGGGAAAGTAAAAATCTTCAAAGATGGCGTAGGGGGTAGAAGTCAGATTATTCGCATGATTAAACCACGCGAATACTTTGCTTATCGTGCTTATTTTGCCAAACAAGATTTTGTAACTGCCGCAGCAGCTTTCGAACCCTCTGTTGTTTGTCTGATTCCCATGAATGCTATCTTAACTTTAGTTGCCCAGAATAATGACCTGGCCATGTTTTTTATCCGCCAGCTGTCTATTGATCTCGGTATTTCTGATGAACGTACCGTCAATCTGACACAAAAGCATATCCGCGGACGCCTGGCCGAATCTCTCATCTTCCTGAAAGAAAGCTACGGCTTGGAAGAGGACGGATCTACTTTGAGCATTTATCTTTCACGCGAAGATTTAGCTAATCTCTCTAATATGACGACTTCGAATGCTATCCGCACATTGTCGCAGTTCGCTACGGAACGACTGATTACGATCGACGGAAGAAAAATAAAAATCATCGAAGAAGAAAAGCTGAAGAAAATAAGTAAGATTGGATAAGAAAATTCCTGCACCAATCGCTCCACCCTAAATAGTGAACATACATATAGAAAATATAATTGCAGACATCAGGCGTGGTAACAAACAGGCTTTCAAAAAGCTATTTGATAATTACTACCCTATTCTTTGTGTTTTCTCCAACCATTATATTGATGACAAAGAAGTCTGCAAAGACATCGCGCAAGATGTATTGTTAGCTTATTGGGAACGGAAAGAAGATTTCGACGACATTTTGAAAGTAAAAAGCTTCCTTTATACCGTCACCCGAAATAAATGTCTGAATCACCTAAAACATGAACAATTAGATATTCCTAATTTTTCCGGACAGGAAGAATTCGATAGTGGCTTCGAAGCTGCCATTATCGAACAGGAAACATTCCACATGATTCGCAAAGCGGTAGAAGAATTGCCTACCCAAATGCGAAATATCATCTTATACTCTATGAAAGGGTTAAAAAACCATGAGATTGCTGACAAATTGCAAATTTCAGAGGGTACTGTCCATACGTTAAAGAAATTCGCCTATCGCAAACTTCGCGAAAGTCTCAAAGGCATAAATTATACCTTATTACTATTTTTATGCAAATAAAGTAACTTTTTGATTACCCCGTTTTTCCGATTGGATTGTTTTACTTATATAACAAATCGAAAAAACGATGAATTCATTCAAAGAAAAACTTAAAATTGCAAAAATCTTAGCTTCCTTATTTACTCATTCGTCTACTCCCGAAGAGGAAAAAAACTATCGCGCGTGGTTGGATGAAAATCCGGAACATCAAAAAATAGCAGACCGGATATTAAATAAGGAAACGTATGAAGAAAACAGCCGGTTAATAAAAAGTTTCTCTTCACAAAAGGCATGGGAGAAAGTCTACCCGCTACTAGGAGGCAATCAATCTGGTATTGTTTTTTCGTGGAAAAGGAGTCTGAAATATGCGGCTCTTATTTTGCTATTGATAATACCGGCTTCATTCCTTATATATAATTGGGCAATCGGAGAACCAATCGGTGAAATTACTCCAGGAACCCATGGCGGAGAACTGACTTTAAGTAATGGCAACACCTTCAACCTTTTTGAGAATGTCCTTCCGGAGGGTGCAACTGAAGTGTTCATCATTGACTCCAAAGGGATTAATTATCATACTCCTGCCAACAAGCCCAAAGTGAAAGAAATCAAAAATACGCTTCGTACACTGCATGGTATGGAATGTCACATTGTCCTTTCAGATGGAACAAAAGTACATCTGAACGCAGAATCACAACTGACTTATCCGATTTGTTTCAGCGATAAGGAACGTATCGTACAGGTTGAAGGTGAAGCCTATTTTGATGTTGCTCCGGATAAAGCACATCCTTTTATCGTGCAAACACCGCATACTTCTATTCGAGTGACAGGAACTTCATTCAATGTAAGGGCTTATGCGGATGAAGAAGTAGAAAGTACTACACTAGTTAGTGGAGCTATAGAAATTAGCAGTGAAAATAAAGATTATGAATTGATTCCAAACCAACATTTCGTATATGACAAAAACAGTCGAAAAAGTACCGTATCTAACGTAAATACTGAATTATATACTTCCTGGGAGTCCGGATCATTCATTTTTATAAATGTTCCTCTCCAGAATGTAATGTCGTATCTTTCCAAATGGTACGGATTCAAATACACTTTTGAAGACGACGCAGCCAGACAGGTACAAATTGGAGCTTATCTCAACCGCTATGCAAACATGAACCCAATTATCAACATGATAATGGAATTAAATATGGTAGACATAAAACAGAGAGAAGGTATACTGCACATTTCTTATAAACAATAACTATTAATACATATTATAACTAACGCATTATGAAAAAACGAACACAACCCTCCTCAAAGGGAGTATCTTATGTAAGCAGAAAATTCGTTAAGTTCTGCCTTTTATGGATATTCTCCCTTTCTTCACTTATGATTCAAGCACAAGACAATCAGCGAATCTCCGTTGATCTGAGAGGCGAAAGCCTGGAATCTACACTTTGGTATTTGCAAAACCGTACAAAATTCATCTTTATGTACGCAACAGAAGATATCGCTAACATAACCGATATCAGCGTAAGGGCAAAAAACAAAACGATCACCGAGATTCTGGATGAATGTCTGGAAGGAACTAACCTAACTTATGAAGTATCAGGTACTGCTATCGTTATTAAGAAAAGAAAGACTAATAAAATCACGATTAGTGGATGGATACGTGATGCAAGCGGTGAAGCACTTCCCGGAGCTACGGTCACTGTCCGAGGTTCAAAGCATGGAGCTATCGCCGGACTAGACGGACATTACACTTTCAATATTCCTGCGCAAGAAGGGTTAATATTAACTTATTCATTCATCGGAATGGAGAAAAAGACTGTAAGATATACAGGAAAGAAAACGATTAATGTCACTCTAAACAGTTCCAGTACTGAAATCGACGAAGTAGTTGTAACCGGTTATCAGAATATTCAACGCCGTGACCTAGTAGGTTCTATTACCACAGTAAAAGCAAAAGATATTTTAATGCCTTCATATACCACTATTGACCAAATGTTGCAAGGACGTGTGGCAGGTATGATTGTCACCAATACAAGTAGTCGTGTAGGTACTGCCCCGAAAATTCAAATCCGTGGTACCAGTACCTTACTGGGTAATCAAGACCCACTTTGGGTAGTCGACGGCATCATTCAGGAAGACCCCCTGGAATTGAATGCATCTTCTCTCATGACAGAGGACTTGAAAAACATTATCGGTAATCAAATTTCTTGGTTGAATCCTGCTGATATCGAAAGCATTAGTATTTTAAAAGATGCTTCTGCGACCGCTATTTACGGTTCAAAAGCATCGAATGGTGTTATTGAAATCACAACCAAAAAGAATACAACTGATCGTCTAAGCGTCAATTACACATCTAACTTTGTAATGGGCACGCGTCCCAACTATGGACAGTTTAATTACATGAACTCCAAAGAAAGAGTACTATTCTCACAAGAAGCTTTTAACTGGGGAACACCTTATGGCACAGAACCAATCAAACAAATATATACTTATGAAGGATTATTGAATATGTATCTATCGCACGATATATCTTCTGAAGATTTTCTGGCACAACGCAACGTTCTGGAAACACAAAATACAGATTGGTTCAAACTACTAACCCGCCGTTCTTTTAGCCATAACCATAATATAAGTGTTTCCGGTGGAACAAATAAATACAGTTATGCAGCTTCTATGGGATATTCCAATAGCGAAGGGCAGGAAATAGGAAACGACAGTGAACGTATGACCGGACGCGTTGCCATCACCATACGCCCGGTACAAAAACTAACGATTAATGCAACGATCAACGGTAGCGTAAGTACGAATAACGGTTTTGCCGGAGGAGTCAATCCTATGGGGTATGCTACTACTACCAATCGTTCTATAGACCCTGATGCTTACTATCAAATGAAAGCCTCATACCCATACAATAGCGGAGTCAAATCATTATCATACAATTTCGAAAATGAACGGAATAATAGTGGTTCTAAATCAAAATCAAGTTTCATGTCAGCTTCGCTAGACTTGAAATGGAATATATTGGACTGGTTAACTTACCAATTTACTGGTGGATATTCCAATAATAACAGCACAAACGAAGCTTGGGAAACTGAACAAACGTTTTATATTGCTGAAACATATCGTGGTTATGATTTCAACTCTGTCTCACCAAACAGTAAAGAGTTTGGAGCAGCCTTACTCCCATTCGGAGGCGAATTATTCACAAATAACGCACAGCAATACTCTTACAACATCCAAAATAAACTGCAATTCAGTAAAGCCTTTAATAATGAGAACCGAATTAATGCTTTAGTAGGTATGGAATTACGTTCTTCCACTAATAAAGGTGTCAGCAATACGGTATGGGGATATGCCCCAGATAGAGGAGAAGTAATAACATTACCAACCACTCCACAAGCTTTTACACCTATTACAGGTTCTAAAGACGAAGGATGGGGGCTTTTAAAAAAGATATATGATGGTGGATGGAGAAAAGTCAATACTACAGACAATTATCTTTCCGTATTCGCCACACTAGCATATTCACTCAAAAACCGATATGTTGTTAATGCAAATATACGTAATGATGCATCCAACCGTTTCGGTCAGGATGCCAATCACCGTATTGATCCTACCTATTCATTCGGTTTCTCCTGGAGAGCTTCAGAAGAGGACTTCATGAGGAAATATGTAAAATGGATAACAACTTTAAACTTCCGCGGCACCTATGGTATTCAAGGAAATGCAGTAACGCGCATTAGTCCGGATTTGATTTTAAATCAGGGGAAAGTGGCTAATCTATACAACAGATATCAGTCTACCATCTCCCAAATCCCAAATCCGAATCTATCATGGGAACGTACCAAATCATGGAATTTCGGTGTAGACCTGGAATTATTCAGTATGTTTTATATGAATTTGGAATATTATACAAGACGCTCCAATGCCATTGTTGAACTGGAATTACCTTATGAATATGGAATAACATCCATGAAACGCAACGGTGGTATTATCCACAACAGAGGTATCGAATACACATTAACTTTTACCCCGATACAGAAACGGGACTATGCATTAAGTGTCAGTTTGAATGCTTCCAAGAACTGGAATGAAGGCGGACATACAGACATTGATGTCAATGCAGCTTCCTTCTTAAGTGGACGTTCAGATATTGTATTAAAAGAAGGATATCCGCTCAGCAGTTTCTGGTCATACTCTTTTGCAGGATTAGACGGAAAAACCGGTGAAGCTTTATTCAATCTTTTGGATATTCCGGAAGAAGAACGTAGCAGACAAATAGATCCGACTACTTATCTGGTATATTCTGGTCAGAAAGAGCCTTATTTCACCGGTGGATTGAGCTTAAGTTTCCGCTATAAATCATTAACTTTAAACACCAGTTTTTCACTTTTACTCGGCAACAAGAAGCGTCTGCCATCACCATACAACCAATTCGCTAGTTCTTATTATATGCCGGATCCATATACAAATATAAACCGCGATTTACTGAACCGTTGGAAAGAACCGGGAGACGAAGCCCATACAATCATTCCTTCTTTACCCAAAGCAGGAATGGCTTATATAGAATTGCCCAACAATGAGAATGTTTATAGCATTCCATTATGGGAACAATCTGACGCTATGGTGGTCAGTGGTTCTTTCTTACGCTGCCGTAACATCGGCCTATCCTGGCAAATGAAACGTGAGTGGTGCGAAAAAATATATATGAAAAATCTATCACTCAACTTTAACATGGATAACATCTTTGTTATCGCCAGCAAACGTTTCAACGGTTTCGACCCGGAAGTTAGCAACAGTGTACTTCCACGGAATTATTCATTAGGTATTAACATTGGTTTCTAAAAAAATAAAAAGATAGACAATGAAAAGAATTATATATATACTAACAGGAATAGTCTTACTATCACTATCCTCTTGCTCAGATTTTCTAGAGCCTAAATCTCAAAGTGAGTACGTTCCCAAAGATGCAAATGCTTTGCAAGAAATGTTAATCGGTTCTGCTTATCCCAAACAGGATAAAAGCAATTTCCTACTACCCTTTCTTAGCTTCTTAGACGATGACATTCAGTTCCATAAAACTGACTATGAATTTAGCACTAACTCTCTAAAAGATGTGGAAGCCAAACAAGCTGTTTATACATGGCAACCGGATATGTTTTTTATTATGGAAAGGAATGGTTATCCTCTTCAGAATATCTGGGAAGGATACTATAACTATATCTTAGGCGCAAATGCAGCTCTTGATTATATCGACGACGTAAATGGTACGGAGGCTGAAAAAAATTATGTAATAGCCCAATCCCTCGGATTAAGAGCTTTCTATTATTTTATGTTGGTTAATCATTTTGGAGCACCATACAACTATAACAAACAAGCTTTAGGAGTTCCGCTCAAATTAGACAGCAACCTGCTCCCTGAAGACCAACTATTAATGACACGAAACACCGTTGAGGAAGTATACAACCAAATTGTGGACGACCTGAATGAAGCTGAACGTTTATTTCTTACATTGAGCAAAGATAAACAATATGAGCCGAATTATCTGGTCAGCCTTCCAATGATACAATTACTGAAATCACGTGTCTTTCTTTATATGGAAAACTGGAAAGATGCTGCTATATACGCCAACAAAGTAATAAAAGACTGGTCCTTCGCTTTAGTAGACTTAAATAACCTCCCTTCTCCAACAGTGGCAGAGCCTTATTACAATTTTACATCTTTAAAATCATCTGAGGTTATTTGGTTATATGGAAGCGTTTCAGACTTAACTGTATTCAATGATCAGTCGGTAGAGTATGAGGAACAAGGTTACTTCGGTAATACCACCTACTACCGAGAAGCTTTTATCGCTTCTGATAACCTGATTGAAAGCTTTGAAGATGGAGATTTAAGAAAAGAAAAGTATATAGCAAAAGAGTTCAATAAAGATGATGAAGTTTTCTATGAAGACTCTTATACTACTTTCGGCAAATACAAACTTTCGGCTACAGGTGAGCCTAGTGGATCGGAAAACTTTGCTTTATCCTTCAGACTAGGTGAGGCTTATTTAAATCTAGCAGAAGCAGCTGCTCATAATAATGACGAAAGTACAGCACTCTCTGCTTTAAAAACCTTACTGGCTAAACGTTATGAACCCGACAAATTTGTTGAGCCTACCGGATTAACAGGTGATGCGCTCAAAACTTTCATCAAAAATGAAAGAAGAAAAGAACTTTGTTTTGAGGGGCAACGATGGTTTGATCTCCGACGCTACGGAATGCCACAAATTGTTCATAGATGGGGAGAACAAGTATATACATTAAAACAGAATGATCCTTCCTATACCATGCCTATACCAGACGCCGTCTTAATTAAAAATAAAAAACTGGAACAGAATCCATTAGCGCCAAAACGTGAAAATTAATAGTATATATCTTATAAATTAAACAAAAGAAATGAATATGAGAAATATATATATATTATGGGGATTACTTGCTTGTATGGCATTCACCTCATGTTACGAAGAAGACACACTGACTCCTACAGAAGGAGGCGTTGAATTACGTTTCAAAGTACCTCAAGGAAATAATAGTTGGGACGATGACATCGCCCAAATATACGAAAACTATAATGTATATCTTATTTATAAAGATCTGCAAAGAGCTGATTTTAACCGTAGCTGGACAGGTACATCATATGGTAGTGGCTACGAAGGCCAAGGCTGTGTAAATGATGAAATGACCAATTACTATGTCGAATTTATGAAAAAGCATATCTTTGCATACTTGAATCCGCCGATCACTTCTAAAGTTCTGCCGATGTATTGGTATTTAGGATACAATGTCTATAGTAAAAGCGTATTAGAAATTGGAGGCGTAATCCTAGCAAGCTGGATTGTACCCATACACGAAAATTACGATGGGCTGGATTATTGGTGCACTTGTATGTTTGGAGAAGACAATCCCAGCGATCCTTATTTAATTCCCACGGACAGAGCACTCCTTGACAGACGCCGGAAAATGATATTGGCTCCCGTATTGGAAAAAGCAGTAAAAGCCGGAAACATCATTATACCTGAAGAATTTGAAGTGGGATTCGACCATGTCACCAATCTGATAGCAGGTCTGGGAAGGGAAGATGACCCAAACTATTATCTTACCAGAGGATATCCGGGAAGTGTAAACACGTATGTATTCAATAGTACCAGCGAACCAGCCAACAACTCTTATCCTCCAACCAATGAAGAGACTTTTATAGGATATATGCATCTTTCCATGTACTATAATCAAGCACGACTAGCAGAGGTATATCCGGCTGATAAATATCCTTTTCTCACCGAAAAGTTTGCTTTCGTACAGAAATATTTAAAAGATAAATACCAGATCGACCTGGAAGCAATAGCCAACGGACCGGAAGACTGGAATTTACCTTTACCTCCAATACCAGAGACTCCCGATGAAGAATAACAACTCTGATAATGAACTATAAACTAATAATAATGACAAAAACAAAAAATCTATTATTAACTATATTACTCGTATGCGGTGCCACTGTATGGGGAAATAACGGACTGAAAATATCAGGAAGAATAAAGGTATTAAAGCCAACGACTTTACAAATAAAAGATATGAATGAAGGCGTTGTATTAAGCTGCATCATCGGTACTAATAACACATTCAGTACCGATGAAATAAACATCATTCCTGATGTCTACAAACTCTATTTAGGAGAAACCGAACAGAATATTTATCTGGAAAATAACCCGGTAACAATCAATGGCTACTTCGACGAAAAGAACCCTGAACAAAGTTCGCTTTCATTCACCGGCATCGATCCGTTTCTGACTTTACAAAATTATATGCCAGCAGAAAAAGACCCGGATATAGCAACGATTTCTACTTCTGTCAAAGGAAAACTGACTCCTGCCATGGCATCTGCATTGGCCTATCTGGCAAATGTAAATGATTACCAATCCAATAAAATGCTATTGGACATGATACCGGAGCAAGACAGAAACTCCTTATCTGCCAAATGGTTGGTAAACAGGGTAGAAATCCTCTCCCACCAAATTATCGGTGCAGAATGTCCCGACTTTACTTTCATAGATGCCAACGGAAAAAACATAAGTCTGAAAGACTTCCGTGGGAAAATTGTCGTACTTGACTTCTGTGCCTCCTGGTGTGGTCCTTGTCGTAAAGAGATGCGTAGTATGCTAACCATATACAATGAATTGAAGGCTGACGATCTGGAATTCATCAGTGTCTCGCTGGATGACAGCGAAGCAAAATGGAGAAAAATGCTGGATGAAGAAAAATTGCCGTGGGTGATGCTATGGGATAAAACAGGATTCCCTAAAAACAGCAAGACTCCAAGTGCTATCCAGACTGCTTACGGCTTCTACTCCATCCCTTTCCTTGTAGTCATTGACAAAGAAGGCAAACTTGCTGCACGCAACGTTCGGGGTGAACAAGTACGCGAAGCCATTTTAAAAATAAGACAATAAACAAACTATATAAATTATAACTCTTTTGACAATGAAGAAACTTATATTTCCAATCGTATGCTGTTTTATCAGCGTTACTGTATCAGCCCAGTTAATCAAACAAAAGGCAGAAACACAAAAAAAACAATCCGAACTGGACTGGTTTAACTGTTCTTTCGATCACGACAGTGTATACGGAGCTGAAGTAAACAAAGCTTATGATTACTTGAAAGCCAACAAAAAGAAAGCAAAGAAAAGACCGGTTGTTGCACTGATCGGAACCGGAATGGACGTAGAACACGAAGACCTGAAACACGCAATCTGGATCAACCCAAAAGAAAAGTCAAACCAAAAAGATGATGATAAAAACGGGCTTGTTGACGACATCAATGGCTGGAACTTCATCGGTGGTAAAGACGGCCAAGTAATGGAAGCTTTGACACGCGAAGGAGAACGTGAATTCTTCCGTCTCAAAGATAAATACGCTGATTATATCTTTGACGGAAAGAAGTATTATAAAATAGTCAATGGAAAACGCCAGGAAGTCCCCGCACCGGAAAACATAGAAGAGTATAATTACTATCGCTATAAAGTCATGCCGGAATCAAGAATCGGTGGAGCTTACGGCGGTCTTCAACTATCTTATGTTATAGAAGAATATGTTGAAAAGTTCGATAAAGACATGAAAAAACGTTTTCCCGGAAAAGAGCTGACCGTTGAGGACTTCCAAAGTTGTTATGATCCCAAAGCTGAAAGAGACAGTCTTTCTGAAGTCGCTTTTGTATTTACTGCCTACTATTTCAGCATCTATAATACGGATAAATGGGAACCTGTTTATCAGAATATGGGAAAGAAAAGTGTAGAAACAGGTAAAGCGTCTTATGAAGAGGCTTTAAAGAGATACGGAAGTGATAATCGAAAAGAAATTGTAGGTGATAATCCTCTGGATATTAACGATACGCATTATGGTAATAATGTACTGTTGACATCTGATGCGGCAACAGGCGTAATGAAGGCCGGCGTTATCGCAGCTAAACGTGACAACGGTATCGGAAGTAACGGTATTGCAGACAATGCAGAAATCATGACCTTACGCATCCACCCGGGAGAAGGAGAACCGTACCTGAAAGATATGGCATTGGCCATCCGCTATGCAGTAAACCACGGTGCAGATGTAATCGTATTACCGGAACAAAACTCCATATATCCGGAAGAGCAGAAACAATGGGTGTCAGAAGCATTGAAAGAGGCAGAGAAGAAAGGGGCATTAGTTATAGTTCCGGTTTGGGATCTATCAATGGATATGGATAAAGACGAATTCTTTCCCAATCGTAAGATGAATAAAGAGGGAGAACTTACTAATTTTATGGTAGTTGCTTCTTCAGACAAGAATGGAAATCCGGTATTGAACACCAATTACGGTGCAACTGCTCTCGATATTTATGCTCCGGGAACAGACATTTATTCATCTTATATGGGTGACACTTATCAAAAAGGAACTGGAGAAGGAATGGCTTCGGCTACTGTAGCTGGCGTAGCTGCTCTTGTGAAGTCTTATTTCCCTAAACTGACCGGCTCTCAAATCCGTGACATATTATTAAAAAGCGTCACTTCACGCAAAGGTGTAGAAGTAGAAAAAGGAATCCGCGTGAACGATAGCCCTTCACAAGATTTATTCCTTTTTGATGACCTATGTATTTCCGGAGGTATCGTTAATGCTTACCAAGCAATCTTGGAAGCAGAAAAAGTCAGCAAATAAAGATTAGTCTATGAAATATACTCGTCTAATAGGAACCGTCATTGCCTTTTGCATGGCGGTCCCTTTATTCGCCCAACAATATAAAGCAACTATACCTTATCGGATAGTAGGCGAAAAAATGGTTATCGAAATGAAAGTGAACGGCAATGCACGCCCTTTTATCTTTGATACCGGAGGGCGCACCGCACTTACCACTAAAGCCTGTCAAGCACTACAAATAACAGCAACAGACTCTATGAAGGTGACAGATGTGAATAACGTGGAAAGCTATTACAAAACTACGCGAATAGAAAATCTGACGACTCCCGATGATGTTATTAACTTTAAAAATGCCCCGTCGCTAATCATCAATGAAGTAAAAGGCTGGGAATGTTTTGGAGTAGATGGTATCATCGGAAGCGATTTATTTGCAAGTACTATTGTAAGCATTGATTCGCAGACTAAAAATATCATAGTCACATCTGCCGAAAAGCCTTCCACAGTATCTTTACGAAAAATGCTGAATTTCACCAAAGAAGGAGGAATGCCAATTGTCAATGTACAGATCGCTCCGGTCAGCAACATCACCGTATTATTTGATACAGGCAGTCCCAGTCTGTTATCTCTTATTGAAAGTGATTTTGAGAGAATTAAACCGGAGGCATCTATGGAAGTCGTTTCTGAAGGATATGGGGAAGGAAGCATCGGAGTAGCCGGACAAGCAGATAAAGCATCTTCATATAGAGTACATATTCCCTTATTATCAGTAGGAGCCACCAAATTCCGCAACTTAACGACCCATACAGACAAACACCCTTACACATTACTAGGTGTAAAGTTATTACAATACGGAAAAGTGACTATCGACTATCCACGTGGAAGATTCTATTTTGAAGCTTTCCAACCGGATAATGAAATCAACAATCAATGCAACAACTTCGATTTGACGGTCAAAGACGGAGACTTATATGTATCCACCGTCTGGAGCAGCACGAAAGGTAAGATAGAAGTAGGAGACAAAGTGATTAAGATTAATGGCAAACCTGCTAAAAAATATGACTTCTGCGAAAGTATTCTGAACGGAATACCGGAATTGAAAGAGAAAAAACAGACGAAGCTAACGATTGAAACTGCTTCCGGAATAAAAAATATTATCTACAAAAAAGAATGACATGAAAAGAATAGGAATACTGACCGGCTTATGGCTGCTATTATTTCTAAACTGCGGACAAGAAACGATAGCGCAAATCCAGAATAAAGTTTGCGATACCATTCCTTATGAATTCATTCAGGAGAAAATCATTATACCCGTTACTGTTAATGGCGTAAATGTAAAATACATCGTCGATACAGGAGGAAGAACCGGGACTATGTATGACGCCGCAACTGAAATGAAAGCTACTGCCGCAGGATATATGCGCATTTCCGATGTGAATGCACAAGGCTCCAACTATCAGGAAGCCCACGTACAAAATATTTCCATCGGAAAGAACTACAAAATCAAACAGTTGAAAACGATGGTACTACCTAAGAATCCATTCTTCACAGAACTGGGAGTTGTCGGAATTCTGGGAGGAGATGCCTTTGCACAGTCGGTAGTAACATTCGATTCCCGTTCTAAAATAATGGTAATCAACTATCCTTATCGTCCCGAAAAGTTAAAGGTTACAGATGGAATTCCGCTGTTAGATGAAACTGAACATCATTCCATTGTCAACGTTCGCTTAGGAAACAATGATTTAAAAGTTCTATTCGACACAGGTGCAGGAGGCTTTCTGCTTTATTGTACGGAAGATTACAACAGGTTGGCTGACATTTCGCAAGTTACCAATCATGGATATGGTATCGTAGCTGCCGGAATAACAGGGTTGGGCAAGCCGGTAGATATTAAAAAAGTATCTGTACCTTCTATCAATATCATGGGAAAAGAATTCACAAACGTAGGTAGTACAACAACTGTCATGAATGGAACTATCATCGGGGTGGATCTACTGAAATATGGTAAAGTAATTATTGATTATATGCGGAGACGTTTTTACTTCCTCCCATTTGAAGAAGGAAAAACCGACATGGGAGGTGTTCCCTCTCTTTGGAACGTAAGCATATTACCGCGCAACGAAAGATTCGAAATTACAACTATATGGGATAGCATGAAAGATACAGTTGCTTTCGGCGACGAAGTGATTAATATCAACGGAACTTCTCTTAAAGATTGCCCCATGAGCCAGATGGCCGTAGAAGAAATTATGAATGCTATACCTGGTGATACCGGCTATATTATCATCAAAAAAGATAATCAAGAGAAAAGAATTGAAATCAGGAAAGAGAAATAAACTTTAAACAGAAAGAATATATGAAACGAATAATAACTAAAATGTATCTCTGTTTGCTTGCATTTTGTATCACAGGAGGCATCAGTGCACAAACACAAAACAGTATGACAGAGGTCATTCCATTCAAAACTATTGATGGAAAAATTATCGTGGAAGCCACTATAAATGGTGAAGCAGCTGACTTTGTCCTTGATTTATCGGGACATAACGCTCTACTTCCTGAAGCTCTCAAAAAGTTACACATCAATACAGAAAAGAGAGGAACTTTTAGTTCTTACCAAGATTTTGTATTTAAACAGGTACCTGTTGGAAAGGTATATGAAATGGGAACAGTAGCTATTGGTAAAAATACATTTGCAAACGATCTTCCGGCTTTCACATTAGAAGACGAACCTTATCTACGCAAGCTAGGGGTTATGGGTGTATTAAGTGGTGCTGTTTTCCGCACTTCTGTATTAACCATTGACATGCAACGGAAGAAAATTACGATTACACAACCCTACCGTCCTTCTTATATGAAACTTAACTATCGGGAAAATTTTAACCTGATAACAGGATTAGGAGTAGTATGTCCGATAAACATTCAGGGAAAGCCGATATCTTTTGTCCTGGATACATGGAGTGAAGGATTAGTGAATCTTACTGAAGCAGATTTCAATACATGGAACACACAATATACCAAAGGAAGTAACCAAAAAGTCTCCAATGGATATAAAGAAACAAGGAAAGAAGAGGAAAGCCTCATCCTACCTGAAACGATGTTTGTAAAAACAAAGATTGAAGATGCCATAGCAGTGAAAAACCCATTCTTGAAACGTTCCGTATTAGGCAAAAAGATACTGGACTACGGAATTATATCTATTGACTATATTCATCAGAAAATTTACTTTCAACCATTCGATATGGTTCCTATACCGGAAGCGGAAGCTAAAGTGACGGAAACAAAAGTTGAAGATGGTAAATTGAATCCAATTACCCGCCGGTTCTTCCTCGAACACATTTTCGACTACCGAAAAGGAAATGATTTCATCTATAATGGAGACAAACCGATAGTTATCGATTTTTGGGCTACATGGTGCGGTCCATGTATGCGTCTACTTCCGGAAATGGAGAAACTAGCTGAAAAATATAAAGGAAAAGTTATATTCTATAAGGTAAATGCTGATAAAGAAAAAGATTTATGTAGCCATTTTAGTGTACAGGCATTACCTACGTTATTCTTCATCCCGGTAGGCGGCAAACCGATAATCGAGGTTGGTGCTACGCCGGAAAAGTATGTGCAAATCATTGAAGAACAACTTCTGAAATAAAACATCTCTCTTAATATATAACTATGTAAATCTAAAACTTTAGCTAAGAGCCGGAATCCGTTCCGGCTTTTTTATTTCCATATCATTGGAACTTATCATTAAAACAAGTACATTTGCCCTGTCAAATCTATTTATAACTTAACACACATTTTGATCATGAAGAAAAGTATTTCTCTTCTTCTTTTGTCTCTGCTTATGATTGCCCCCAGTTGCCAAAAGACAAAAGAAGCGGTGAACGAGTACAACATCGTTCCCAAACCCAATCAAATTCTCCCACAGGAAGGACGTTTTGAACTAAACAGCAAAGTCAGTCTGGTAATTCCTGCCAATGCTCCGGAAGTTAAAGGTATTGCCGACAGCCTGGCCGAACGTTTAAAACAGACAGCAGGAATCTCGTTGAAAGAGGCAGAAAGTGCAGATGGAAAATCAGCAATCTGCTTTGTTGTACAAGAAGGTATGCCGAAGGAAGGATATAAATTATCCGTTACTCCCAGTCTCATCACGCTTACCGCTTCTCAACCGAACGGGTTCTTCTACGGCGTACAGACACTTTATCAGTTACTCCCTCCGGCGGTTTACGGAAACCAGTTGGATAAGAAAGCAAACTGGTCGGTCCCTGCTGTAGAAATAGAAGATTCGCCCCGTTTTGTTCACCGCGGACTGATGCTGGATGTTTGCCGCCATTATGTACCGATTGACTATATTTACAAGTTTATCGACTTGCTGGCAATGAACAAGATGAATGTTTTCCATTGGCATTTGACAGACGATCAGGGATGGAGAATCGAAATCAAGAAATATCCTAAATTGACAGAAATCGGTTCTAAACGTGAAAAGACATTGGTAGACTATTACTATGTAAATTATCCGCAAGTATTCGACGGAAAAGAACACGGAGGGTATTACACACAGGAACAAATAAAAGATGTAGTAGCTTATGCTGCAAGTAAATATATCAACGTTGTTCCCGAAATAGAAATGCCGGGACATGCGTTGGCTGCACTGGCTGCCTATCCGGAACTGTCATGTGATTCTACACAGACTTATAAAGTATCTCCTACATGGGGTGTATTCGAACAGGTATTCTGTCCGAGTGAAACAACTTTCAAATTCTTTGAAGGAGTGATGGATGAAGTAATTGAATTATTCCCTAGCGAATACATTCACATTGGTGGCGACGAATGTCCCAAAACAGCGTGGAAGAACAGTGCTTTCTGCCAGCAGCTAATCCGCCAGTTAGGACTGAAGGATGATACGACTCCCAGCAAGACGGACGGAATAAAGCATAGTAAAGAAGATAAGTTGCAGAGCTATTTTGTTACCCGCATGGAGAAATATCTGAATAGCAAAGGCAGGAACATCATTGGTTGGGATGAAATCCTCGAAGGTGGTCTGGCTCCAAATGCGACTGTTATGTCATGGCGTGGTGTAGAAGGAGGAATGAACGCTGCCAAAGCCGGACATAATGCGATTATGACTCCGAACCCTTATGTATATCTGGACTACTACCAGGAAGAACCGGAAATTGCTCCGACGACTATCGGCGGATACAACACACTGAAGAAAACATATAGCTATAACCCTGTTCCGGACGATGCAGACGAGCTTGCCAAGAAGCATATCATCGGAATACAAGGCAATATATGGAGAGAATATATGCAGACTTCCGAACGTACAGACTATCAGGCCTTCCCGCGTGCAATGGCTATCGCCGAAACGGCCTGGACACAAAACGCAAACAAAGACTGGAAGAATTTCTGCGAACGAATGGTAACTGAATTTGAACGTTTGGAAGTAATGAACACCAAACCTTGTCTCAACTTCTTTGATGTAAACGTAAATACGCACGCGGGTGAAAACGCTCCTTTAATGGTAATGCTGGAAAGTTTCTATCCGAATGCAGAAATCCGATATACTACGGACGGCAGTGAACCTAGTAAAACATCCACACTGTACGAAAATCCTTTCGTTCTGGAAGGTAATATCGACCTGAAAGCAGCTGCTTTCAAAGATGGAAAAATGCTGGGTAAAGTAGCTCACAAGCCATTATACGGTAATTTATTGACAGGAAAGCCCTATACTGTTAATTATAAGATGGGATGGACAGGCGATATATTTGATGAAAACGATGTATTAGGAGCTGACAAGACAACCTTCGGACTGACCAACGGTAAACGAGGAAATAACGCTTCTTATACTCCGTGGTGCAGCTTTGGCATTGTTGAAGGTAAAGACTTGGAATTTATCGTTAATTTGGATAAGCCGACACAAATCAGCAAAATAATTTTCGGTTCTTTATTCAATCCGGCTATGAGAATTCTTCCTGCAGGAGGAGTTGCCGTAGAAGTATCAGCAGATGGCAAACAATACACTCCGGTAGCTGAAAAAGCCTTGAAACACGATTATCCGGAAACAGGACGAATTGCATTCACTGATTCCATTGAATTTGAGCCAACACAGGCTACCTTCCTGAAAGTTAAGATTAAGAATGGCGGTACACTACGCAATGGAGTTAACTTTGAAAAGAACAATGGTCCGGAAGTTATTCCTGCCGAATTATGGATTGATGAAATAGAAGCTTATTAAACAAAGCTAACTATATTTTATGCGGATTTCACGGTGCTGACCCAACAGCACGTGGAATCCGCATCATTTATTCCGTACCTGAATAACAAAACGGTGAACGCTAGTTTAATACTAATGTTCACCGTTTTATTTATAATCAATCACACCCCAAAAGGCATAATTATCATTCATTCGTTTACACCGAAGATATATTTATCACACAAGCCCTTTGGAAGAAAGGTAACGTTCTGCCTCCAAGGCAGCCTTACATCCACTTCCCGCGGCTGTAATAGCCTGACGATAATGCGGATCGGCCACATCTCCCGCTGCAAAAACTCCGGGCACTTTCGTACGAGGACTATCACCGTCTGTAATAATATAACCTACTTCGTCCGTATCGATATACTCTTTAAATATTTCAGTATTCGGTTGATGTCCGATAGCCAGGAAGAAACCGTCGATAGGTAAATTATAACGTTCTTCGTCCGGTTCACCCCAACGTTTCACCAAGTTTACACCCTCTACGCCATTGTCACCAAACAAACCAACTGCATTGTGTTCAAAAAGAACTTCAATCTTCTCGTGGTTCATGACACGTTCCTGCATAATCTTCGATGCACGCAGGAAAGGTTTACGAACGATCAGATATACCTTGGATGCAAGACCGGCAAGATAAACCGCTTCTTCACAAGCAGTATCACCTCCACCAACTACAGCAACCACTTTCTTACGATAGAAAAATCCGTCACAAGTAGCACAAGCGCTTACACCCATTCCGGCATATTTCTTTTCATCCTCCAGTCCCAGATATTTAGCAGTTGCCCCGGTAGCAATAATCAATGATTCCGTTTCAATCACTTTATCACCGTCAATTGTTATTTTATAAGGAGCTTTGCTTAAATCTGCTGCCGTAGCGATACCAAAACGAATATCTGTTCCGAAACGGCTTGCCTGTGCACGCAAATCTTCCATCAACTGCGGACCACTGATACCTTCCGGATAACCGGGAAAGTTTTCTACATCTGTCGTAGTAGTCAACTGGCCGCCCGGCTGCAATCCTTCATATAGTACCGGACATAAATTTGCACGTCCAGCATAAATCGCTGCCGTATATCCGGCAGGTCCTGAACCTATAATCAGGCATTTCACTTTTTCTATTTCTGCCATTTTAATTTATCTTTATTGTTTTGTTATAAAAACATGTTATCTCAAATCTATCACCTCTGCATTGGGATATTGTTTTTTATCAAAAGTAAAAACACGATCCGTATAATTCTGCCCCGTCTGATAACTTGTAACGGTTATCTCATTACGTGTCTGCTGTCCACGCTGCTGAAGCAAAATATATAGAGGTTCATAAGTGTCCTTCGTCACAAAAAGAGTGATACGTTCCAACTCCTGTTTCTTATCCCTGGCAGTCAGAACGACTTCCCAAACGGATTTTCCACGAAACGTTTTGGTTGCCCCCAACTTATAAGAGAATCCTTTCTGATACATATACAGAAAGGTATACGGATTTATCTGCTGCAACTCTTCCTGCGTCGGATTACTGACATTCACTTCATCATTCTTTGTCACATAACTCCATTGCGTTTTTCCGTCAAACCAAGTGATGATATCAGATGTTTTCAGTACGAATTTCTCTCCTTTCAACTGAATTGTTCCGTTTTCAGCACCTTCTACCAAGCCGTTTGCCACAGCCTTTACAGTAAAATCAGCCTTCACGCCACCAGCTTTACGAAACGCCTCTGCCGTTTTGTCAAGAATGACTTTAGCCTGGGACTGCTGTTGTTGAGCAATCACAGGCAAAGACAGTAAAGCTATTAAAACACTAAAAATGTACTTTCTCATTTGATTAATAAACGAACTGTTACTGTAAATTGTTCAATCGCATTTCAAGATCATTATCGTCAATACACAATACGTCACGCGCCTTACTACCTTGCGTAGGCCCAACAATTCCGGCTTTCTCCAATTGGTCCATTATACGACCGGCACGATTATAGCCAATCGCAAATTTACGCTGAATCAATGAAGTGGAACCTTGCTGATGAATAACAACCAACCGGGCCGCATCTTCAAACAACGGATCGAGACGTCCCATATCAATATCCCCTACTTCACTATTACTATCTTCACTCACATATTCGGGCAAGAAGAACGGAGTAGGATAACCTTGCTGACGGGCAATGAATTTTGTAATCTCTTCTACTTCCGGCGTATCGATAAAGGCACACTGTACACGTACCGGATCAGCTCCCTGCAAGAAGAGCATATCCCCCTTACCAATCAGACGGTTAGCACCCGGACGGTCAAGAATAGTACGAGAGTCCATCATGGCAGATACACGGAAAGCGATACGCGCCGGGAAGTTGGCTTTAATCGTACCCGTAATGATATTGGTAGTCGGACGCTGTGTAGCAATAATCATGTGAATACCGACAGCACGTGCCAACTGCGCAATACGGGCAATCGGAAGTTCCACTTCCTTACCGGCAGTCATAATCAAATCTCCGAACTCGTCAATAACCACTACGATATACGGCATAAACTTATGCCCCTTTTCCGGATTCAGACGACGGTTGATAAACTTCTCATTATATTCTCTTACATTACGTACATGCGCCATCTTCAGCAGGTCATAACGGGTATCCATCTCTACACAAACAGAGTTCAGGGTTTGCACAACCTTTGTTACGTCTGTAATAATCGGTTCGCCTCCATCAGGAAGTTTGGCCAGGAAATGATTTTCAATCACCGAATAGATGCTGAATTCTACTTTCTTCGGGTCGACCAGTACAAATTTCAATTCTGCCGGATGCTTCTTATATAATAAGGAAGTAATAATAGCATTCAAACCTACTGACTTACCCTGACCGGTTGCACCCGCCACCAATACGTGCGGCATCTTGCAAAGGTCGAACATAAAGACTTCATTCGTGATGGTCTTACCCAATACAATAGGCAGATCATATTTGGATTCCTGGAATTTCTTACTTCCGATCACACTTTGTCCGGAAACGATCTTCGGATTCTTGTTCGGCACTTCAATACCGATTGTTCCTTTACCCGGTATCGGAGCGATGATACGGATACCGTCAGCAGAAAGGCTTAATGCAATATCATCCTCCAAACCACGGATTTTAGAAATACGTACTCCTTGCTCCGGAGTGATTTCGTATAGAGTTACCGTAGGTCCTACCGTTGCTTTAATCGTACTGATTTCGATTCCGAAACTGCGCAATGTATTGATGATACGATCTTTGTTTGCATTTTGTTCGTCCATGTCAATCGTCGGATCATCATTTTCGAAATGCTTCATCAGGTCGATAGTCGGGAAGCGGTAGTTTTCCAAATCCTTAGTAGGATTATAAGGTTCAAGTTCCGGTCCCTCATATTCTTCTTCAGAAGTCGCAGGTTCCACTTCAAACCCGGGTTCCGCCTCTTCCAAAGGTTCGTCCTGCACAGCGGGAACAGGATTAGGAACAGTCGGTTCAAACACCATCGTCACTCCTTCACTTTCATCAGACAAAGGAGATTCTTCCGGATCCGGCTGGTTGACCGGGAATTCATCTTCGGGTTCTTCAGCCTGTATATCCATCACAGGTGCCGGAGGAGGTGTCTGTTTATACGTCCGTTTCAAATTGAACTCCACTTCCTGCGGTTGGGAAGTCGTGAATTCCTGATCGCCTTCCCCTTCCGGGATGACTTCTTCCTTCTCTTTCTTTTCGCGTTTTAGGAAGCTCAACGCAAAAAGTTTACGCAACCAAATAACAGTACGCGCACTTATATATATGAAGAAACAGATAGCAGTTATCAACAGGATCATCCATACACCAGGTACTCCTACTTGTGAGATTAACCAACGACTGACATTGTATCCATGCATACCGCCCAGATAAATGAAAGAATCCTGATAATGATCCATAAAAGCAAATCCGAAGAATATGGAGAACCAGACTAATAAAAGCGTGCAACCAATAAACCACTTCCACAAGCGGACCACACGTACACGCATCAACTTCAATCCTGCCACTGCCAGAAAAACAAGTATAAAGAAAGAGGAAATGCCGAAACAGTCGTTTATCAGATAGCTTGCCAACTGCGCTCCACGTGAACCGGCATAATTCTTCACCTGATTATTAACAGCCGCCAAATCCGCCGAACTACCGCTATCAATAATACTTTGATCGGCAGCCCCCGTAAAGAAGAAGGAAGAAAAAGCCAACAACAGGTAAACGGAAAAGATGACCAGCATCAATCCAATCACAAAATGAACAGTTTCATTCTTACATACAGCCACAATTTTACTGGGGGAAGAGGGAGTGCTTTCTGCCTCCTTATCTAATTTCTTCTTTGCCATGAGTCTTTTATTCTATTTTTATAAAACTGGAATGAGATTCTAAGCCGCAAAAATAATAAAAAAATAACGAGCACTACGCTCATTCAATCCTTTTTCTTACCTTTGCGTTTCAAATCAATATAGATCATGGAAAAAGAAAGCCAAACGATATTTGATAAGAACGTAATTGAGTTCGTTACAGTAGCCGCCGAATTTTGTGCATTTCTCGAACGTGCCGAACGCATGAAGCGTAGTACTTTCGTTGACACATCATTAAAAATACTCCCCCTGCTCTATCTCAAAGCATCTATGCTACCCAAATGTGAGACGATTGGGGACGAGGCACCCGAAACGTATGTCACAGAAGAGATTTACGAAATTCTGCGTATCAATCTTTCAGGATTGATGGGTGACAAGGATGATTATCTGGACGTATTCGTGCAAGATATGGTTTATAGCGACCAACCTATCAAAAAATCAATATCGGAAGATCTGGCTGACATTTATCAGGATATTAAAGATTTCATATTTGTCTTCCAACTGGGACTGAACGAAACAATGAATGATTCATTGGCTATCTGCCAGGAAAACTTCGGTACACTATGGGGACAGAAACTGGTAAACACGCTACGCGCCCTTCATGACGTGAAATACAACCAGCTGGAAGAAGAGGAAGAGAATGGTAATGAAGAAGGATTTTACGAACCAAGCGACGACAACGATTGTTGTGAAGAAGAAGGCTGTCATTGCCACGACGATGATTGCCACTGTCACGAAGACGGTTGCCATTGCCACGATGATGAATAAAAATAGAAATGATTGTAAGAAGAACCATAGATAAAGATGAACTAAAAGAACTCCCGAAAACTGTTTTTCCGGGACGAATTTACGTTATCCAGTCGGAAGCTGAAACGGAAAGAGCAGTAGCTTACCTCCAATCCAGATCTGTGATAGGCATTGACAGTGAAACGCGTCCTTCCTTTACCAAAGGGCAATCGCACAAAGTAGCACTCCTCCAGATTTCTTCTGAAGAATGTTGTTTCCTATTCCGGCTCAACATGACGGGATTGACCCAGCCATTGGTTGACTTATTAGAAAACCCGGTTGTAATCAAAGTGGGCCTTTCACTGAAAGATGACTTTATGATGCTGCACAAACGCGCACCTTTCACTCAACAAAGTTGTATCGAGTTGCAGGACTATGTGCGCCAATTCGGTATACAGGACAAAAGTCTGCAAAAGATTTATGCCATCTTATTCAAAGAAAAAATATCCAAATCACAGCGCTTGTCCAACTGGGAAGCTGATGTATTGAGCGACGGGCAGAAACAATATGCCGCCACGGATGCATGGGCTTGCCTCAACATCTATAATCTGTTGCAAGAGCTGAAACAGACAGGAGATTGGGAAATAGCTGCTCTCCCACCTGCTCCCAAGGAAAGGGAAGAAGTCACTATCGGCCCTATAAGCAACCAGCAGTCATAGACGATAAATGATAAGTGATAAATAATAAAATAAGTAATTAATAACCAATAACAAAACTATCTCAATCCTCCTCTCCCTGGGAGAGGGTTAGGGAAAGGCTATATTATGCATAAAGTATATCTCAAACCCGGTAAAGAAGATTCTCTCAAGAGATTCCACCCCTGGATTTTTTCCGGTGCTATCGCCCGTTTTGACGGAGAGCCCGATGAAGGTGAAGTTGTAGAAGTATACACCTCCAAAAAAGAATTTATTGCCGAAGGACATTTCCAGATCGGAAGTATTGCTGTGCGCGTACTGTCTTTCCATCAGGAACCTATCGATCACGATTTTTGGAAACGCAAACTGGAAATAGCATACGATATGCGTCGCAGTATCGGCATCGCCACCAATCCGACCAACAACACTTACCGGCTTGTTCATGGTGAAGGAGACAATCTCCCCGGACTGGTTATTGACGTTTATGCCAAAACTGCAGTCATGCAGGCACACTCTGCAGGAATGCACGTAGACCGCATGACAATTGCCGAAGCTTTATCCGAAGTAATGGGCGACAAGATCGAGAATATCTATTATAAATCAGAAACAACTCTTCCATTTAAAGCAGATCTTTTCCCTGAAAACGGTTTCCTGAAAGGAGGAAGCAGTGATAATATCGCGCAAGAATATGGTTTGCAATTCCATGTAGACTGGCTGAAAGGTCAAAAGACCGGATTTTTTGTAGACCAGCGCGAAAATCGTTCTTTACTGGAACGTTATGCCAAAGACCGCTCGGTACTGAATATGTTCTGCTATACCGGCGGATTCTCATTCTATGCCATGCGCGGAGGTGCAAAGCTCGTCCACTCTGTCGACAGCTCTGCCAAAGCAATTGATCTGACTAATAAAAATGTAGAACTGAACTTCCCCGGTGATTCCCGCCACGAGGCTTTTGCCGAGGACGCTTTCAAATATCTCGACCGCATGGGCGACCAGTATGATTTAATCATTCTCGACCCGCCCGCATTTGCCAAACACAAAGATGCCCTGCGGAATGCTTTACAAGGTTATCGCAAACTGAATGCCAAAGCATTCGAGAAAATCAAACCGGGCGGCATCCTGTTTACTTTCTCTTGTTCGCAAGTAGTAAGCAAGGACAATTTCCGTACTGCCGTGTTTACCGCAGCAGCCATATCAGGACGTAGCGTACGCATCCTGCATCAACTGACTCAACCCGCCGACCATCCGGTAAATATCTACCATCCTGAAGGAGAATACCTGAAAGGCCTGGTACTCTATGTAGAATAACCGGATTCACCACGGATTACACGGATTAACACAGATTGTTATCACAAAGTCATGCAGGGGTTCCACAGGGTGGCACAGGGCTTCACGGAGTCCTTTTCCTTTTCTAAGGTGAAAACAGAGAATCCGGATATGATGATTGATTGATAAAAATCTGTGTTAATCCGTGTAATCTGTGGTGAAACAGAAGGGCAATAACAGAAAAATGGAGGATTCAAAGTTAATTAGAGTTAACAAATAGAAGATTTTCGAGAAAACATTATGTTGTATAACATAAACCGTCTATCTTTGCACTGTGTTTTTCATGGTATTAGATTTAAGGTTAACAAAGATTGGCTGTCTGGGATAGATAGCCTTCTTTTTTTTATACCCCCTTCATTTGTTTTTTCACGACCAAATCTCTTCTTTTCTTCGCATTTATGCCATTTTTATCCCCTTTTTATCAAATTACTAGTCTACCTATTCAATGAAAATATTATATTTGCAAGGTTTATGAACGTGAAGAGAAACACAAATTAAAAAAGTCATGAGTATAAAAGTTCGTTTGATTATTATGAACTTCCTGCAATTCTTTGTATGGGGGTCCTGGTTAATATCACTAGGTGGCTATATGGGAAGAGAACTTCATTTCGAAGGAGGACAGATCGGAGCCATTTTCGCTACTATGGGGATTGCCTCTTTGGTAATGCCGGGTATTATTGGTATTATTGCCGATAAATGGTTTAATGCAGAACGTTTATACGGGCTTTGCCATATCGCAGGAGCCGGATGCCTCTTCTACGCTTCTACCGCAACAGGATACGATCAGATGTATTGGGCCATGTTACTCAACTTGTTGGTATACATGCCCACGCTATCCCTCGCTAACACTGTATCGTACAATGCACTGGAACAATATAAATGTGACCTGATTAAAGACTTCCCTCCCATCCGTGTATGGGGAACGATCGGTTTTATCTGTGCCATGTGGGCGGTCGACCTTACCGGGTTTAAGAATTCAAGTGCACAGCTTTATGTAGGCGGTGCTTCCGCGTTACTGCTCGGGCTTTATTCTTTTACCCTTCCCGCTTGCCGACCGGCTAAATCAGAAAACAAATCATGGCTCTCCGCTTTCGGTCTGGATGCGCTGGTGTTATTCAAGAAAAAGAAGATGGCTATTTTCTTCCTTTTCTCCATGCTTTTAGGTGCGGCATTGCAGATTACAAATACTTACGGTGATCTTTTCTTAAGTAGCTTTGCCAGCATCCCCGAATATGCAGAATCATTCGGAGTGAAACATTCGGTAATCCTGCTGTCCATCTCGCAGATGTCGGAAACACTGTTTATTCTTGCCATACCTTTCTTCCTGCGCCATTTCGGAATCAAGCAAGTCATGCTAATCAGTATGTTTGCCTGGGTGTTCCGGTTTGGGCTGTTCGGTTTTGGAGATCCGGGATCGGGACTATGGATGCTGATCCTTTCCATGATCGTTTATGGTATGGCCTTTGATTTCTTCAACATTTCCGGTTCATTGTTTGTTGAACAAGAAGCCAATTCCTCCATCCGTGCCAGTGCACAAGGGTTGTTCTTTATGATGACCAACGGACTGGGAGCCATCATTGGCGGATATGCCAGCGGTGCGGTAGTAGATGCATTCTCTGTGTATGCTGACGGCAGACTGGTGAGTCGCGAATGGATGGATATCTGGCTGATATTCGCAGCATACGCGCTGGTGATCGGCATCCTGTTTGCCTTGGTATTCAAGTACAAACACCAGCAGGAGAGTAAAACAAATTAAGTAAAAGAGAACGATGGACAAAAAGGTAGAATTACAAGTTATAAATATCACGAACAGCCAGGCGCAAGTAGGCGCGTTTGCTATGCTATTAGGCGAAGTGGACGGTGAACGGCAACTGCCTATCATCATCGGTCCCGCGGAAGCCCAGGCTACCGCTTTATATCTGAAGGGAGTAAAGACACCCCGTCCATTGACACACGATCTGTTTACAACAAGCCTCACCATACTGGGAGCCAGTCTGATACGTGTGTTAATTTACAAAGCAAAGGATGGTATTTTTTACTCCTATATTTACCTTAAGAAAGACGAAGAGATTATACGTATTGACGCACGGACTTCAGACGCCATTGCCTTGGCAGTGCGTGCCGACTGTCCAATTCTTATTTATGAATCTATTCTTGAACAGGAATGCCTTCACATGTCGTCGGAAGAAAGAACCCGTTCTGAAGAAACGGACAACGACGAAGAGACTGAAGAAGAACATGATTTGCCAGCTGCTACTTCCAGAACGCTTGAGGAGGCACTGGAACAGGCTATCAAAGATGAGAATTATGAATTAGCCGCCCGGATACGTGACCAAATCAACTCAAGAAATAAAAACCAGTAAGTAACATTATGCACGTTTTTTATACTCCCGATATACAGAAAAGCAACGAACTTCCCGAAGAGGAAGCACAACATTGTACCCGCGTTCTGCGATTAGGTATCGGAGATGAAATCACTCTTACGGACGGTAAGGGGAACTTCTACAAAGCTGAAATTACTGTTGCGACCAACAAACGTTGTTTTGTAACGATCAAAGAAACGATTTTTCAGGAACCGTTATGGCCGTGCCATTTACACATTGCCATGGCACCGACGAAGAACATGGACCGTAACGAATGGTTTGCAGAGAAAGCTACCGAAATCGGATTTGACGAACTGACTTTCCTCAACTGCCGTTTCTCGGAACGTAAAGTCATCAAGACCGAACGGATTGAAAAGATTCTTGTATCAGCAATCAAACAATCTCTCAAGGCACGGTTGCCTAAATTGAATGAGATGGTTGAGTTCGATCCGTTCATCAGACAAGAGTTCAAAGGACAGAAGTTTATCGCCCACTGTTATGAAGGTGAAAAACCTTTATTAAAGAATGTCCTGAAACCCGGAGAAGACGCCCTTGTCCTGATAGGTCCCGAAGGGGATTTCAGTGAAGAAGAAGTCAAGAAAGCCATCGAACAGGGATTTGTTCCGATCAGTTTGGGCAAATCACGACTCCGTACGGAAACAGCGGCACTGGTGGCCTGCCATACGCTGAATCTACAAAATCAATAATTCTGAATCAATGATTATACAACTTTTAAATAACATAAGTATGGCAAAGAAAACGATTTCACGACTCTCGGTACTGGCAGTACTGATTGTTTTTCTGGCAGCATGTTCCAAAACATCGGAGTATACCAATGTGATACCGGCTGACGCCTCGGTAGTTGCCTCTATCAACCTCAAATCCCTTGCAAGTAAAGCGGGATTGGATGATAAAGAGAATGAAGCTGCGAAACAAAAAGTACTGGAAGCACTGAAAAGCGGAATGAATGCCGCTACCTTCCAACAACTGGAAAAGGTCATGAAGAATCCGGGTGAATCGGGAATCGATGTCGAATCTCCATTCTATGTATTCTCATCCTCTTCTTTCCCTTACCCTACTGTTGTAGGTAAAGTGAACAATGAGGACAATCTCCATGCTTCACTCGACGTGATGGCTAAAGAACAAATCTGCCAGCCGATAAGCGAAGCTGACGGCTACAGTTTTACAACAATGAATGGCGGCCTGCTCGCTTTCAACAATTCTACTGTATTGATAGTCAATGTAAGCGGAACCACTCAAACTGAAAAAGCCAAAGAAGCCATCACTAATCTGTTGAAACAGACGGCCGATAACAGTATCGTAAAATCAGGAGCTTTCCAAAAAATGGAAAAGCAGAAAAGCGATATCAACTTCCTTGCTTCTATGGAAGCTATCCCTGCAACCTATCGCAACCAGATAAGCATGGGGTTACCAACCGAGGTGAAAGCAGAGGACATCACTCTTGTAGGAGGACTGAATTTTGAGAAAGGCAAGATTGCCCTCAAAACAGAAAACTACACTGAAAACGAAGCCGTGAAAGCGCTTATAAAAAAACAAATGGAGTCATTTGGAAAAGCAAACAACACTTTCGTTAAATACTTCCCGTCTTCCACGCTGATGTTCTTCAATGTAGGTGTGAAAGGAGAAGGGCTTTATAATCTGTTGAGCGAGAATAAGGAATTCCGCAATACAGTATCTATTGCTAAAGCAGACGAAGTAAAAGAGTTGTTCGGCTCGTTCAATGGTGATATTTCTGCGGGATTAATCAACGTAACGATGAACAGTGCTCCTACTTTCATGATATATGCGGATGTTAAGAATGGTAATGCCCTCGAAACAATTTATAAGAACAAGCAATCATTGGGACTGAAAAGAGGGGAAGATATCATTCAACTTGGCAAGGACGAATATGTCTACAAAACAAAAGGCATGAATATATTCTTTGGTATCAAGGATAAACAAATGTATGCTACCAATGATGAGTTACTCTACAAGAACGTGGGTAAAGTTGCCGACAAATCGATAAAAGAAGCTCCTTACGCATCAGATATGAAGGGTAAAAACATCTTTGTAGCAATCAACGCTGAAGCAATACTGGACTTGCCTGTTGTTAAAATGGTAGCAGGTTTCGGAGGACAGGAAGTTAAAACATATATTGAGTTAGCCAATAAGGTTTCTTATCTGTCAATGAGTTCAGAAGGAGAAATCAGCGAGATCGACCTTTGCCTGAAAGACAAAGACGTCAACGCTCTCAAACAAATCGTAGACTTTGCCAAGCAATTTGCCGGCATGTAATTAATTTGTAAACAAACGGTATGAATAGTATTCACCTGCAGCAAACACTTCCCCAAGTGTTTGCTGACCGTAATTCGGTGACTTCGGATGTATGGCACCAGGATCTGATCTTCCGGAAAGAAGAAATGTATCTGATTGAAGCAGCTTCCGGCACCGGCAAATCTTCGTTGTGCAGCTATATCTATGGTTATCGCAACGACTATCAGGGGATTATTAATTTCGATGAAACCAATATCAAAGCATACTCCGTGAAGCAATGGGTCGACCTAAGAAAGCATTCACTAAGTATGCTTTTTCAAGATTTACGCATCTTCACCGAACTGACCGCTCTTGAAAATGTGCAATTGAAGAATAACCTTACCGGATGCAAAAAGAAAAAAGAAATCTTATCATTCTTCGAGCAACTGGGTATCGCAGATAAAATAAATGTGAAAGCCGGCAAACTATCTTTCGGACAGCAGCAACGTGTTGCCTTTATCCGGGCACTCTGCCAGCCGTTCGACTTTTTATTTCTGGATGAACCGATCAGCCATCTGGATGATGATAACAGCCGCATCATGGGCGAACTTATCATTGCCGAAGCGAAGGCACAAGGAGCCGGTGTAATCGCAACCTCCATCGGTAAGCATATCGAGTTGCCTTACAACCATATACTTCAACTGTAACGAGTAATAAATAACAAAAAAATGAGTGGGAAATAGTAAGTGAAAAAATCATCCATCTCCCTCCACCGCAACATTTCAAATCGTAAATCGTAAAATCATAAATAAAATGCCAACTCTTGTCTGGAAGCTCCTCCGCCAACATATCAGTATCGGTCAACTGGCCGGTTTCTTTTTAGCCAATCTATTCGGCATGATGATTGTATTGCTTAGTGTGCAGTTTTATAAAGATGTCATTCCGGTATTCACCGAGGGAGACAGCTTTATGAAAAAGGATTTCATCATAGCTACAAAGAAAATCAGCACACTCGGTTCTTTTGCAGGAAAGAGTAATACGTTCTCTGCCGAAGATATTGCGGATTTGAAGAAACAACCGTTTACCAAAACAATAGGGGCTTTCACTCCTTCTCAATTCAAAGTATCGGCAGGATTGGGTATGCAGGAAGCTGGTATTCATCTTTCCACGGATATGTTTTTTGAGTCTGTTCCTGATGAGTTTGTCGACATCAAACTCGACAAGTGGCACTTCGACGAAAGCACGCATACCATCCCCATTATCATTCCCCGCAACTATCTGAACCTTTATAACTTCGGTTTTGCACAGAGCCGTAGTCTTCCCAAGCTCTCGGAAGGATTGATGGGGCTGATTCAAATGGATATCATGATGCGTGGAAACGGACGGGTGGAACAATACAAAGGAAACATTGTCGGCTTCTCCAATCGTCTGAATACGATTCTTGTTCCCCAGTCTTTTATGAAATGGGCGAATGAGAATTTCGCACCGAATGCAGAAGCACAACCGGCGCGGTTGATTATCGAAGTGAGCAATCCGGCGGATTCCGCTATCGCCAGCTATTTTCAAAAGAAAGGATATGAAACGGAAGACGGCAAACTGGATGCCGGAAAAACGACTTATTTCCTCCGTCTTATCGTAGGCATTGTATTGGGGGTAGGTTTATTTATCAGTATTCTTTCATTCTATATCCTGATGTTGAGCATTTTCTTGCTCTTGCAAAAAAATACGACTAAGTTGGAGAGTTTGTTATTAATCGGGTACAGTCCCAACAAGGTAGCATTGCCTTATCAGTTACTCACGGTAGGACTGAATGTTATCGTACTTGTATTATCCATCGGATTAGTCTTCTGGCTACGCAGTTATTACATAGACAGCATCCGATTATTGTTTCCACAACTGGAAACCGGGTCATTATGGGCAGCTATCAGCATGGGCGTTGTGTTATTCATTGTCGTATCGGTGATTAACATACTGGCAGTAAAGAGGAAAGTACTTTCTATCTGGATGCATAAATCATAAATGTATTCAAAGATATATCGTATGAAAAGCAAAACTACATTTTCAATGAATAGAGGTTCAATGGCTTTCTTTTTCGGAATGTTATTCTGTTTTACCTCATTATCCGGACAAAACACACAAGATACAATTCTTGCGTATTTCAATCTGCTGGAGAAAGTTCCGCAAGAAAAATTGTATCTGCATTTGGATAAGCCTTTCTATGGAGCAGGAGAAAAAATCTGGTTCAAGGGGTATCTCGTAAATTCTGTCACCCATCAAGACAATACGCAAAGTAACTTCATCATTACGGAGCTTGTCAATCGTTCCGACTCTATCGTGGAACGCAAGAAGATTCGCAGAGATTCGTTAGGTTTCCATAATGCTTTCACGCTCCCTCCCACTCTCCCTGCAGGTGACTATTATTTGCGAGGATATAGCAACTGGATGCTTAATCAGGAACCGGAATTCTTTTATTCACGTAATCTGAAAATTGGTAATTCGATTGATAACACGATTGTTTCAACTATTGAGTATCAACAAGAAGACGAATCACATTATACAGCCAGGGTCAGATTTACCAGCAACACACAAGAGGCTTTCGGAAATACAACCATCCGCTATCGCACCATCGAAAACGGAAAGATAAAAGATAAAGGTAAAAGAAAGACAGACGAAAGTGGTTTGATTTCTATTTCTCTGCCGGATCTGAAGCCTATTGCCACACGCCAGATTGAAGTAGAATTTGACGATCCTCAATATATTTATAAGAGAACGTTCTATCTGCCTTCGTTTACAAAAGACTTTGACGTTAAGTTCTTCCCGGAAGGTGGAGCTCTCTTGACCGTTGCTCATCAAAACATAGCTTTCAAAGCTCAAGGATCAGATGGTTTCTCCACAGAAATAGAAGGATTTCTGTTCGATGCAAAAGGAGACACATTAACTGCTTTTCGTTCGGAGCATGATGGTATGGGAGTTTTCACCTTGAACCCGATTGCAGGGAATTCCTATTATGTGATTGCCAAGTCTAGTGACGGCATTACCAAGCGATTCGATCTTCCGGCCGCAGAAGAAAAAGGAATCGCTCTTTCCATGACGCATTACAAAAAGGAAATACGCTACGAAATCCAAAAAACAGAAGCTACCCAGTGGCCTCAAAAGTTATTCTTGATTGCACACACTCGTGGAAAGCTGGCAATCTTGCAACCGGTCAGTGCCGACAGGACTTTTGGAAGAATGAATGACAGTTTATTCAACGCAGGTATCACCCATTTTATGTTAATCGACCAACAGGGAAACGCACTTAGCGAACGTTTAGTTTTCGTACCCGACCGGAACCCGCATCAATGGCAAATCCTTGCGGATAAGCCTACATACGGAAAAAGAGAAAAGGTTTCCTTGCAAATTTCAGCAAAGGATGATAACGGAACTCCGGTAGAAGGTAGTTTCTCCGTCAGCATTACAGACAGAAGAAGTATCCAGCCGGACTCACTTGCAGATAATATCTTATCGAACCTTTTACTAACTTCAGATTTGAAAGGATATGTAGAAAATCCGGGGTATTATGTTCTTCAGCAAGACCTGCGTACACTTCGCACAATAGATTTCTTGATGATGACGCACGGATGGCGCAGGCATCATATCCAAAATGTACTGACTTCGCCTTCATTGAACCTCACCAACTATATGGAAAAAGGACAAACGATCAGCGGACGTATCAAGGGTTTCTTCGGCGGCAACGTCAAAAAAGGACCTATTTGTATTTTAGCTCCCAAACAGAACATCGTTGCCACTACTACCACAGATGATAAAGGAGAATTCATCGTCAATACATCATTCAGAGACAGCACAACTTTCCTCGTTCAGGCACGTACCAAAAGAGGATTCGCCGGAGTAGACATCGTGATCGATGCTCCCCAATACCCGGTAGCTTCTCCTAAATCTCCTTTTCATGATGGAACATCAACCTCCTTTATGGAAGATTATTTGCTAAATACCCGCGACCAGTATTATATGGAGGGTGGAATGAGAGTATACAACCTAAAAGAAGTAGTGGTTACAGGAAGCCGCAAGAAAGCCAGTTCGGAAAGTATTTATACAGGAGGCATCAACACCTACACTATCGAAGGAGACAGACTCGAAGGATTCGGCGCACAGACGGCCTTCGATGCAGTCAGCAGGCTTCCGGGGGTCAGTGTGACAAACGGAAACGAAATACATATCCGTAATAATCCTGAACAGCCCGTTATCGTCATTGATGATGTTGTCTATGAAGACGACAACGACATACTGACCATGATTCAAACCAGCGACATGTCCAGTTTGAGCCTTCTTCGTGGTGCTGATGCAGCAATTTTAGGTTCCCGCGGTTCGGCAGGCGCTATTGTCATTACCCTGAAAGACGGCAAGGATCTCCCGGCAAGACCGGCACAGGGCATTATTACATGTACTCCATTGGGATATAGCGATTCAGTAGAGTTCTATCAGCCGACTTATGACACTCCCGAGAAAAAGAATGACCAACGTTCGGATTTACGAAGCACTATCTACTGGAATCCATCCTTACAACTGAATGCAGACGGAAAAGCAACTATAGAATATTATACTCCGGACAGCACTGCACCGGAAGATATCATCATAGAAGGCGTGGATAAAAACGGAAAGATATGCCGGACGATACAAACGATCAACAAAAAATAAATGAAACTGAATTTGAGATATGAATAGACTCATTATTGGTACAAAAAATGAACTAAATACAATCTATTCCGTGCTCCCTGCAAACGATTTTTCATTTTCATTTCTCATATTCTCATTGTTTTTAGATAAACGGAAGATAATCAGATTAATATCTTATGAGAAATACTTTTTAAAACGGTATTTCTCATAAGTTTATCCGTATTTTAGCTCTAAATAGACCTTATTCTCATAGTGTTTCAAGGTATTTCTCATAGTGTAATGTGCCGGAAGCCGGCATTGAATAAATAGAACGATGTATTCCTTTTGCTTGTTTCCATATACAGTGCCTTAGTCCCATATATTGTGGGAAAAGATTCCCAACAATTTGGGAAAGGATTCCCTCATTTTGTGGGAAAGTTTTCCTTCAATATATGGGAATACTTTCCCACAATATATGGGACAATCGGAACTAATGAGCATCTTCAAGCAAAAAGCCACTATTTTATCTAAATAGTAGCTTCATTTCCTGATAAAAATAAGGTAAGTCGAAAGAAAAAAGGAAAGACGAATGGCTTTTGACTATGAGAAATACCCTGAAACGCTATGAGAATAAGGTCGATTTTGAGCCAAAATACGGGTAAACTTATGAGAAATGCCGTTTTAAAAAGTATTTCTCATAAAATATCTATCTGATTATCTTTCGTTTATCAAAAACAATGAGAATATGAGAAATGAAATGAAAAATTCTTTTTCAGTGCGTGGAGGTGGGAATTCATTTTGTACAAGAACGAAAACATAAAGAATCCTTCTCCCTCTCCTTATCTTGATAAAAAAGTGATTGAATATCAAACAGGTTAAAATTATTTCGTAATTTTGCAGATATAAAAGAATGAAGCTATGCCGGACTATGATTTAATCGCCATACTCGGACCTACAGCCTCGGGTAAAACTCCCTTTGCCGCGGCCTTGGCCTATGAACTCAATACAGAAATTATCAGTGCCGACTCTCGTCAGATATACAGAGGGATGGATCTCGGTACGGGAAAAGACTTGGCAGACTATACAGTAAACGGACGTACAATCCCCTACCACTTAATCGATATTGCAGATCCCGGATATAAATATAATGTATTCGAATATCAACGCGATTTCCTGATTTCTTACGAATCAATCAAACAAAAAGGCTGTCTCCCCGTTTTATGTGGAGGGACAGGCATGTATCTGGAATCCGTATTGAAAGGATATAAGCTGATGCCCGTGCCGGAAAACCCTGAATTACGTATTCGTTTGGCAAATCATTCGCTCGAAGAGTTGACGGAAATATTAGGCCGGTACAAAACATTACACAATTCTACCGACGTAGATACCGTGAAACGTGCTATCCGTGCGATAGAGATTGAAGAATATTATGCTGCCCATCCGGTTCCCGAACGGGAGTTTCCTGAATTGAACAGCCTCATTATCGGAGTGGATATTGACCGGGAACTGCGTCGTGAAAAGATCACCCGCCGATTGAAACAACGGTTGGACGAAGGAATGGTAGATGAAGTGCGGCAATTGATCGAGCAAGGAATTGCGCCGGATGATTTAATCTATTATGGGTTGGAATATAAATACCTGACATTGTATGTTATTGGAAAACTAACCTATGAAGAGATGTTCAACGGTCTGGAAATTGCGATCCATCAGTTTGCCAAACGACAAATGACCTGGTTTCGCGGCATGGAAAGAAGAGGATTTACCATCCATTGGATGAATGCGGAGCTGCCGATGGAAGAAAAGATAGCTTTTGTAAAAGAGAAACTGGAAGGGATTTAGTATCTTTGTCAGTTATATAGTGTGATTTTTAATACACAATAGGATAGATATACGAATATGAGTGTAGAACCAAAAAAATGGGGAGTGATTTACAACCCGAAAGCTGGTACCCGAAAGGTAAAAAAGCGCTGGAAAGAAATTAAGGAGTACATGGACAGCAAAGGCGTAGACTATGACTATGTACAATCCGAGGGTTTCGGTTCGGTGGAACGTCTTGCCAAGATTTTAGCCAACAATGGTTATCGCACGATTGTCATTGTGGGCGGTGATGGGGCATTAAATGATGCCATCAACGGCATTATGCTATCCGATGCCGAAGATAAAGAAAACATCGCTCTCGGCATGATTCCCAATGGTATCGGAAACGACTTCGCCAAATATTGGGGGCTTAGTACCGAATATAAACCGGCTGTCGACTGTATCATCAATCACCGGCTGAAGAAAATAGATGTGGGGTACTGCAATTTCTACGATGGAAAAGAACACCAACGCCGCTACTTCCTCAATGCTGTTAATATCGGACTGGGGGCACGAATCGTTAAAATCACCGATCAGACCAAACGCTTCTGGGGGGTGAAATTCCTTTCCTACGTGGCCGCCCTGTTTTCTCTTATATTTGAACGGAAACTCTATCGGATGCACCTCCGCATCAACGACGAGCATATCCGCGGACGCATCATGACCGTATGCATAGGCAGTGCCTGGGGATGGGGACAGACGCCTAGCGCCGTTCCTTATAACGGATGGCTGGATGTCTCCGTTATCTACCGCCCGGAATTCCTGCAAATCATTTCCGGACTATGGATGCTGATTCAGGGAAGAATCCTGAATCATAAGGTAGTGAAAAGCTACCGGACGAAGAAAGTAAAAGTACTCCGGGCACAAAACGCCGCTGTGGATTTGGACGGGCGGTTGTTGCCCAGACATTTCCCGCTGGAAGTAGGGGTGCTTTCGGAAAAAACAACACTTATTATTCCAAATTGATAAATTCAGGCACGGATTACGCGGATTACACGTTTTTTAGTAAATCTACATCTGCAAAAGCCGTATAGTTCGCGTAATCCGTGCCCGAAACATAAACTTTTAATTAGATTAAGAAAAATGATAGAACTTAAGAACAATCCTGCCGGTAACTTCTTTCTGTTGGCAGGTCCATGCGTTATAGAAGGTGAAGAGATGGCAATGCGCATTGCCGAACGAGTAGTAAAAATCACCGAAGCTCTACAAATTCCATACGTATTCAAAGGCTCTTACCGCAAGGCTAACCGCTCACGCCTGGATTCGTTTACAGGTATCGGTGACGAAAAAGCACTCAAAGTATTAAGAAAGGTACATGAAACTTTCGGAGTTCCGACTGTGACAGATATTCACAGTGCAGATGAAGCAGCTATGGCAGCCGAATATGTAGATGTACTTCAAATCCCGGCTTTCCTTTGCCGCCAGACCGATTTGTTGGTTGCAGCAGCGAAAACCGGAAAAACAATTAACATCAAAAAAGGACAGTTCCTTTCTCCGCTGGCAATGCAGTTTGCTGCCGATAAAGTGGTGGAAGCCGGAAATAAAAATGTGATGCTTACCGAACGCGGAACGACTTTCGGTTATCAGGACCTTGTTGTAGACTATCGCGGCATCCCTGAAATGCAATCATTCGGTTATCCGGTTATTCTGGATGTTACCCATTCCCTACAGCAGCCCAACCAGACCAGTGGAGTAACCGGTGGAATGCCGCAACTGATAGAGACTGTAGCTAAAGCAGGTATCGCTGTGGGTGCTGACGGGATATTCATTGAGACACATGAGAATCCTGCGGTAGCAAAAAGTGACGGTGCCAATATGCTAAAGTTAGACCTCCTGGAAGGGCTGTTAACGAAGTTAGTCAGGATACGGGAAGCTATAAAATAACTCTTTTCCCTGTCTATTTGTGATTTACAACCAAACAAGACGACAAATAACAAAGAAATATTTATTTAAACTAAATAGAACATGAAACATTTATTACGTGGATTATTTATTGCAGTCCTTTTTATATGCTGCAATTTCCAGCTCGTACTTGCACAACCCATGCAAGAACTGCCTGTGGACAAAAATGTCCGCATCGGTAAACTGGACAACGGGCTTACCTATTACATTCGACACAATGCACTTCCTGAAAAACGAGTAGAATTCTACATCGCACAGAAAGTAGGTTCCATCCTTGAAGAACCGCAACAACGTGGTTTGGCTCACTTCCTGGAGCACATGGCTTTCAATGGAACCAAAAACTTCCCGGGTGATGAGACAGGTCTTGGCATTATACCTTGGTGCGAAACGAAAGGTATCAAATTCGGTACAAACCTGAATGCATATACCAGCGTCGATCAGACGGTATATAATATCAGCAACGTGCCGACTGAAAACATTAATGTAGTAGATTCATGCTTGCTTATCCTTCACGACTGGTCGAGTGCCATCGACCTTGCTGACAAGGAAATAGACAAAGAACGTGGCGTAATCCGCGAAGAATGGAGAAGTCGTAACAGCGGTATGCTCCGTATCATGACCAATGCACAGTCTACGATGTATCCGGATTCTAAATATTCAGACTGTATGCCTATCGGAAGCATTGACGTTATCAACAACTTCCCGTATCAGGATATCCGCGATTATTACGCCAAATGGTATCGTCCGGACCTGCAAGGTATCGTTATTGTAGGTGACATCAACGTAGATGAAATTGAAGCCAAACTTAAAAAAGTATTCGCAGACGTAAAAGCTCCGGTAAATCCGGCCGAACGTATCTACTATCCGGTAGCAGACAATCAGGAACCGCTTATCTATATCGGCACTGACAAAGAAGTGAAAAATCCTTCTGTCAACATCTTCTTCAAACAAGATGCGACTCCGGATTCATTGAAAAATACCATCGCTTATTACGCAACGAGCTATATGGTCAGCATGGCTATGAATATGCTGAACAACCGTTTGAACGAACTTCGCCAGACTGCTAATCCTCCTTTCACAAGTGCCGGTGCAGAATATGGAGAATATTTCCTTGCCAAAACTAAAGAAGCATTCAGTATCAGCGCAAGCAGCAAAATCGACGGAATCGATTTAGCTACGAAGACTATTCTGGAAGAAGCAGAACGCGCACGCCGCTTCGGATTTACACCAACAGAATATGACCGCGCACGCGCCAACTATCTGCAAGCCGTAGAATCTGCTTACAACGAACGCGAAAAAACCAAAAGCGGCTCTTATGTCAACGAATACGTTAACAACTTCCTTGATAAAGAACCGATTCCGGGAATCGAAGTTGAATATACGCTCCTGAACAAACTGGCTCCGAATATTCCGGTAGAAGCTGTTAACCAGATCATGCAACAACTGATTACTGATAATAACCAGGTAGTTCTGTTGGCCGGTCCGGAAAAAGAAGGAGTGAAATATCCTACCAAAGAAGAGATTGCCGCTCTGCTGAAACAAATGAAGTCATTTGACTTGAAGCCTTATGAGGACAAAGTCTCTAACGAACCGCTGATCTCGGAAGAACTGAAAGGTGGCAAAATTGTTTCTGAAAAAGCCGGAGACATTTATGGTACGACTAAGTTAGTGCTTTCCAACGGTGTAACTGTATATGTGAAGCCTACTGATTTCAAAGCTGACCAAATTGTTATGAAAGGGGTAAGTTTCGGTGGTACGAGCATATTCCCGAACGAAGAGATCATCAATATTGCTCAATTAAACGGAGTAGCCCTGGTGGGTGGTATCGGTAATTTCAGCAAGGTTGACTTGGGTAAAGCTCTTGCCGGTAAACGTGCAAACGTGGCTGCCGGTATCGGCAATACAACAGAAACGGTTTCCGGTAGCTGTGCACCGAAAGATTTTGAGACAATGATGCAGCTCACTTATCTGACTTTCACTTCTCCACGCAAGGACAATGAAGCATTCGAATCTTACAAGAATCGTTTGAAAGCCGAACTTCAAAATGCGGATGCCAACCCGATGACTGCTTTCAGTGACACTATTACAAGTGTATTATATGGTCATCATCCACGTGCTATCCGAATGAAAGAATATATGGTAGACCAGATCAACTACGACCGTATTCTCGAAATGTACAAAGACCGCTACAAAGACGCAAGCGACTTTACTTTCTACCTGGTGGGAAATGTAGACTTGGCAACGATGAAACCGTTGATCGCCAAATATCTGGGTAGCCTGCCATCTATCAACCGTAAAGAGACTTTCAAGGACAATCACATGGATATCCGTAAAGGACAGATCAAGAATGTATTCGCAAAAGCACAGGAAACTCCGATGGCTACCATCATGTTCCTTTATAGCGGTAGTTGCAAATACGACTTGCGCAACAATGTCCTGCTTAGCTTCTTAGATCAGGCTCTGGATTTGGTTTACACAGCAGAAATCCGTGAAAAAGAAGGTGGTACATACGGTGTAAGCTGTAACGGTAGCCTGGGTAAATATCCGAAAGAAGAATTAGTTCTTCAAATCGTATTCCAGACTGATCCTGCCAAGAAAGACCACCTTTCTGCTATCGTTGTGGAACAACTCCACAAAATGGCCAAAGAAGGTCCGTCTGCCGAACACATGCAGAAGATCAGAGAATATATGCTGAAGAAGTATAAAGACGCCCAAAAAGAAAATGGCTACTGGCTCAATAACATGGACGAATACTTCTACACCGGTATCGATAATACAAAAGACTATGAAAAGTTGGTCAACAGCATCACTGCTAAAGAAGTACAAGACTTCCTTGCCAAGTTGCTGAAACAGAACAACGAAATTCAAGTCATTATGACTGTACCGGAAGAAAACAAATAAATATTTCTCTAGTATATCTACTGAATGATGATATTCAACGAATTACGTAAACATGGAAGGCTCGCCGCCAAACGGCATCCGATGTATGAAAAGAACAAAGTTGCTAAAATACTCGGTTATGTCATGGGCGCATTTTGGGCCGGTTACCTGATATTCTTCGGTACGACATTCGCGTTCGGTTTTTCAGATATGGTTCCCAACCGGGAACCATATCATGTAATGAACGCAGTGGTTCTGATCTTTATCCTGGCACTGGACTTCCTGTTGCGTGTTCCGTTACAAAAAACACCGACACAGGAGGTAAAACCTTACCTCCTGTTGCCGGTTAAACGAATTCGTGTCATCGACTTTTTACTGATCCGCTCGGGACTAAGTCTGTTCAACCTGTTCTGGTTGTTTCTGTTTGTCCCTTTTTCCTTCATCACTATTACCAAGTTTTTCGGTATCTCCGGTGTTATCACCTATCTTATCGGTATCCTGCTATTAATTATTGCCAACAATTACTGGTACTTGCTTTGCCGCACTCTTATCAACGAACGTATTTGGTGGATTCTATTACCTATCGCTTTCTACGGTGGAATAGGCTGCCTTCTTTTTATTCCCGAAGATAGTCCCCTCTTCTATTTCTTCATGGATCTGGGAGACGGATATATACAGGGAAACATTTTCTATTTTCTCGGCACCATACTTGTAATTGTGCTTTTATGGCTGATTAACCGCAAAATCATGTCCGGGCTTATTTATGCAGAGCTAGCCAAAGTGGATGATACCCAAATAAAACACGTCTCCGAATATAAATTCTTCGAACGCTACGGAGAAGTGGGCGAATATATGCGGCTGGAACTAAAAATGCTCCTACGCAACCGCCGCTGCAAAGGTGCACTACGCAATATCTCTATCGTAATTGTAGCTTTCTCCGTTGCACTTAGCTTTTCCAGTGTCTATGACGGTAATTTCATGACCTCTTTTATTTGTGTGTATAACTTTGCCGTATTCGGAATGATTATCCTTTCACAGATTATGTCATTCGAGGGCAACTACATTGATGGTCTGATGTCTCGCAAAGAATCGATTATGAGTTTGCTGAAAGCTAAATATTACACATATAGTATTGGTGAGATTATACCTTTCATACTGATGATCCCCGCTATCATCATGAACAAACTTACCTTACTGGGTGCTTTTGCCTGGTTTTTCTATACCATTGGCTTTATCTATTTCTGCTTCTTCCAACTGGCTGTTTACAACAAACAGACAGTACCTCTGAACGAAAAAGTGACAAGCCGACAAAACAATAGCGCCATACAGATGCTGGTCAATTTCGGTGCTTTCGGCGTACCGCTTATCTTATACAGCCTGTTAAATGCACTTTTGGGAGAAACAATCACTTACACAATCCTGTTAGTGATTGGTCTCGGATTTACCCTGACCTCTCCTTTATGGATAAAAAATGTATATCATCGCTTCATGAAACGGCGGTACGAAAATATGGAAGGCTTCAGAGACAGCCGCCAATAAACGTTCATGAATCATTAACTATATAAACATTGAAGATCATGATTACCATTGATAAACTTAAAAAGAATTTCGGTGAAAAGGTTGCCGTAGACATAGAACATTACGAAATCAATCAAGGCGACATGCTCGGATTGGTGGGTAACAACGGTGCCGGTAAAACAACTCTTTTCCGATTGATGTTAGATCTGCTGAAAGCAGACGATGGAAAAGTGATTATAAATGATATTGATGTCAGCCAGAGTGAAGACTGGAAAAGCATTACCGGTGCTTTCATCGACGATGGCTTCCTGATCGATTATCTCACTCCGGAAGAATATTTCTATTTCATCGGGAAAATGTATGGGCTCAAGAAAGAAGAAGTAGACGAACGACTTGTCCCTTTCGAACGCTTTATGAGCGGAGAAGTAATCGGACACAAAAAATTAATTCGCAACTACTCTGCCGGTAACAAGCAAAAGATCGGAATAATCTCCGCCATGCTTCATTATCCGCAATTATTAATCTTGGATGAACCGTTCAATTTCCTTGATCCAAGTTCGCAGTCTATCATTAAACATCTGCTTAAGAAATACAACGAGGAGCATCAGGCTACGGTTATCATATCCAGTCACAACCTCAATCATACCGTAGATGTATGTCCACGGATCGCTTTACTGGAACACGGGGTCATCATCCGGGATATTATCAACGAAGATAACTCCGCAGAAAAAGAACTGGAGGATTATTTTAATGTAGCAGAAGAGTGAGGGAGATTTATGAGTTATGAGTTATGAGTTGTGATTTATGATTGACGATTGAGATACAGTTGATGAAGGCAAAATTAAGATTTATCTATCTATTAGTTGGGCTGGCTGCTACATTTAGTTCCTGTCGCACTTCCGCTCCCCGGCTGGACTATCAAGCATTGGCACGAGCTTCTATTTTATTAGGTGTAGATGTCAATCTGGAAGATAATCATAAGCTCTATCTCGAAGCAGCCGATTGGATAGGGGTTCCTTATCGTGGTGGGGGTGATTCTAAACGAGGAACAGATTGTTCGGGGCTGGTTTATCAAGTGTATCGAAAAGTATACCGCACCCAAGTGCCACGCAATACAGAGGACTTGAAAAAAGAAAGTAATAAGGTCGCTAAGCGAAACCTTCGGGAAGGAGACTTGGTATTCTTTACCAGTAGCCGTTCAAAAAAGAAAGTAGCTCATGTAGGTATTTATCTGAAAAACGGAAAGTTCATTCATTCCAGTACCAGTAAAGGAGTGATCGTCAGCAACTTGAACGAGAGTTATTATACCAAACACTGGATAAGCGGAGGCAGGATACGTTAATTATCAACTTCTAATGATATAAAATTATGAAATCATTCATCGGAGCAGTTATATTTATCTGTGTGGCATTCAGTGCCAATGCACAACTTTTATGGAAAGTGTCCGGTAACGGACTAACCCAACCTTCCTACATCATAGGTACTCATCACCTGGCACCATTCAGCATCATGGACAGCATTGCCGGACTTCAAAAAGCGATGAATGAAACACAACAGGTATATGGGGAACTGAAAATGTCGGAAATGCAGTCGCCCGCCACCATGGGAAAGATGCAAAAAGCAATGATGATTGAAAGTGATACCACACTGACCTCCCTCCTTTCTCCGGAAGACTTTGAGACTGCTAACAAATTCTGCAAAGAAAACCTGATGGTAGACTTAAATATGGCTCCAAAACTAAAACCTGCCTTCCTGTTGAATAATGTAGTGGTAATGGCTTACGTAAAACATGTAGGAAAGTTCAACCCGCAAGAGCAACTCGACACGTTCTTTCAAAGCCAAGCCGCCCAAAACGGAAAAAAGGTGGACGGTCTGGAAACTGCCGAATTCCAATTCAACCTGCTTTTCAACGGTAGTTCACTACAACGACAAGCACAGCTACTCATGTGCACTCTTAATAATATAGAAGCAGAAGTAGAAAACCTGAAAAAGCTCACGAACGCTTACATGAAACAGGATTTGAACACTATGTTCAAAATCAGCGAAGAGCGCAAAGGTAATCAATGCGACGCACTTCCCAGCGAAGAAGATGCCCTTATTTACAACCGTAATAAAATATGGGCTGAAAAATTACCGGCTATCATGAAAGCCGCTCCGACTTTTGTTGCGGTAGGCGCCCTACACCTTCCTGGAGAAAAAGGATTATTAAAGTTGCTAAAAAGCCAAGGATACACAGTAGAACCTGTGAAATAAGAAAAGTATTTAGTACTTTTGCGGAAAAGTTTTCCCCAATGAACTACAAAACCTATTTATTCGATTTCGACTACACATTAGCCGATTCGTCGCGTGGTATCGTTAAATGTTTCAGAATTGTGCTCACCCGGCACCAGTATTTAACCGTTACCGATGAAGCTATCAAGCGCACGATTGGCAAAACACTGGAAGAATCATTCAGTATCCTTACCGGAATTACCGACCCGGAACAGTTAGAATCTTTCCGGCAGGAATACAGACTGGAAGCTGATGTACACATGAATGTAAATACCCGTCTTTTCCCTGATACATTATCTACACTGAAAGAATTAAAGAAACGGGGTGCCCGCGTCGGAATTATCTCTACCAAGTATCGCTTCCGGATATTGAGTTATCTGGAAGAATATCTGCCAAAGGATTTTCTCGATATAGTTGTGGGAGGAGAAGATGTAAAAGCACCGAAACCTTCACCGGAAGGGGTACTATTTGCTTTGGAACATTTGGGAAGTACACCCGAAGAAACTTTGTATATCGGAGATAGCACGGTAGATGCCGAAACGGCCCGAAATGCAGGAGTAGATTTTGCCGGCGTATTGAATGGAATGACAACAGCCGAGGAACTCCGTGACTATCCACACAAAATCATTATGCAGAATTTGGGAGAGTTGGTCCAATAAGCTGCAATGAGAGTTAAAATGCTCATTTATTTGCTGTAATCATTTTATCTCCTGCAAAAAATAAAAGAAATATTTGTCGGGAACGAATAAAAATAGTACTTTTGTGCCCGATTATTCCGCAACGGGTTCGATAAAGAGCTCTTTAAGTGATTAAAGACCACCCGCCGGAGCTAACTTATACATTATATATAAGATGTACGCAATTGTAGAAATTAACGGTCAGCAGTTTAAAGCAGAAGCTGGTCAAAAGTTGTTCGTTCACCACATCGAAGGTGCAGAAAACGGTTCAACAGTAGAATTTGAAAAAGTTCTTTTGGTAGACAAAGACGGAAACGTTACAGTAGGTGCTCCTACCGTAGAAGGCGCTAAAGTTGTTTGCCAGGTTGTTTCAAACTTGGTTAAAGGCGACAAAGTTCTTGTTTTCCACAAGAAAAGAAGAAAAGGACACAGAAAACTGAACGGTCACCGTCAACAGTTCACTGAATTAACAATTACAGAAGTAGTAGCTTAATCAATTAAAAAGTAAGAAGAAATGGCACATAAGAAAGGTGTCGGTAGTTCTAAGAACGGCCGCGAATCACAGAGCAAGAGATTAGGCGTTAAGATATTTGGTGGCGAAGCTTGCAAAGCAGGTAACATCATCGTTCGTCAAAGAGGTACTGAATTCCACCCGGGTGAAAACATCGGAATGGGTAAAGACCACACTCTTTTCGCTTTAGTAGACGGAACAGTTAATTTCAAAGTAGGTAAAGAAGATAGAAGATATGTTTCTATCGTTCCTGCAACAGAAGCATAATTATCCGGACTGAAAATAGTTAAGACAAGGAGATGCAATCCACAAGATTGTATCTCCTTTCTTTTTATATCAAAACATACTTTATCGCCTGACAAGTATACGCCTTTTTAACATTCAAATATTCACCTCATGGATATTTTTCATTTTTTCCATCCTTATTATTGCCAAAATATTACAGAAGTGTAATATCGTTTATTTTTTTATCTATCTTTGTAGACTTAAAAAAAGGTTTTTCATAAAAAGTATAGATATGCTTACCATTAAACAAATTACAGAAAACACAGAGGCGGTACTCCGCGGACTGGAAAAGAAGCATTTCAAGAATGCAAAGGAAACGATCGATCAGGTGATCGCTCTTAACAACAAGAGACGTAGCACACAAAATGAATTAGATAAAAACCTGGCAGAGGTTAACTCACTTTCGCGCACCATCGGTCAACTGATGAAAGAAGGGAAAAAAGAGGAAGCAGAAACTGCACGTGCCCGCGTTGCCGAACTAAAAGAAGGCAACAAAGAGCTGGATGCTGCCATGACACAGGCTGCAACTGATATGCAGAATGTACTTTATACCATCCCAAACATACCTTATGACAGCGTACCGGAAGGCGTAGGTGCCGAAGATAACGTCGTAGAAAAAATGGGAGGTATGGAAACCGAACTTCCTAAAGATGCACTCCCCCACTGGGAACTGGCAAAGAAATATGATTTAATAGACTTCGACCTGGGCGTAAAAATCACAGGTGCGGGTTTCCCAGTATACAAAGGCAAAGGAGCACAACTTCAACGCGCCCTTATCAACTTCTTCCTGGATGAAGCACGCAAATCCGGATATACCGAAATCATGCCGCCGACAGTAGTCAACGCCGCTTCCGGCTATGGCACCGGACAGCTTCCGGACAAAGAAGGACAGATGTATCATTGTGAAGTAGATGATTTATACCTGATCCCGACAGCGGAAGTTCCCGTTACTAATATCTACCGTGATGTGATTCTGGAAGAGAAACAATTACCTATAATGAATTGTGCGTATACACAATGTTTCCGTCGTGAAGCAGGTTCTTATGGTAAAGATGTACGTGGCCTGAATCGTCTGCACGAGTTCTCCAAAGTGGAATTGGTTCGTATCGACAAACCGGAGCATTCTAAACAATCTCATCAGGAAATGCTGGACCATGTAGAAGGACTGTTGCAAAAACTGGAACTCCCCTATCGCATTCTCCGTCTTTGCGGTGGAGATATGAGTTTCACTGCTGCTCTTTGTTTCGACTTCGAAGTATATTCTGAAGCACAGAAGCGTTGGTTGGAAGTAAGTTCCGTATCCAATTTCGACACTTATCAGGCCAACCGCCTGAAATGCCGTTACCGTAATGCAGAAAAGAAAACCGAACTCTGCCACACACTGAACGGTTCAGCATTAGCACTGCCACGCATCGTTGCTGCCCTACTCGAAAACAACCAGACTCCGGAAGGTATCAGAATTCCGAAAGCATTGGTTCCGTATTGCGGCTTTGACATGATAGACTAAGACTTGGCATGACAGACTAATAAAAGTACCCATATACAGAGAGCCACTCATCAAAAGAGTGGCTTTTCTTTTATATTTCGTAAATTAGCTGTATCTTTGCCAAAATTTATATCATTCTGATAGCAGTTACGTAATAAAAACAACAAATTAATTAGATAATGAACAAAATCATTAGCAAGGAACGCTTTTCTGAAAAAGTATTCAAATTTGAAATTGAAGCTCCTTTAATTGCTAAATCCCGTAAGGCCGGACACTTTGTCATCGTGCGTGTAGGTGAAAAAGGAGAACGTATGCCATTGACTATCGCAGGTTCTGACCTCAAAAAAGGTACCATTACTCTGGTAGTGCAGGAAGTCGGGCTTTCTTCTACCCGTCTCTGTGAACTGAATGAAGGCGATTACATCACTGACGTAGTAGGCCCGCTCGGACAAGCTACCCATATAGAGAAATTCGGAACAGTAGTCTGCGCTGGTGGTGGTGTAGGCGTAGCTCCGATGCTTCCTATCGTACAGGCTTTGAAAGCAGCCGGCAACCGTGTTATCACTGTACTGGCCGGACGCAACAAAGACCTGATTATTTTAGAAAAAGAAATGCGTGAAAGCTCTGACGAAGTAATTATCATGACAGATGACGGCTCTTACGGTCGTAAAGGTCTGGTGACAGAAGGCGTAGAAGAAGTTATCAAACGCGAGAAAGTGGACAAATGCTTCGCTATCGGTCCTGCCATCATGATGAAGTTCGTTTGCTTGCTGACTAAGAAATATGAAATTCCGACTGATGTTTCATTGAACACCATCATGGTGGATGGAACAGGTATGTGTGGTGCTTGCCGTATCACTGTGGGAGGAAAAACTAAATTCGTTTGTGTAGACGGTCCCGAATTCGACGGTCACCAAGTGAATTTTGATGAAATGCTGAAACGTATGGGCGCGTTCAAAAATATCGAGCGCGAAGAAATGCATAAACTGCAACCGGAATGTGAAGCAACCAAAGAAATCGACGAGAAAAGCCGTAATGCAGCCTGGAGACAGGAATTACGCAAATCAATGAAACCGAAAGAACGTACGGCCATTCCCCGTGTAGAAATGAACGAGCTTGACGCTGAATATCGTTCACACAGCCGTAAAGAGGAAGTAAATCAAGGATTAACAGCAGAACAGGCTGTTACAGAAGCTAAACGCTGTCTTGACTGTGCTAATCCGGGATGTATGGAAGGCTGTCCGGTAGGTATTGATATTCCTCGCTTCATTAAGAATATCGAACGTGGAGAGTTTCTTGAAGCTGCTAAAACATTGAAAGAAACAAGTGCGCTTCCGGCTGTTTGCGGTCGTGTGTGTCCACAAGAAAAACAATGCGAATCAAAATGTATTCATTTGAAAATGAATGAAAAGCCCGTCGCTATCGGTTATCTGGAACGTTTCGCAGCTGATTACGAACGTGAAAGCGGGCAAATCTCCGTACCTGTCATTGCAGAGAAGAACGGCATCAAAATAGCTGTGATCGGTTCGGGACCTGCAGGATTGGCATTTGCCGGAGATATGGCTAAATATGGATATGATGTAACTGTATTCGAAGCATTGCATGAGATTGGTGGTGTGTTGAAATATGGTATTCCCGAATTCCGTTTGCCAAACAAGATTGTAGACGTAGAAATCGATAACCTTAGCAAGATGGGGGTTAACTTCATCAAAGACTGTATCGTAGGAAAAACAATCGGCGTAGAGGACTTGAAAGCTGAAGGTTTCAAAGGAATATTTGTGGCTTCCGGCGCCGGGCTGCCTAACTTTATGAATATCCCGGGAGAGAATTCCATCAATATCATGTCGTCCAACGAATACCTCACTCGCGTTAATCTGATGGACGCTGCCAGTGAAGATTCGGACACTCCGGTAGCTTTCGGTAAAAACGTAGCAGTAATCGGTGGTGGTAATACAGCGATGGACTCTGTTCGTACTGCCAAACGTCTTGGTGCAGAGCGCGCTATCATTATCTATCGCCGTTCGGAAGAGGAAATGCCTGCACGTATCGAGGAAGTAAAACATGCTAAAGAAGAAGGAGTTGAATTCCTTACACTACATAATCCGATCGAATATATTGCTGATGAACAAGGTTGCGTAAAACAGGTTATTTTGCAAAAGATGGAATTAGGCGAGCCGGATGCTTCCGGACGTCGTAGTCCTGTAGCCATCCCGGGAGCAACAGAAACAATTGATATCGACTTGGCAATTGTCAGCGTCGGAGTATCCCCTAACCCAATTGTTCCAAGCTCCATCAAAGGACTGGAACTAGGACGAAAAGGAACCATCACTGTGGATGACAACATGGAATCTTCCATCCCTATGATTTATGCAGGAGGCGATATCGTTCGCGGTGGAGCTACTGTTATTCTGGCAATGGGCGATGGCCGTAAAGCCGCTGCCGCCATGAATGAACAATTGAAGGCAAACGCCGGTAACTAATTGCCGCTTATTAGCAGGTGGGCTAAAACCAACTCACACGTGGGCGGAACATCGCTCGTCCCCCGGCATAAAAATAAAATAAGAAAAGCCCCGTTTACATTTTGTAGACGGGGCTTTTCTTATTTCAAATATCAAAGATACTTTCTACTTTACCACTTTGTTCGTCGCAGGATCGGGGAAGATTACAGCCGGTTTAAACGACTTGGCTTCCTCAAAATCCATCAATGCATAGGACATGATTATAACAATATCATCCGGTTGCACCTTGCGGGCAGCAGCACCATTCAGGCAAATTTTACCCGAACCGCGTTCACCTTTGATAATGTAGGTTTCAAAGCGTTCACCATTGTTATTATCAGCGATATACACTTTCTCTCCCGCAATCATGTTTGCAGCATCCAACAGGTCTTCATCAATCGTGATACTACCCATGTAGTTCAGATTGGCCTCTGTGACACGTGCACAATGAATTTTCGACTTCAACACTTCAATCATCATAAGGTTTCGTCTTTTTAGTTATTCTTTATATTTAATATTATCAATCAGCCGGACTTCTCCACAGAATACTGTGATGCATCCAACTGCATAGGAAGTATCTTCCCAATTACTAATTTTCTGCAATGTGTTTCCGTCTACAATCTCAAAATACTCCATGCGCAAGCCCGGAGCAGCTTCGATTGCATCTTCTACCATCTTTTGCGTCTCGCTCACCGTGTGAGTGGCTGCAAAGTTACGACTTTTAAATAAAGTCCGGGAAATATTTAAAGCATTTTCACGTTCTTCTGCCGATAAACGTTTATTCCGGCTACTCAATGCCAGTCCATCTTCCTCACGCACAATTGAACAACCTACAATTTCAAGGTTATATTTCAATTGTCGAACCATCTCACGAATAATTGCTAACTGCTGAAAATCTTTCTCTCCGAAATATGCGCGGTCCGGCTGTACGGCATCAAACAGTTTGCTGACAATCTGGCAAACACCGTTAAAATGCCCCGGACGGAAAGCACCTTCCATCACCGTATCTAATGGTGCATAGCTAAATTGACGGGTATCCGGTTCCGGGTACATTTCGCTTACCGAAGGAGCAAAAGCGAAATCCGCCCCGCATTCTTCCAACAAACGGCAATCTGCATCCAATGTACGCGGATATTTCTCCAAATCGTTTTTATCGTTAAACTGTGTGGGATTCACAAAAACACTCACAACAGTTACACCATTCTCACTTACGCTGCGCTTTACCAGAGATGCATGTCCCGCATGTAAAGCACCCATTGTAGGAACCAGTCCCACCTTTTTACCTTGGGCTCTCAAGGCAGTCAATTCTGCCTGTAAGTCCTTGATAGTGTGCACTACTTTCATTTTCGTCAATTGGTTTATGTTTTACTCGTTTGCAAAAACTCTGCAAAATAAACTAATATTTGCCACATAAAGAAAGAATATCTTATTTAATGTGTCTTTTTTTTCGTATCTTTGCAGAATATTATAGTGAACTATTGTTATTATGACAAAGGCGAATAAAGTTTTATTTATTACTCAAGAGATTACACCTTACGTTTCAGAATCCGAAATGGCCAATATAGGTAGAAACCTTCCACAGGCGATACAAGAAAAAGGCCGTGAAATCAGAACCTTTATGCCTAAATGGGGAAATATCAATGAGCGCAGAAACCAGCTGCACGAAGTGATCCGCCTCTCGGGTATGAACCTGATCATCGACGATACTGACCACCCCTTGATTATAAAAGTTGCATCTATCCAATCCGCACGCATGCAGGTATATTTCATCGATAACGATGATTATTTCCAGAATCGTATGCAGACAGCGGACGAAAATGGTGTAGAATATGAAGATAATGATAGTCGTGCCGTTTTCTACGCACGCGGCGTATTGGAAACAGTGAAAAAACTTCGCTGGTGTCCTGATGTCATTCACTGTCATGGCTGGATGACAGCTCTAGCTCCTCTTTATATAAAGAAAGCCTATAAAGACGAACCTTCTTTCCGCGATGCCAAAGTGGTATTCTCTGTTTATGAAGATGACTTCAAGAATACACTTAGCGATGATTTCGCAGCCAAATTGATGCTGAAAGGTATTTCCAAAAAAGATTTAGGTGATTTGAAAGAGCCGGTAGACTATGCTGCTCTGTGCAAACTCGCCGTTGATTATTCGGATGGAGTCATACAAAACAGCGAAAAAGTAGACGAGTCTATTATTGAATATGCCCGCCAATCTGGCAAATTGGTACTTGACTACCAGAACCCGGAAAACTATGCAGATGCCTGCAACGAGTTCTACGATCAGGTATGGGATGCTACTGCAAACGAAGAAGAATAAAAAAATCAAGATACGACGATCATGAAAGCAAAATACGCCTTAATAGCTTTACTGGCAATCACTTTTTGGGGTTGTGATGATAACACTGCCGGACTGGGATTGGGAATGTTTCCGGGAAGCGACCAGAATATCAATGGAAAGCTATCTACCTTTGATGTGACTACAGAATCCGTTCATGCCGGTAAGATATATGCAATGACTAATGTGGGGTATGTAGGTAAGTTCACTGATGAAACATTCGGAACTTATCAGGCAGGTTTCTTAGCAGAACTCAACTGTCCGTCAGGAATGACATTCCCTGGAGTATACAATGGTACTGCTCTTAACGATAAAAAGAAAGCTACCAATATAATGGTAGACGAAGCTGGGCTTGGAGACGACGCTATTGGAATATACAATACAGATAATATAAATGATCCAAAAAGAAAACTCATAGGCAACATTCATACTATTGAGCTTTATTTGTGGTATAGCAGTTACTTTGGAGACTCATTAACAGCTTGCCGTTTAAGTGTCTATGCATTAAATGAAAATTTAGATACAAAGAACGCCTATTATACAGATATTACTCCAGAGGATTATTACGATGCAAATACTGATAACAGTCTATTAGGAACGAAAGCTTATACAGCTGTTGATCTTTCAGTAAAAGACTCCATTCGTAAACTTAGTACATATGTTCCCAGCGTACACGTTTCTTTCAGAGATAAAGCTGCTAAAGAAATTGGAAAAGAAATTATTAAAAGAGCCAACGAGTTAGGTGTCAATTTTGACAATAAGGAGTTTAGAAAGATTTTTAAGGGAATTTATGTAAAGAGTGATTACGGCGATGGTACTGTGCTTTACATAGACCAAGCTCAAATGAACGTAGTATATAAATGCTATGCAGTTGATACACTTACAGGTGTTAAACTGGAAAAGAAAGTAGTAAAAGAAGGAGAGTCTAAAGACTCTACTTATTATGGATATCGTACCTTTGCCACTACTCGTGAAGTAATTCAAGCTAATCAGTTAGACAATGATAAGGATGCCATTCAAAAATGCATTAATGAGGATACGTGGACTTATTTAAAGAGTCCAGCAGGGATTTTCACTCAAATAACTCTTCCTATTAGCCAAATAGCAGATTCACTTCTTAACCAAACTGCAGAAAAGCGTCAAAGTGATATACTAAATGCTGTTAAACTAGGAATACCTATCTATAATGAAACCAGTGACAAAAAGTTTGGTATGTCGACTCCTAGCAATGTTTTATTAATACGTAAAAAGTACAAAGACAGTTTCTTTGAAAAAAACCAGCTTAGTGATGAAATAACTTCATCTCTATTTAGACCCACCACAACTAGCTTTACTCAATACACATTCAACAATATCACTCAAATGATTAATGATTGTTTAGCAGATAGGGAAAAAGCAGAGAAAGAAATACATGAAAAGGGGTCTATAACAATCAAAATAACCGATTTAGATGGAAATAGTAAAGATGAAACCGTCAATAATATTAAAGATTGGGAAGACTTAAGCGAATGGAACAAATTCGTACTTATCCCAGTACTTGTGACCACAGATTCTTCTTCAAGTAATAGCTACTATGGTTCCAGCAATGTTATTAGTATACAACATGATTTAAAACCTGGCTATGCACGTTTAAAAGGAGGCAAGAAAGGAACTATACAAGATGCCAAAGGTAACCCTGTATATCCAGAGTATGTGCTCAAGCTTGAAGTTGTTTCTACAAACTTTGGAACAAAATCAAAATAAGAAATAGTTGAAATATTATAAAGCAATAGCGCAGGTTACTCAATGTAACTTGCGCTATTGCTTTATAATATATTTATAGAGAAGTCAGATAAAATAATTCCATAATAAAACCGCTCAAACAGCAATCTTTGCTAGCGTACGTTATAGTTATAAATAAGCCTAAGATTCCTGATTAATATAGAAGAAATAGTGACGGTATATGCTTAGGATATTAACGGTATCGTCACCATATAGCGTCACTATTTCTATCGGATAGCGTTATTACTATCTTACAAAAGTATATTCTCCTACAAAGATCTTAACTTAATCCATAATAAAAACCGTGAGTTTGATTTTATCTCACTCACGGTTCCATATAATAGATTCTTATACTTCTTATTTAACAGCAGCCTTTTTAGCTTTCCCCGTAGACTTCTTCGACTCGGCTGTTGCTTTCTTTACTTCAGCTTTCTTTGCAGCAGGTTTTGATTTAGTAGCAGGGGCCTCTTTCACTACCGGCTCTTTAGCATTAGTAGCCTTTTTGACCGCTGTTTTCTTTGCCGCTTCTACTTTTGCCTGTAATTTAGCCAATACCTTTTCCAATTCAGTAATCTCATCCCCCTGATTCTTAATGGTAGTCAACAAAGAATTTAGTTCTTCACTGTCTACATCAACAGGATACAGTGCATCTACCCGTTTGATAAAGTCACCCAAAATATTCATATAGTTGGTGAAAGCATCATAAGGAGAATCATAGATACCACGGTTCAACCACATCCCATTGTTCTTCGTTGTCATAAAACGGAAGTTATTGCTGGCCTGCAAGTAATCCCAATCCTGCTTAATACGACGATCATCACATAAATGAACACGTTCGGCTACACTATACAGTTTATTGAAAGCCTCACGTTGCATAACATTACCCAGCCAACAACTAGTATCTCTTTCTTCATCTACCCATGACATCGGATAGGCAACATCAAGCTGCGACACTGATTTCAGCTTCGTTACGATTTCCGTCGGTGTAGAGAACGTGATTCCCTTAGCTTTTGCACATTCAGGCAGTGCCTTCATAAATTCAAGAATATTGGAAGATAACGGTTGAGCCATACCAAGTGCACTCAATTCCATAAAGATATTGATGACTTGTTCTTCTTGTGGCAATACATCGATCCAATTAATATACTTATCGGCAAACAAAGGATATTCCGCCCAATCTGAATTAGAGAAACGCAAACTGATGTCGTCAGAGAGTTTGAAATCCCGCAACAAGAGCTTAAGACTTGGAGCCTGATTACAGTGATAAACATAATGCGGGCTCTTCCATCCCAACACATGTTTAGCACCTTCCGTCAACATCCCTTTGAAGCCCATAGAAGCTACCAATCCACCAATTTCATCAGAATAAATCAGACTAGAATTGCGGAACACTTTCGGTTCTTTACCAAACATCTGTTTCATCTTATCACGTTGACGAAGTACTTCTTCACGGAAGCAATCCTCGTTGGCCAGTGAAGACAAGCCATGAGAATAAGGCTCACATAAGAACTCGCAACACCCAGTTTCATTCAACTGGTGCAATAAATCAATGACTGCCGGAGCATGAATTTCCAATTGTTCCAAGGCTACTCCCGAGATAGAAAGCGCTACTTTAAAAGCCCCCCCCGAGTTTTTCGCCATCTCAATCAATGTATTGAGAGCAGGAATATACGAACGTTCAGCGACCTCATTCATACCCGTTTCGTTGGCATAATCATCATAATAATAATGGTCATTACCAATATCGAAGAAACGATAACGTTTCAAATGGATAATTTGATGTATTTCAAAATAAAGACAGATAGTTCTCATTTTTATTTATTGTTTTGTTATTTACCATAGTTTCTTAACACAGACTCGTAGAGAGCACGGATTCTCAAGCCGACTTTTTCCCACGTAATCCCATCTACTTCCTTCTTTCCCTCTTCTTTGAGATATTCGAAAAGAGACGGATTGGTACACAGAGAATGGATAGCGTCAGCCATCGCATGAATATCCCAATAGTCAGTTTTTATCACCTTATCAAGAATCTCGCCACATCCAGATTGCTTAGAAATGATGGAAGGTGTTCCACACTGCATAGCTTCCAGCGGAGCGATACCGAAAGGTTCAGAGACAGACGGCATGACAAATACATCACTGTTCTTATAAACCTCATATACCTGTTTGCCTTTCATGAAGCCCGGGAAGTGGAATCGATCGGCAATACCACGTTCGGCCACCAGGTTAATCATGGCATTCAACATATCGCCCGACCCCGCCATTACAAAACGAATATTACGAGTACGCTGCAATACAAGCGCAGCAGCTTCTACAAAATATTCCGGTCCTTTCTGCATCGTAATACGTCCGAGGAAAGTGACCACCTTTTCTTTTGAGTGATCGGGACGCGGAATATCCAGCAGTTCCTGCGACAATGGATAAACAGCATTATGCATTGCAAATACCTTTCTGGGGTCCTGATGATACTCGTTAATAACAGTGCGACGAGTAAGCTCGGATACGCACATGATACAATCGGCATGATCCATACCATTCTTCTCAATCGAATAAACAGTAGGATTGACTTTGCCACGAGAACGGTCAAAATCCGTAGCATGCACATGGATGCAAAGCGGCTTTCCGCTAACCATTTTGGCATGTACTCCGGCAGGGTAAGTCAGCCAGTCATGCGCATGAATGATATCAAACTCCTGCTGACGGGCTACTACTCCGGCAATGATCGAGAAATTATTAATTTCTTCGTGCAAGTTCCCGGGATAACCACCTGCAAATTCCATACATCCCAAATCATTCACATGCATATAAGAAAAATCGGCATAGATATGGTCGCGGAAAGAGTAATATTCTTCCGGTGTCATCTCCAACAAACGTGATTTCAAGTAGTCATAGTGAACATCACGCCACACGATGGGTACTTGATTCATACCGATTATTTTCAAGAACTTCTCTTCTTCGCCGCTAGGTTTAGGCATACAGAAAATCGTCTCCATATCACCTTGCAGACTCAATCCTTTAGTTATTCCATAAGAAGCAACCGCAAGACCACCATATATTTTGGGAGGGAATTCCCATCCAAACATTAAAACTTTCATCTTCGTTCCTCCTTTTTTAATAATACTTAGACAGTAGCTTTAAGACACGCAGTATTTCTGCTACATTCATCGCGAACGATACTGCGCCACGTCCTTTGAAGGGCGGGTTCCCATCAAACAACTCGGGAATGGAACCAACGCAGTGGCTTGTCATCTCATCATCATAACTAATCAGCTGACGTTCAACGAATGACAACCCGCTCATCTTATAAATTCGAAGATAAGCTTCCAGATAGAATCCCATCAACCAAGGCCAAGCAGTTCCCTGATGATAAGCATAATCCCGTTGTATCTGCGGACCTACATAGTTCGGATTATATCCACCGCTCTTCGGACTCAACGAACGAATTCCTTTCGGAGTGAGCAGCTCTTTGGTCACAATATCGAGCACCTGTTTCTTTTGCGCACGATCCAAAGGAGAATAATCAAACGCTACGGTAAATATCATATTAGGACGTACACTCCAGTCCATCATATTACCGTCTACGTAATCAAGCAAATAACCATATTCATTACGGAATACCTCGACAAAAGATTTTCCTGTCACTTCTGCCTGTGCATCAAGTTCATCTGCCAAGTACACATCACCACCTTCACGCACCAAATCAGCGATAAAACGCAGTGCATTATACCATAACGCATTAAATTCAACAATATATCCAGTACGAGGAATCACCGGATGCCCGTTCACAGTAGAATTCATCCATGTAATCGCTTTATCCGTACCATTGGCAAAAAGTAATCCATTGTCATGCAAGAAAAGATTCTCATGTCTTCGCTGACGGATAAACTCCATAATATCTTTCAGAAGTTCTCCATATTTCTGACGGCATTGTTCGCGGGAAGTCTCTTTGGCATATTGCTGCATAGCCCAGACAGCCCAAAGCAAAACGTCAGGATGCTCCATTTCATAAATTTTGTATCCTACAGGTTCTTCATTAATAAAATTACGAATCGCCTTTTCCGCCGTTTTCATCACATCCTCAAACTGGTCAATCTCATCAAGTGCAAGCGTCAATCCAGGCAAGGCGATAAACATATCACGAGCACGGCATTTAAACCACGGATAACCGGCAAGAATATAATGTTCGTCTTCCTGTTGGTTATGGAACTGATGAGCGGAATTTTTCAGACAGTGGTAAAAGCTATCACGTGGGGTACGATCAGCTACTTCAGCCTCAAATGTTTGTTTCAGTCTACGAGGAGTTACTTCTGAAGTTCCGGCAGAGAATACAATACTCTCTCCTTTCTTTATATCCACTTCGAAATAGCCGGGAACATAAAGGTCTTCATTGAAGTCATATCCACGTTCCTGTTCTTTCGGATATTCAATCCCCCGATACCAGTCGGGCGTGAAATGAAACTCACACTTCTTATTCAACTGCATATAAAGTTCCGGATAACCGGGATACATACAGGTTTTAATACCATTTTCCACCAGTTGATACTCGCGGCTTGCCTGCGGGTTTTCGTGAGTGTACTCACGTACACTTCTGAAAGCAAGGAACGGCCGGAAGCGCAGGGTTGTAGCCGAATGCGCATCAAGTAAAGTATAACGAATCAGGATTCTATTTTCATGATGTACAAAGATTTTTTCTTTGCGGAGGACTACACCTCCGACACGGTAAGTCGTTGCCGGGATATGCTCACAGTCAAACTCACGGATATACTTGTGTCCGTTAGGACTAAAGTTGTTTCCCTGATATTTGTGCAACCCCAAGTTAAACTCCGCACCGTGTTGAATTACCGTTTCATCAAGAGAAGATAGCAGCACATGATTTTCATCGTCGAGATTGGGAACTGGAATTACCAACAGGCCGTGATATTTGCGTGTGTTACAATCAACAATCGTCGTACAATGATAAGCTCCTGCTTTGTTCGTCCGGAGGATTTCTCTCTGAAGAGATTCTTCCAGATTCGTCATGAGGGTCTTGTCAAATCGTAAATAACTCATAGTTGTGCATTATTAAAGGTTAATTATTGGTCATTATATCGTATATCTATTTATTGTTACATACCGTATATATTGGCTGTAGCAGCATATACAATAGGTATAACGCCCAAATGTACAAATTATAGATAAAAACAAAAATAAAAAGGCTTTTTATTTTCAGATTTTGTGCAAATATTCGTAGTATTGCGTAAAATATCTAAAGAAAAGAATGTCATGAAGCAAGATATTCAGCGTATCATGCTGGCTGCAGCAAAGCCTTTGTTCCTTATTTTTATTCTCTATATACTCAAGATTATGGAAGTCGGAATGGACTGGGACTTCTCTCGCTTGGGGGTATATCCTATGGAGAAACGGGGACTGACCGGCATTTTAACCCATCCGCTGATACACAGCGGGTTCAGTCATTTATTAGCAAATACAATCCCTTTATTCTTCTTGTCATGGTGTCTTTTTTACTTTTACCGGGGAATAGCCGGTAAAATTTTTATTCTCATTTGGCTCGGAAGCGGACTACTTACTTTTCTGATCGGAAAACCGGGATGGCACATCGGTGCCAGCGGACTGATCTATGGCTTTGCCTTCTTTCTCTTTTTCAGTGGTATTCTCCGCAAATATGTTCCACTCATTGCCATCTCTTTACTTGTCACCTTTTTATATGGAGGAATTATATGGCATATGTTTCCTTATTTCTCCCCTACCAATATGTCGTGGGAAGGACATCTTAGCGGAGGAATTATGGGAACGCTCTGCGCTTTCGTTTTCGTAAATCACGGACCGCAACGGCCGGAACCTTTTGCAGATGAAATGGAAGAGGAAGAAAATACAGAAGAAGAAGTAACAACTGCAACAGCAGCAGAAGAAACGCTATAAATGCCAACTCATGTCACCCATATTGGCAGACTTGTGCCATCGAAGTGGCACGCTTGTGACAGAGGCATGTCACAGTTGTGCCAACACGATGGCACAACCGATACAATAGTATTCAATTTAACAAGAAGGATTAAGCCTAATCAAGACCGATGCAACGCTTCAATCAATAAGGTTATATTGGCCGTAAACAACCTTACAGAAATAGCCAATAAGATGATACCAAAAAACTTACGAATAATATAGATACCACCTTTTCCCAAGAAACGTTCTACACGACCAGTCATACTCACTACAAAGTAAACCCAGATCATGTTCAATACTAAAGCTATAATGATATTGATACTGGCATATTCCGCCCGAAGAGAAAGCAAAGTAGTGAAAGCTCCGGCACCTGCCAACAAAGGAAAGACAAGCGGCACCAAAGTAGCTTCTTTGATAGGACCCTGATTTTTGAAAATCTCAATATCCAAAATCATCTCCAAAGACATGAGGAAGATAACAAACGCACCGGCAACTGCAAACGATTCGATATCTACATGGAAGAGTTTCAGCATCATATCTCCCGCATAGAAAAATCCGATCAGCAAAGCAAAAGAGATGACGGTAGCTTTCATTGCATTCACATCTTTCCCCTTTTCTTTCAGGTTAATTATAATAGGTATAGAGCCGATAATGTCTATCACGGCAAAAAGTACGATAAACGCACTAATCATCTGTTGCCAATTGAAGCCTGCGAACATAATTTCCTCCTTTTTTTCTGCAAATATACTCTATTTTTATGCATTCAAACAATAAAAAAAACAAAAAGAACGGTCAGATGTTGACAGCAGTGTTGTATTATGAGTAAATTTGTACGATTAACAAGAGATTACAACATATGGAAACAATGTTCGACACTTTGCTCCAATTGCCTTTATTTCAAGGTCTTTGTCATGAAGATTTCACAAGTATTCTGGATAAGGTCAAGCTACACTTTATCAAGCATAAAGTAGGAGAAACTATCATTGAGAGTGGTAGTCCGTGTAAACAACTCTGCTTCCTGTTAAAAGGCGAAGTTTCTATCGTCACAAATTCCAAAGAAAATATATACACCGTCATTGAACAGATGGAAGCACCTTACCTGCTGGAACCACAGTCGCTGTTTGGCATGAACACCCATTACACTTCTGCTTATGTGGCACATACAGAAGCGCATACTGTCAGTATCAGCAAAGCATTTGTACTTAGCGATCTGTTCAAATATGAAATATTCCGGCTCAACTATATGAATATCGTAAGTAACCGGGCACAAAATCTTTACTCCCGCTTATGGGAAGAGCCGACACAGGATTTAACAGAGAAAATCATTCGCTTTTTTCTGTTGCATTGTGAAAAGATTCAGGGAGAAAAGATATTCAAAATGAAGATGGACGATCTTGCCCGCTACTTAGATGACACCCGGCTGAATACTTCAAAAGCGCTCAATGAGCTACAAGACAAAGGATTATTAGAATTACGTCGGAAAGAGATTCTTATTCCGGATGCACAGAAGCTGGTAAGCGAATAGATACGGACTGGCTCATTATAAAAAGACCTATTCATCATAAAAATAGCCTCAACAGGAATTCCTATTGAGGCTATTTTTAGATTATAAAGTGTTATTATTCCCACTCAATGGTTGCTGGTGGTTTAGAACTGATATCATAGGTTACACGGTTCACTCCCTTCACCTTATTAATAATATCATTCGATACCTTACCCATAAATTCATAAGGCAGATGCGCCCAGTCGGCTGTCATGGCATCTGTAGATGTCACAGCACGTAAAGCAACTGCTCTTTCGTACGTACGTTCATCTCCCATCACGCCTACAGACTGTACTGGCAACAAGATAACTCCTGCCTGCCATACTTTATCATACAATCCCCAGTCACGCAATCCCTGAATAAAAATATCGTCAGCATCCTGCAGGATACGTACTTTTTCAGGAGTAATATCACCCAGAATACGCACTGCCAGCCCCGGTCCCGGGAACGGATGGCGGGTAATCAGATGTTCCGGCATACCCAACTCACGACCTACCCGACGAACTTCATCCTTAAACAACAAACGAAGTGGCTCACATAATTTCAGATTCATCTTTTCAGGAAGTCCACCTACATTATGATGGCTCTTTATCACTGTACCCGTGATAGACAATGACTCGATGCAATCCGGATAGATTGTACCTTGAGCCAACCATTTCACGTCTTTGATCTTATGAGCTTCTACATCGAACACATCGATGAAACCCTTACCTATAATCTTACGTTTAGCTTCCGGTTCGGCCACACCAGCCAGTTCCGTAAAGAACTTTTCGCTGGCATCAACGCCAATCACATTCAAACCAAGACATTCGTAGTCTTTCATCACATTCTTAAACTCATTCTTACGCAGCATACCATGATCTACAAAGATACAAGTCAAGTTCTTGCCGATAGCTTTATTCAGCAGCACTGCCGCAACCGATGAATCGACTCCACCACTCAAACCGAGAACAACCTTATCATCACCCAACTGTTCTTTCAGTTCGGCAACCGTACTCTCAATAAAAGAAGCCGGCGACCAATCTTGCTTGCAGCCGCAAACATCTACCACAAAGTTCTTCAGGATTTGAGTTCCGTCTTCACTATGGAATACTTCCGGATGGAACTGGACACCCCATACCTGCTCCCCTTCTATCTGATAAGCAGCAATCTCTACTTTATCTGTTGAAGCTATTTTCTTGAAATTATCAGGAATAGCAGTAATCGTATCTCCATGACTCATCCACACCTGCGACTCCTCACGCACTCCTTTAAACAGTACATTATCTTTGCAGAAAGAAGCCAAATGAGCACGTCCATACTCACGCGTTCCGGCCGGTTCCACTTTTCCGCCATTGGTGTATGACAGATACTGTGCACCATAACAAATACCCAATATCGGATATTTACCACGAATTTCACTCAAATCTACTTTGAAAGCATCTTTATCGTAAACCGAAAAAGGGCTTCCGGAGAGAATGACTCCTTTAATAGTCGGGTCTTCTTTAGGAAATTTGTTATAAGGAACGATTTCACAATACGTATCCAATTCACGTACACGGCGGCCTATGAGCTGTGTTGTCTGCGAACCGAAATCAAGAATTATTATTTTTTCCTGCATATCAATGGTTGGATTTTGAATAAATTGAGTTGCAAAAGTAGAAAAAAGTACGCAATCTATATTAATAATGAAGAGAAAAATAAAGGAGATTCACAAGTTTACACCCGAAATCTCCTTTATTTTAATTAGAATCAACTATTCTTTTCTTTCAGCAAATCACGTATCTCCGTCAACAAAACTTCTTCTTTCGTTGGCGCAGGAGGAGTTGGAGGAGCAGCTGCTACTTCTGCCTGTTTTTTAGTTGTCAGTTTCGTAATCAAACGTATAAATAAAAATATAGCAAAAGCGATAATCAGAAAATCAAAGGTGGCCTGCAGAAACTGACCATAATCCAATGTCACAGCCGGAGCTATCTCCTTACCGTCAGCACCGATCTCTGCCGCTTTCATCACCCATTTCAAATCCGTAAAGTTCACACCGCCAACCAATAAACCAATCGGAGGCATAATAACATTAGCAACCAATGATGATACGATTTTTCCAAACGCACCACCAATAACAACACCGACAGCCATGTCTATGACGTTACCTTTCATGGCAAACGCCTTAAAGTCCTGTAAAAATGTACTCTTTCCCATCTTTTTTCAATATTTAATGTGAATTTAATATGCGAATATAAAAACATTTTTGTAATTTTGCACCGCATTTGAAAATAAAACAAGTGCGCAGGTCGAGAGATATTTGAACAAATATTATAAAACCCTTAAAAGTTTAAACAAAATGATTAAAGTAGGTATTAATGGATTCGGACGTATCGGACGTTTCGTTTTCCGCGCTGCAATGGAGAGAAACGATATTCAAATCGTAGGTATCAATGACCTTTGCCCGGTTGATTACTTGGCTTACATGCTGAAGTATGACACAATGCACGGACAGTTCAACGGTACTATCGAAGCAGATGTTGAAAACAGCAAACTGATCGTTAACGGTCAAGCTATCCGTATCACAGCTGAAAGAAATCCGGCTGACTTGAAATGGAATGAAGTAGGTGCAGAATACGTTGTTGAATCTACAGGTTTGTTCTTGAGCAAAGACAAAGCTCAGGCTCACATCGAAGCTGGTGCAAAATATGTTGTAATGTCAGCTCCTTCTAAAGATGACACTCCGATGTTCGTTTGCGGTGTAAACGAAAAAACATATGTAAAAGGTACTCAATTCGTATCTAACGCTTCTTGTACTACTAACTGTTTGGCTCCTATCGCTAAAGTATTGAATGACAAGTTCGGTATCCTTGACGGTTTGATGACTACAGTTCACTCTACAACTGCTACTCAGAAAACAGTTGACGGTCCTTCTATGAAAGACTGGAGAGGTGGTCGTGCTGCTTCTGGCAATATCATTCCTTCTTCTACTGGTGCTGCTAAAGCTGTAGGTAAAGTAATCCCTGCATTGAACGGCAAATTGACTGGTATGTCTATGCGTGTTCCGACTTTGGACGTATCTGTAGTTGACTTGACAGTTAACTTGGCTAAACCGGCTACTTACGCTGAAATCTGCGCTGCAATGAAAGAAGCTTCTGAAGGCGAATTGAAAGGTATCCTGGGTTACACTGAAGATGCAGTAGTTTCTTCTGACTTCTTGGGTGACGCTCGTACTTCTATCTTCGACGCTAAAGCAGGTATCGCTTTGACTGATACTTTCGTTAAAGTTGTATCTTGGTATGACAACGAAATCGGTTACTCTAACAAAGTTCTTGACTTGATCGCTCACATGGCATCAGTTAACGCTTAATTAGAAGTCTGAACAATATAGAAACCGCTGCGGGAAACCGTAGCGGTTTTTTTATACATTTCATTTTATATATTGTTAAAAAGCAACGTGTTATCCGTTGAATAAGCTACAATTTTAGTAGCTTTGTACCTCTATGGAGAGATTATTAATAACATTGATACTAGTTTGCACTATGAACAATATAACAAATGCCCAGAATCCTTTCTACGGGCAATACCATACGCCACACGAAACCGTGCCGTTTGACCGGATTGAAACAGAACATTATGAACCTGCTATTCTGGAAGGAATCAGGTTGCAAAATGCTGAAATAGAAGCTATCATACAGAATCCGGAAAAGGCTGATTTCACCAATACAATAGAAGCTTTCGAAGAGTCAGGGGAATTACTGGACAAAGTAGTTGCCGTCTTCGGTAATATGTTGAGCGCAGAAACGAATGACGATCTACAAGAACTCGCTCAAAAGATTATGCCGTTGCTTAGTGAACACAGCAATAATATCACACTGAACGAAAAGCTATTCGCACGTGTGAAGGAAGTGTATAACCAAAAAGAGACTTTGCAACTGACACAGGAACAAAAACAGTTACTGGAAAATGCATACAACAGTTTTGTTCGTCATGGTGCCAATTTGGAAGGAGAAGCGCGGGAAGAGTACCGCCGCCTGACTAACGAGTTGAGTAAACTGACGCTTACTTTCAGTGAAAACAACCTGAAAGAAACAAATGCCTATCAGATGCTGTTGACAAAAAAGGAAAGTCTCGCCGGATTACCCGAAATTATCATAGAAGCTGCTGCTGAAACAGCCAAGAGCGAAGAAAAAGAAGGATGGGCGTTCACGCTTCATGCTCCAAGCTACGTTCCTTTCATGACGTATTCCGACAATCGTGATTTACGCCAGAAATTGTATATGGCTTACAATACAAAATGTACGCACGATAACGAATTCAATAATATCGATATCGTAAAAAATATAGCCAATACACGTATGAAAATAGCCCAGCTATTGGGATACAAAGATTATGCGGAATATACGCTAAAGAAAAGAATGGCTGAAAACAGTGAGTCTGTATACAAGCTGCTCAACCAACTGCTGGAAGCATACGCTCCTACCGCACAACAAGAATACAAAGAAATTCAAGAACTGGCCCGCGAAGAGCAGGGAGATGATTTCGTTGTAATGCCTTGGGACTGGAGTTATTACTCAAACAAACTGAAAGACAAAAAATTCAATATCAATGAAGAAATGCTCCGTCCTTACTTTGAATTGGAACAAGTGAAGAAAGGAGTGTTTGGACTAGCTGAAAAGTTATATGGAATTACTTTCCGGAAAAATACAGAAATTCCGGTTTACCATAAAGAAGTGGAAGCCTTTGAAGTGTTTGATAAAGACGGAAAATTCTTAGCCGTCTTATATACTGACTTCCACCCGCGTTTAGGTAAGCGCGCCGGAGCTTGGATGACGAGTTACAAAGACCAATGGATAGATAAAAAGACTGGCGAAAACAGCCGTCCGCATGTATCCGTTGTGATGAACTTTACCAAGCCAACCGAGAATAAGCCTGCTTTATTAACATTCAATGAAGTAGAAACATTCTTGCATGAGTTCGGACATAGCCTGCATGGTATGTTTGCCAATTCCACTTACAGAAGTTTAAGCGGAACCAATGTATATTGGGACTTTGTGGAGCTTCCTTCGCAGATTATGGAGAACTTCGCCATAGAGAAAGATTTCCTCAATACATTTGCCCGTCATTATCAGACAGGAGAAGTTTTACCGGATGAATTAATAAAACGTCTTGTAGATGCTTCTAATTTTAATATTGCCTATGCTTGTCTGCGACAACTAAGTTTCGGTTTACTCGATATGGCGTGGTATACTCGCGACACTCCTTTTGAAGGAGACGTGAAAGCTTATGAACAGGAAGCCTGGAAGGATGCACAAATATTGCCGGTTGTGCCGGAAGCTTGCATGAGTACGCAGTTCTCCCATATCTTTGCTGGTGGATATGCTGCCGGATACTATAGTTATAAATGGGCGGAAGTACTGGATGCTGACGCTTTCTCATTGTTCAAGCAAAAAGGAATATTCAATCAGGAAGTTGCAGACTCGTTCCGCAATAATATCTTGTCGAAAGGAGGAACGGAACATCCAATGGTACTTTATAAACGTTTCCGCGGACAGGAACCAAGTATTGATGCTTTATTAATCAGAAATGGAATAAAGAAATAAGTATTAAGTATAAGGTATTAAGTATTAAACATAACCGTATGAAGAAGAATATCTATAAAATAGTAGGATTATTACTATTGCTTCCTTTATTTTCAGGGTGTAATGATTCGGACGATGTAGCCGCTATCTTTACAGGAAAAACGTGGAAACTAAATTATATCACTGTGGATGGAGGTCATGAGATGTTTGGCTTTTGGGAGAATGAGGAACAAGAAAAAGCAAGTATCAAAGAGCTTAATAAGAATGGTACATACAACATCGTATTTGATGGTACAGTAGATGGAGATGTTATGAACGGAAATATAAAAGGAACTGTCATTGCAACCAGCACTTTTGAGGGGAAATGGAGTGCCAATGCCAAAAACAACAGCTTTAAAGCTACTGTTACCACTGCAGGTAATTATGGTAACGACAAACTCGCCAAAAATTTTATAGAGGGACTTAATGCAGCCACATCTTACGAAGGAGACAGTAACAACTTATACCTTTTATACAAACCGGCACCCGATAAACAAACTTTCCGTATGGTTTTCCGGGTAGTTAGTAATAAATAGTAAACAACATGGACACTGAAAAGAAACAATTAGAACTTGACAAACGTTATATACGCATGGCCAGTATATGGGCTGAAAATTCCTATTGCCAACGCCGTAAAGTAGGAGCTTTAATTGTTAAAGATAAAATGATTATCTCCGATGGATATAACGGAACGCCTTCCGGTTTTGAGAATGTATGCGAAGATGAAAACAATCTGACAAAACCATACGTTCTGCATGCGGAAGCAAATGCCATTACCAAAATAGCACGTTCAAACAACAGTAGCGACGGTGCTACCATGTACGTCACCGCCTCTCCTTGCATCGAATGTGCAAAGTTAATCATACAGGCAGGGATCAAACGGGTAGTTTACTCCGAACATTACCGCCTGGAAGATGGAATTGAGTTATTAAAACGGGCGGGAATCGAAGTTATCTACACAGAATTAGATAACCATTCCTCTCCGAATATATAAGAAGACGAACGTTAAAAAAAAGGAATAGACATGAGTACAAAAAACTCTTCACGTTTTACACCTGTCATCATAGCAGTCAGCGTGGTAGTCGGGATTCTTATCGGTACATTTTATGCCAAGCATTTTGCCGGCAACCGTTTGGGTATTATCAACGGTTCCTCCAATAAGCTAAACGCATTGTTACGCATTGTAGACGATCAATATGTCGACACCGTAAACATGACCGATTTAGTGGAAAAAGCCATGCCGCAAATTCTGGCCGAATTAGATCCACATTCAACTTATATCCCAGCCCAAAATCTCGAAGAAGTCAACTCGGAACTGGAAGGTAGCTTTAGCGGGATCGGTATCCAGTTTACTATACAGAACGACACCATTCATGTGAATGCAGTCGTTCAGGGTGGCCCTTCTGAAAAGATAGGATTGATGGCGGGCGACCGTATTGTTACCGTGGACGACAGTTTGTTTGTCGGTAAGAAAGTAACCAACGAACGGGCTATGCGCACTCTGAAAGGCCCGAAAGGTTCACAAGTGAAATTAGGTATCAAACGAACAGGAGAAAAAGACTTATTGCATTTCAACATTACCCGTGGAGACATTCCTCAAAATACCGTTGATGCAGCTTATATGCTAAACGATGACATCGGTTACGTGAAAGTCAGCAAATTCGGACGTACCAGCCATGTAGAATTGCTCAATGCATTAGCGCAACTCAACCATAAAAAATGTAAAGGTCTGATCATTGACCTGCGCGATAATACCGGAGGATATATGGAAGCTGCCATCCGCATGGTAAATGAATTCCTACCTGAAGGCAAGCTGATCGTATATACTCAAGGCCGTAAATATCCACGTGCTGAAGAATATGCTAACGGTACAGGTAGTTGTCAGAAAATGCCACTTGTCGTATTGATTAACGAAAGTTCTGCTTCTGCCAGTGAAATCTTCACTGGAGCTATCCAGGATAATGACCGGGGAACAGTTGTAGGACGCCGTTCTTTCGGTAAGGGACTTGTGCAACAGCCTATCGATTTCAGTGATGGTTCGGCTATTCGTCTGACAATCGCCCGCTACTACACTCCATCCGGACGTTGTATCCAACGCCCATACGAAAGTGGTAAAGACCGCAACTACGAGTTAGATATTTATAACCGTTACGAACATGGAGAATTCTTCTCTCGCGACAGCATCAAGCTAAATGAAAGTGAACGATATAATACCAGTTTGGGACGTACCGTATATGGTGGTGGTGGCATCATGCCGGATATATTCGTACCACAAGACACTACGGGAGTCACTTCCTACCTTTCAACAGTTATTAGCCGGGGAGTGAATACCCAGTTCGCTTTCCAGTACACCGACAATAACCGGAAGAAACTTAGCCAATATGAAACAGAGGAAGAATTGCTGAATTACCTTCGTCATCAGGGATTGGTAGAACAGTTTGTCCGTTTTGCCGACAGCAAAGGAGTGAAAAGAAGAAATATCCTCATTCAGAAGTCATACAAACTTTTGGAGAAGAACCTCTTTGGTAACATCATCTACAATATGCTTGGACTGGAAGCTTATCTTCAATATTTTAACAAGACAGATGCTACCGTCATTAAAGGCATTGAGATACTCGAAAAAGGAGAAGCTTTCCCAAAAGCTCCGGTAGCCGTTGAAGAGGAAGAAGTGACAAAGGACAAAAAAGATGGAAAGAAAAAAAGAACTGCGCAAGCGTATAGCATTACTGAAGACCCAACACGCGGATTCAACTATGCGAAAGCTGCAATCAGCTAATATACTTGCCGCCCTTGAAGCCCATCCGGCTTTCAGGGCGGCAAATACTGTATTACTATACCATTCGCTGAATGACGAAGTAGATACACATGCCTTTATTCAAAAATGGAGTAGCGAAAAACGGATTCTACTCCCTGTAGTAGTAGGCGATGATTTAGAACTACGGATATACACCGGACCGGAAAACATGTCAATCAGCGGCATCTACGGTATAGCAGAACCAACCGGAGAAATATTCACAGACTATGCAGCCATAGAGTTCATCGTCGTTCCCGGAGTAGCTTTCGATGCTAAAGGTAACCGTTTGGGGCGGGGAAAAGGATATTATGACCGTCTCCTGCCACGCATACCATCAGCCTATAAAGCAGGAATCTGTTTCCCATTTCAATTAGTAGAAGAAGTTCCGGCGGAATCATTCGACATCCGCATGGATATAATCATAACAATCAATGAAGACGAATTATCACACCCACACCACCCGCTGCCATCATGCGACAGGGAGTGACGAAGAATTTGTTTTAAGTGCCATCAAAGGCGGCTATCAAGAATTAGGCTTTTCTGACCACACTCCGTGGAAATATCACACTGATTATATATCCGACATCCGGATGCTTCCCGAAGAGTTACCGGGATATGTGGAAAGTATCCGTTCGCTGCAAGAAAAATATAAAAATCAAATCAACATAAAAATAGGATTGGAATGCGAATACTTTCCTGAATACATACACTGGTTAAAAGGAATCATCAAAGAATATAAACTGGACTATATCATCTTTGGAAATCACCATTTTCACACAGATGAGAAGTTCCCCTACTTCGGCCGGAATACAGATTCGGTAGACATGCTCGAACTCTATGAAGAGAGTGCTATTGAAGGAATGGAAAGCGGACTATTTGCCTACCTTGCCCATCCGGATTTATTTATGCGTTCTTACCCCGAGTTCGATCGTCATTGTAAGCTAATCAGCAGACATATCTGCCGGACGGCAGTACGGTTAAACTTACCGTTGGAATATAATATCGGATATGAAGAGTACAATGATATTCATGGTATTACTAGCATTCCTCATCCGGATTTCTGGAAAATAGCCGCCCATGAAGGTTGCACCGCTATCATCGGCGTAGACGCCCATAACAATCAATATTTGGAAAACCCTTTTTATTACAACCGTGCAACCGAAACACTCCGGAAGCTAGGTATAAAGGTTATAGACAGAATATCTTTCTTCAACGAAAAATAATATTTGTAATTACGGTAGCTCCGACTCTCTGATTCAGCGTGCGCACCAATACCTCACGCCCCATCATCAATTCCTGACGAAGAGCTGCGGAAGTCAGATGCACATATAATGTCTGATTACGAATATAAAGATTGCTGGTATAAGCCGCCGCCGGTCCCAAGATTTGAGGCCAGGCATCCAGCAGTCTTTGTTCGTTCAGCGGAGATTCCAAACTCTCCTGACGAAGAAACTGTTGAATCAGTTTTCCTATTTGTTCGGCATCATTGCGCTTCATTATCAGCCTCCGTTTCTTGAATTGTGCCCTCTTCTACACGAAATATTTTATAATCGCTGCCTACCTTATGTAAAATACGGTCGAGATGTCCCCGGTTCGTGTCCGTTATAAATATCTGCCCGAAATTGTCTCCAGCCACCAGCTTCACTATTTGCTCTACACGGGAAGCATCCAACTTATCGAAAATATCATCTAATAATAATAAAGGAACAGTCCGGCCGGTACGCTTCAAGAAATCAAACTGTGCCAGTTTCAATGCTACCAGATACGTTTTGTTCTGTCCCTGCGAACCTTCTTTCTTTATCGGGAATTCACCCAACAACATATTCAACTCATCTTTATGAATCCCACGCAAAGAGAATCCCATTATCTTATCCCTCTCCCTGCTTTGCTTCAACACTTCCAACAAAGAAGCATCCCGCGCATGAGACTCATAAGATAATCCCACCACCTCTTTATCCTGCGAGATAAAGGAATAGAAAGATTGGAAAATAGGAATAAACTCCCGGATAAACGCTTCACGTTTCTGGAATACGATTGCACCGGCTTGCGCCATCATCTCCTCCCATACAAGAAACAGCTCCTCCTCCACCGGAAACTCACTCTTCAACAATGTGTTACGCTGCGCCAATGCTTTATTATACCGTATCAGCGCTTCAAGATATTCCTTATCATACTGCGAAATCACTACATCCATAAACCGACGACGCTCCTCACTTCCCCCGGCTATCAATTCGGAATCGGCAGGTGAAACCATCACCAAAGGCAGAAAACCGATGTGGTCCGAAAAACGGCTATATTCTTTCTTATTCCGCTTAAATTGTTTCTTCGAACGGCGTTTCATCCCACAATAAATCTCTTCAGGAGTTCCGTCCTCCGCTTCATAAAAGCCCTGAATCACGAAAAAGTCTTGTTCATGACGAATATTTTGAGAATCAATCGGGTTTCCGGAGCTCTTACAGAAAGACAAGAAATACACCGCATCCAGCAAATTCGTCTTTCCCATTCCATTCAGTCCGAAAAAACAATTCAGCTTAGCAGAGAATCCCAGTTCTACCTCTTCCAGATTCTTATAGTTTAATATGGATATTCGTTTCAGTATCATTGTGTACACGTTAATTTGTTCACAAAAGTAGCAAGATTTTCGTGGTTTTCGGGTGTAAAACAAAAAAAGATGCTTCTAAATTTCGTTTGTAGATATAAAAAAACTACTTTTGCGAGTCGAAATATCAAACTGTGAATAATAACAAAAAGAATCATATAAAATGGCAGAACAAAAGAATCAGAACGAACATCTGAACGTAGAAGATGCACTGACACAATCGGAAGCATTTCTTATCAAGTACAAAAACGCAATTATTGGCGGTGTTGTTGCTGTGATTATTATTGTAGCAGGTTTTATCATGTACAAAAACCTCTATGCTGAACCACGTGAAGAAAAAGCACAGGCAGCTCTTTTCAAAGGACAGGAATACTTTGAACAGGATGCTTTTGAACAGGCTTTGAACGGTGACAGCATCGGTTATACAGGTTTCCTGAAAGTTGCTGATGACTACAGCGGAACAAAAGCTGCCAATTTGGCAAAAGCTTATGCTGGTATTTGCTACGCACAACTTGGCAAATATGAAGAAGCAGTGAAGATGCTGGACAGCTTCAATGGAAAAGACCAAATGGTTGCTCCGGCAATTTTGGGTGCTGCAGGTAACTGCTACGCACAACTTGGCCAATTAGACAAAGCGGCTTCTACTTTATTGTCGGCAGCAGACAAAGCTGACAACAACACATTAAGCCCGATCTTCCTGATACAAGCTGGTGAAATCCTGGTAAAACAGGGAAAATATGACGATGCTGTAAACGCTTACACTAAGATCAAGGATAAATATTTCCAATCTTATCAGGCTATGGACATCGACAAATATATCGAGCAAGCTAAATTGATGAAAAAATAATATACCATCTATTATATAAGGAAATCGAGGCACGGATTACACCGGATTAAGCGGACTATCTATTAAAACCGTGGAATCCGTGAAATCCGTGCCTTTCTTCTTAAATCTCTCATACTCTCAAATCTTCATTTTATAATTCTCAACTTTTAATTAACTATGGCAACAGCTTACCATAACTTATCCGAATATGATTTCAATTCCGTTCCGAATGCAGAAGCAATGAAATTTGGTATCGTCGTATCCGAATGGAATTTCAATATTACCGGTGCTTTACTGAAAGGCGCAGTCGATACATTAAAAAAACATGGAGCAAAAGACGAAAATATTCTGGTGAAAACTGTACCGGGAAGTTTCGAACTTACTTTTGGAGCCAACCAAATGATGGAAAATTGCGATCTTGATGCAATTATTGCAATTGGTTGCGTAATTAAAGGAGATACCCCACATTTTGATTATGTTTGCATGGGAGCAACCCAAGGAATTACCGAATTAAACGCAACTGGCGATATACCAGTTATTTACGGATTAATTACCACAAATACAATGGAGCAAGCAGAGGATCGTGCCGGTGGCAAACTGGGTAACAAAGGAGACGAATGTGCAATTACTGCAATAAAAATGATCGATTTTGTTTGGAGTTTAAATAAATAGTTGTATCTTTGCACCGCAATTGAGAAACAAACCTCCTCAAAAGCAAAAAAAGGGCAAATACCAGAGTGGCCAAATGGGGCAGACTGTAAATCTGCTGTCTTTCGACTTCGGTGGTTCGAATCCATCTTTGCCCACAAAAATTGCGGAAGTAGCTCAGTTGATAGAGCATTAGCCTTCCAAGCTGAGGGTCGCGGGTTTGAGCCCCGTCTTCCGCTCTCCAAAGAGAATCTGAGAAATTAGATTCTCTTTTTTTTGTTTTACTTTAGACCGCTAAGATTATGAAACGGCGGCGGCTCAGGGCTCGGCTCAGTCTGAAAACGGCATATCCCTAAAAATTAATTCATTCCGGTACGGAAATGATCCCAAGATACTACCGCTGACAATAACTCGTCAATATGCAGCTTTTATTTCTTTCTCTTGCTTATATTATTCTTTCAATTGCCTAACGAGTTATCGTTTGACAGTTGTTGAACGAACGCTTGACATATGTTGAACTATCGCTTGACTATAGTCAAACGAAAACTACTTAGGCAATGAAATAACTATCAATAGGTAAACGATTGCTTAAAAATAACTAATAAAATCATTAGTGGCAATTTATTCCAAACTATGCAGTTTTGAATAAAATAATGAAGTATTCTGGAAACATTGTGGTAAATCTGAAAAAGATGATTGAGTTTTTAAGATTCCCCGTTATCTTTTTATTATAAAATATGGGTCAAAGGTGAGGGGTGGTGAGGGTAGATTTATAACCTTTTATTTTATTATTTTCTATACTATCTCCTTTTTTATCTATAAAAAAAAATACGAAAGTTATAAATCTACCCTCACCACCCCTCACCCTTGACCCATTCATTAGCGCACCGTTTAACTCGTTTCTATGCTGTTCTTAATTAAATGGGAATTTAGCGGTTAAAATGGGAATTTTGCAGTTAGGCTGAAAGCCTTACAATTATATATTTATTGGGGTGCCCTGAAAGGGCTTAATTATATAGCGTAGGGCAACGCCCTACGAAAAAAACACACCAGCCACAAGCCCTGAAAGGGCGGAACTGTATACAATTATGCCCTTTCAGGGCGCAAATTCAGATTGTCGTTTTTACGTAGGGCGTTGCCCTACGCTATATAATTAAGCCCTTTCAGGGCACTCCGCAAAATTATCATTTAGCTCATTTCCGTACAGAAATGAACTATAATGGATTACCGGCTTATGTAGTTAATCAAAACAAAAGTAGTAAACGTTAAGCAATTTTAAAAAGACCACTTCTTTTTAGGAAAGACCTTCTAATGGCCTGTCTTTTATATGTATTTGTCGATACACAAGACTATACAAAATCAGGTAGAAAAAGTTTGAATCATTTTCTACCTCATAATAGAAGTTTATGATGAAAATATCAGTTATAAATATAAATAGTTGGCTAATTAATTACTATTTTTGACACGTAAATGAAAAACAGCGAATAACCCCTATTAAAAACTTAAAATATGATGAAGAAACTACTCACAGCCACTGCTATCGGCTTGGCTTTGTTAACTTGGCACACCAGTTGTACTCAACAACCAAAGGCTCCGGAAGCCTTTACTCCTATCAAAGTAGAAACTCCTGCCCGCCCTGCCGGACAAGAAGATGTAATCCAACTCGTTACTCCTAAAATTGATACCGTACGTGTCGGTTTCATCGGCTTAGGAATGCGTGGTCCCGGCGCCGTAGCACGCTGGACTCATATTCCGGGAACTAAGATTGTAGCGTTATGCGACCTGCTTCCCGAACGTGTTGAAAAATCACAAGAAATTTTGAAGAATGCCGGACTCCCTGCAGCTGCTTCTTACAGCGGAGAGGAAGATGCATGGAAAAAACTTTGCGAACGGGATGATATTGATCTTGTATACATAGCTACAGACTGGAAGCATCATGCTGCAATGGGTGTCTATGCCATGGAACATGGCAAGCATGTAGCCATCGAAGTTCCTGCCGCTATGACATTGGATGAAATCTGGCAGTTAATCAACACTTCTGAAAAGACCCGCAAGCATTGTATGCAGCTCGAAAACTGTGTATATGACTTCTTTGAACTGACTTCTTTAAATATGGCACAACAGGGCGTATTCGGAGAAGTGCTTCATGTAGAAGGTTCATATATCCACAACCTGGAAGATTTCTGGCCTGAATACTGGAACAACTGGCGAATGGATTATAATCACCTGCATCGCGGTGACGTATATGCGACTCACGGTATGGGCCCCGCTTGTCAGGTACTTAACATCCACCGTGGCGACCGTATGAAAACATTGGTATCTATGGATACGAAAGCTGTCAACGGACCGGCTTACATTAAGAAACAAACAGGAGAAGAAGTGACCGATTTCCAGAATGGTGACCAGACTTCGACCTTGATTCGCACAGAAAATGGCAAAACGATGCTGATCCAGCACAATGTAATGACACCCCGCCCATACAGCCGCATGTACCAGATAGTGGGAGCCGACGGTTATGCAAGCAAATATCCGATAGAAGAATATTGCCTGCGACCTACACAAGTTGATTCTAAAGATGTGCCTAATCATGAAAATCTGAATGCACATGGCTCTGTATCCGAAAATGTAAAGAAAGCCTTGATGGACAAATATAAAGATCCGATTCACATAGAGTTGGAAGAAACTGCCAAGAAAGTAGGCGGCCACGGTGGTATGGACTTTATCATGGACTACCGTCTGGCATATTGCCTGCAAAATGGATTACCATTAGATATGGACGTTTATGACCTGGCAGAGTGGTGTTGCATGGCCGAACTTACCAGACTTTCCATCGAAAACAATTCTGCTCCGGTAGAAGTCCCCGATTTCACTCGTGGCGGATGGAATAAAGTACAAGGCTATCGTCACGCTTTTGCAAAATAAAACTGAATATATCCTTTTAGCACGAACATAATGAACCAATCCGGCTTCTCCCCCAAAGCCGGATTATTCATGGGTTCGTGTTTGAACATTTTATAGATTATCATAATCACTTTTATGAAAACAGCTATTCCAAAACCTTCTAAGCAAAGCATTATCCGTGAAGCCAGAGATTATGTAATGATTGCCATCGGCATGATTTTGTATGGCATCGGTTGGACCGTTTTTCTACTTCCGAACGATATCACTACCGGGGGAGTACCGGGTATTGCTTCTATTGTATATTGGGCTACGGGTTTTCCCGTACAGTATACGTACTTCAGCATCAACTTCTTTTTATTGCTACTGGCCCTCAAATTGCTGGGGATGAAGTTTTGCATTAAAACTATTTTTGGAGTATTTACCCTCACCTTCTTTCTGTCCGTCATTCAAAAGCTGACAGCAGGTTTCGGACTCCTTCACGACCAGCCCTTTATGGCATGTGTCATTGGAGCATCCTTCTGTGGAGGTGGTATAGGGGTTGCTTTTTCGGCAAACGGAAGCACAGGAGGCACGGATATTATCGCAGCCATCATCAACAAATACCGGGACATCACATTAGGAAGAGTAGTACTCATCTGCGATATGATTATTATTTCTTCCAGTTATTTTGTCTTAAAAGACTGGGAAAAAGTGGTGTATGGGTTTGTAACTCTTTATATTTGTAGCTTCGTTCTCGACCAGGTAGTGAATAGTGCCCGCCAATCCGTACAGTTCTTTATCATATCCAATAAATATGAAGAAATAGGACGGCATATCAACGAATATCCACACCGGGGAGTTACGATTATCAATGCAACCGGCTTTTATACAGGACGAGAAGTAAAGATGATGTTCGTATTAGCCAAGAAGAGGGAATCGCCTATCATCTTCCGGTTGATTAAAGATATAGACCCGAATGCATTTGTGTCACAAAGTGCTGTCATCGGAGTTTATGGAGAAGGATTCGATCATATCAAAGTAAAATAAAAAAGAAATGAAAAACCAATATTGAGAAACATGAAATTTCGACCAACCCCCAATTTATTAACAGGCATTTTCATGGGAATATTTTCCCTGACAACATTTAATGTAATGGCTGAAAAAGCCGTGAAACCCTATTGGCAGGATGTGCAGGTAGTTGAAGTCAACAAAGAGTATCCACGCACTTCTTTTATGACATACAACAATCGCGCTGATGCCTTGAGTGGCAAGTTCGAACGAAGCAAGTATTACCGCTTGCTGAACGGAACCTGGAAATTCTACTTTGTAGACTCTTACAAAAAGCTTCCCGACAACATTACTGACCCGAATACGAATACAGATTCGTGGAATGATATTCAGGTACCCGGTAACTGGGAAGTACAAGGACACGGAATAGCCATCTACACCAATCATGGTTATGAATTCAAGCCGCGCAATCCGCAACCTCCGGCTCTTCCCGAAGCGAATCCGGTGGGAGTTTACCGTCGGGATATCGATATTCCGACAGATTGGGACGGACGGGATATCTACCTGCATCTGGCAGGAGCCAAGTCCGGCGTATATGTATATATCAACGGGCAAGAAGTTGGATATAGCGAAGACTCCAAAAATCCGGCAGAGTTTCTTATTAACAACTATGTGAAGCCCGGCAAAAACGTGCTTACCGTTAAAATCTTCCGTTGGAGCACTGGTTCCTATCTGGAATGTCAGGACTTCTGGCGCATGAGCGGTATTGAACGCGATGTTTATCTGTATTCACAACCTAAAGCAGCCCTCAAAGATTTCCGGGTGAAGTCTACCCTGGATGACAGCTACAAGAATGGAATCTTCAGCTTGAATGTCGATTTGAGAAATCACGAGAAGGCAGCAACTAATCTCACATTAGTTTATGAGCTATTGAATGCACAGGGAAAAGTAATCTCTACTGAAGAGAAGACCGCCTATATCCCATCGGACGAAGTACGTACACTTTCTTTCGATCAGAAACTGGCAGATGTCAATACATGGACATCCGAACATCCGAATCTGTACAAACTGCTGATGACCGTCAAAGAGAATGGCAAAATAAATGAGATTATTCCTTTTAATGTAGGATTCCGCCGTATTGAAATCAAACCTATCGAACAAAAAGCTGCTAACGGAAAACCATACGTTTGCCTGTTCATCAATGGTCAGCCACTGAAACTGAAAGGGGTAAATATCCACGAACACAACCCGTCAACAGGTCATTATGTAACAGAAGAGTTGATGCGTCGTGACTTCGAGCTTATGAAGCAACATAACCTGAACAGCGTACGCCTTTGCCACTATCCGCAAGACCGCCGTTTCTACGAACTTTGCGATGAATACGGTCTTTATGTATATGATGAAGCCAATGTCGAAAGCCACGGAATGTATTACGATCTTCGAAAGGGCGGTTCATTGGGTAACAACCCCGAATGGCTGAAACCACACATGGACCGTACCATCAATATGTTCGAACGCAACAAGAACTATCCGAGCGTCACCTTCTGGTCGTTGGGAAATGAAGCCGGAAACGGATATAATTTCTATCAGACTTACTTGTGGCTGAAAGAGGCTGACAAAGAGCTGATGAATCGCCCTGTCAACTATGAGCGTGCTCAATGGGAATGGAACTCCGATATGTATGTTCCGCAATATCCGGGTGCCGACTGGCTGGAAAATACAGGAAAGAACGGCAGCGACCGTCCTGTAGCTCCTTCCGAATATGCGCACGCAATGGGAAACTCCACCGGAAACCTGTGGGGACAATGGCAGGCGATTTACAAATATCCGAACCTACAGGGTGGATATATCTGGGACTGGGTAGACCAAGGTCTTCTCCAGAAAGATGAGAATGGAAGAGAATACTGGGCTTACGGAGGTGACTTCGGTGTAGACGCGCCGAGCGATGGCAACTTCCTCTGCAACGGTCTTGTCAATCCGGATCGTGGTCCGCATCCGGCAATGGCTGAAGTGAAATATGTACATCAGAATGTAGGCTTTGAGGCAGTAGATGCCGCTGCCGGTATATTCAAAATCACCAACCGTTTCTATTTCACCAATCTGAAAAAGTATCAGATTCACTATAACGTACTCGCTAACGGAAAGACTATAAAAGGTGGAAAAATATCTTTGGATATTGCTCCGCAGGCATCCAAAGAATTCACCGTACCGGTAAACGGCTTGAAAGCCCAACCGGGAGTGGAATATTTTGTAAACTTCAGCGTGACAACCACAGAACCTGAACCGTTGATTCCAACAGGATATGAAATAGCATACGACCAGTTCCAGCTTCCTATCCAGGCAGAGAAAGCTATTTATAAAGCAAACGGTCCGGCACTGAAAACAACGACTCAAGGAGATGAGCTAATCGTTTCTTCTTCCAAAGTGAATTTTGTATTCAACAAGAATAGCGGATTAGTTACCTCGTATAAAGTGGACGGCACAGAATATTTCAAAGACGGATTTGGTATTCAGCCTAACTTCTGGCGTGCTCCTAATGATAATGATTATGGTAATGGCGCTCCTAAACGTTTACAGGTATGGAAGCAATCAAGCAAAAACTTCCACGTAACGGATGCAACCATGACAACAGAGAATAAGGTAGTTTCCTTACATGTGACCTACTTATTGGCTGCCGGCAACTTGTATGTTGTCACATACAAAATCTATCCGAACGGAGTAGTCAATGTAAATGCCAAATTCACGTCAACAGATATGCAGGCAACAGAAACTGAAGTTTCTGAAGCTACCCGCATGGCTACGTTTACTCCCGGAAGTGACGCTGCCCGCAAGGCCGCTTCCAAACTGGAAGTTCCCCGTATCGGTGTTCGTTTCCGCTTGCCGGCACAGATGAACAATGTACAATACTTTGGCCGTGGTCCGGAAGAGAACTATATCGACCGTAATCATGGAACCCTCGTTGGCGTATATAAGACAACAGCAGATAAAATGTACTTCAACTATGTACGTCCACAGGAAAACGGACATCACACCGATACCCGTTGGATCGCTTTATCTCCCGTCAAAGGAAACGGCCTGGTTTTAGTAGCCGACAGTACGATCGGTTTCAATGCCTTGCGCAACTCTATCGAAGACTTTGACTCTGAAGAGGCTCTGCCCCACCCTTACCAATGGAATAACTTTAGCCCGGAAGAAGTAGCCAATCATGATGAGAATGCCGCCCGTAATGTATTGCGGAGAATGCATCATGTTAATGACATCGTTCCAAGAGATTTCGTAGAGGTTTGTGTGGACATGAAGCAACAAGGTGTAGGCGGATATGACAGTTGGGGTGCACGCCCGGAACCTTTCCACCAAATCCCTGCCAATCGTGATTACCATTGGGGATTCACATTAGTACCTGTTCGCTCGGCTAATCAGGCCAACGAGGCGGCTAAATACGATTATCGATAACCTTAGTATAAATTTTTAAAGAAAAAACCCATGAAAGATTTATCTAGCATTGTAGCTAATTTTAAAGTCCAAGGTACGATAGAAGAAATCAAACCTTTGGGTACAGGACTTATTAACGACACTTACAAAGTAAACACCAAAGAAGCAGATGCTCCCGACTACGTTTTGCAACGCATCAATCATGCCATTTTTCAGAATGTAGAGATGCTTCAATCCAATATTACCGCTGTCACCAATCATATTCGCAAGAAACTAACGGAGGCAGGAGAATCGGATATAGAGCGCAAGGTTTTGAGTTTCCTCGAAACAGAAGAGGGTAAAGCATATTGGTTCGACGGTGATAGCTACTGGCGTGTGATGGTATTCATCCCACGCGCCAAAACGTATGAGACGGTGAATCCCGAATATTCAAATTATGCTGGAGAAGCTTTTGGTAACTTCCAGGCTATGCTGGCCGATATTCCGGAAACATTGGGTGAAACCATACCTGACTTCCACAATATGGAGTTCCGCCTCAAACAATTGCGTGAAGCTGTTGCGAAAGATGCTGCCGGACGGGTATCGGAAGTGAAATACTATCTGGACGAAATAGAGAAGCGTGCAGATGAAATGTGTAAAGCAGAACGTTTATATCGTGAAGGAAAACTCCCCAAACGTGTTTGCCACTGCGATACGAAAGTGAATAACATGATGTTCGACGAGGATGGCAAAGTGCTTTGTGTCATCGACCTGGATACGGTAATGCCCAGCTTTGTCTTCTCCGATTATGGCGATTTCCTTCGTACAGGCGCCAACACGGGTGATGAGGATGATAAAGACCTTGATCGTGTAAACTTCAATATGGAAATATTCAAAGCGTTTACCAAAGGCTATCTGAAAGGAGCCAAATCATTCCTGACTCCAATTGAGATAGAGAATCTCCCTTATGCAGCCGCTTTATTCCCATACATGCAGTGTGTACGGTTCTTGGCAGACTATATCAATGGAGATACTTATTATAAAATCAAATATCCGGAGCATAATTTGGTTCGTACTAAAGCACAATTCAAACTGCTTCAAAGTGTGGAAGCCAACACACCGGAAATGATCGCATTTATCAACGAATGCTTGTTAAATTGAAAAATAAGCTACGCTGTGGTGCAGCTATTTTGAGATATTCTCAAAATTAAAAATATAAGGAACTGTCTAGCGAGCTTTAAATATTGAAAATCACCCGCGCTATAACTATCTGTAGCGCGGGTGAAATGATTAATGAGAGACTTGTTAGCCAGCCCCTTTTTTTGAAATCTTTAATCAGGGATATTATTGAATAATCCCTATTTCTCAATTTTTAATCCTCTGTTTTCAATTTAACAAATGCTCCAGTCTTCCAATAATAGACAATAGGACGACGGAGAAATGGTTTCAGTTTCTCTGCCGTCTCCTTTGACATATAGTCGGGAGTAGCTAATGTAACAGTCAATTCTGTATTTTCTTTATTAAAATCAGCTTTCATCAATAATATATCTGCCGAACGGCGTGCTTCGTCAAACTCATAAACACCTGCTGAATCCGGCGTATTCAAAAAGTCGCCCATCACAGGAAGGGTAATAAAGAGAGATGCTGTAAGCGGTTTCCAGTCATCTGTATAGAAACGGATGCTGCTGTCGCAGGCAGGTGCACAAGCTGTAGAGACTGTACAGATCACATTCGTCGAGTCATTCAAAGCCAACACTTTCATTTGCCAGGTAGATTGAGAAGACATCTGCATACGGATATAATCTTTACTTAGATCAGTCATCTCCGACTTCTTGCCGAAACGATTCTCTACTTGCGCTTTCATCTTACTTTCCAGAAAGTCAATACAATCTTCCCGGTTTACTTTGGTTAGTAACGGGCTTAGAGAATCCGGCATATTCACAAACAGCGTTTTGGCTTCTTGTGCCCAAAGAGCGGTCGAAGCAAAGAGTCCGACAGCAGAAAAGAATATAGTGATTACAAGTTTATTTATTTTCATATCTATCTTATTTAACCTGCGACAAACAGATTTTGTGTAACTGTTTTAATTTTTAGACCCCAAATATAAGAATATCATTCCGATTAACACCAGTATAAGGTCAATCGCTTTGCTTTTTAAATTCTTTTCACGGAAGAGAAGTGCACCGAAAGTGAAAGAGACTACTACACTTCCCCGACGGACCATCGAAACAATGGAAATCATGGAATCGTCATAGCTCAATGCGTAAAAGTAAACGAAATCGGCAGCCGATAGGAAGATAGAAATCAGGATAATCGTCCAGTCCCAGCGAAACGGGGTGGTAGACTTTCTTTTAGGCCACCAAAGCAATAACAGAATAGGACACATAATAAACACTTGATAAACATTATACCAGGATTGTACCAGCATCGGATTCAGAGATTTCATCAGATATTTATCATACAATCCGCTGATAGCACCTGTAATGGCAGCCAGCACGATAAAGAATATCCATTTGTTATGCTTAAAATCAATTCCTTCTTTCTTCCCCGAACGACTTAACATAAAGAAAGAAACAATGGCCAGCATTACCCCGATCCATTGATAGAGATTCAACCGTTCGCCAAATACCAGCATCGCTCCCACAAGCACCATCACCGGACGGGTGGCGTTGATAGGTCCTACTATGGTTAAAGGCAGATGTTTCATTCCGAAATATCCGAATATCCACGAAGACAACACGATGAACGACTTGATGATGATATATTTATGCTGTTCCCAGCCAACAACGGGAACATTAAATATCGTTCCTCCCAACAAGTCCGGTTTATATACGGATATCAAGATAAATGGCAGAAAGATGAGACTGGAAAAAAATGTATTTAGAAACAAAACGGGAAGTACCGCATTATCTTTCAACGATTTCTTCTTGAATACATCATAAAAACCCAGCAAAGTAGCCGAGAGAAATGCTAATAATAACCACATGAGAATATTTATTATTTATTATTCAAATATACTTTCGGGATATTCCACATTTACCAGAAACAGGGCTTGCCCCGGAGCAGATGTTCCGGCTTTGCAACGGTCTTGTTGTTCGATAACCCGCCGGAAGCCTTCAACAGTAAGTTTCCCTCGTCCCACTTCAATCAGCGTACCTACGATAGCTCGCACCATATTTCGCAGGAAACGGTCGGCACGGATGGTAAACACCCAAGTAGCATCATCTTCCTGCGTCCATTCGGCATGAGTGATATGGCAGATATTGGTCTTTACATCCGTATGAAGTTTGCTGAAGCTCGTAAAGTCAGTATACTCGAAAAGGGTACGTGCAGCTTCGTTCATAAGTGCATAATCCAACTGATTATAAACTCGCCAACGATATTGCCGGTTAAAAGGATATTTCGATGTCGTTACATAATACTTGTAAGTTCGCGCAGTCGCATCAAAGCGGGCATGCGCATCCGGATTGACACGGCAAACCCGGTAAACGGAAATGTCCGGAGGTAACAAACGGTTTAATTTATCGGCAACTGATATTTCATCCAACGGCTCATCGAAGTCAAAATGAGCGATCATCAGAGAAGCATGCACTCCGGCGTCCGTACGGCCCGCTCCTATTATTTCTATTTCGCGACGCAGAAAGGTAGACAATGCTTTCATCAGGCATTCCTGCACACTAATCCCATTCGGTTGAATTTGCCAACCATGATAGTTGGTCCCGTCGTAAGCCAAATAAATAAAATACCTTTGCACGCTAATTCCTCATTTTAGGGTTTTCGCGCGCAAAATTAATCATTTTATCTCATTTATCTTTGTATAATTCACATAAACCTGTATATTTACAGGACAAAATAATCATGATTTACTAATACCCCACAATTATGAGTAGTACCATTTTCCTCATCATCGCCCTCGTCACGACAGGCATCTTTCTTATCCAATTCGTATTATCCATCTTTTTCGGAGATATAGATGCAGATGTAGACATGGATGCTGATATCAGTAGTGTAGTTTCTTTTAAAGGACTTACCCATTTCGGAATTGGATTCGGCTGGTACATGTATCTGGCAGGAAACACGGAAATGCAAAGTTACGTCATTGGTATTCTAGTAGGTCTTTTCTTTGTTTTTGCCGTCTGGTTCCTCTATAAAAAAGCATACCAACTGCAACAAGTGAACCACAACGAGCAAACCGATCAGCTTGTGGGACGGGAATGTGTGATCTATTTCAAACAAAGCGACAGCAAATATACTGTACAGACCACCCGGGACGGAGCCATGCGCGAAGTAGACGTCATCTCCGAATCCGGAAAAACATATCAGACTGGCGACAGAACGATTATCACCAGTTACAAAGACGGAACACTATTCATTCAATAATTATTCAAATACACAATTTTATGACACAAGAAATGTTAATCATGGCTGCTATATTAGTGGCAGTCATCCTACTCACTTTTATTGGTATCCTTTCGCGTTACCGTAAATGTAAGAGTGATGAAGTCCTCGTTGTATATGGTAAAACGGGAGGGGATAAGAAATCGGCAAAGCTATATCATGGTGGAGCTGCTTTTGTATGGCCGATTATCCAAGGATACGAATTCCTTTCCATGAAACCAATGCAAATCGAATGTAAACTGACCGGCGCGCTATCCGCTCAAAACATTCGTGTAGATGTGCCGACTACAATCACTGTAGCTATCAGCACCGATCCTGAAGTGATGCAAAATGCTGCTGAACGTATGCTGGGCTTAACGATGGATGACAAGCAGAACTTAATTACTGATGTTGTATACGGTCAGATGCGTATGGTGATCGCCGATATGACTATCGAAGAATTAAATTCAGACCGTGATAAGTTCCTGGCTAAAGTGAAAGATAACATCGATACCGAACTTCGCAAATTCGGTTTGTATCTGATGAACATCAACATCAGTGATATTCGCGACGCTGCCAACTACATTGTCAACTTAGGTAAGGAAGCTGAAAGTAAAGCACTGAACGAAGCACAGGCTAACATCGAAGAACAGGAAAAGCTGGGTGCTATCAAAATTGCCAATCAGATTAAAGAACGCGAAACTAAAGTTGCGGAAACCCGCAAAGACCAGGATATCGCTATTGCAGAAACGAAGAAACAACAGGAAATCTCTGTTGCAAATGCGGATAAGGACAGAATCTCGCAAGTAGCCATCGCCAATGCGGAAAAAGAATCGCAAGTAGCAAAGGCTGAAGCTGAAAAGAACATCCGTATCGAGCAGGCAAATACTGAAAAGGAAAGCCGTGTTGCCGAACTAAACTCGGATATGGAAATCAAACAGGCAGAAGCTGCCAAGAAAGCTGCCATCGGACGAAATGACGCACAGAAAGAGGTGGCTCTTTCCAATGCAGAACTAGCTGTAACACAAGCCAATGCCGACAAGCAAGCTGGTGAAGCTGCCGCAAAATCGGAAGCTGCCGTACAGACTGCACGCGAAATTGCGCAAAAAGAAGTGGAAGAAGCTAAGGCACGAAAAGTGGAATCTTCATTGAAGGCTGAAAAGATTGTTCCTGCGGAAATCGCCAGACAGGAAGCTATCCTTCAGGCAAATGCCATCGCTGAAAAGATTACCCGCGAAGCGGAAGCCCGTGCAAAAGCTACTTTGGCACAAGCCGAAGCGGAAGCAAAAGCTATCCAATTGAAACTGGAAGCCGAAGCGGAAGGTAAGAAGAAATCATTACTTGCGGAAGCGGAAGGTTTCGAAGCAATGGTAAGAGCGGCTGAATCGAATCCGGCTATCGCTATCCAATATAAGATGGTAGACCAGTGGAAGGAAATCGCCGGCGAACAGGTAAAGGCGTTCGAACACATGAACTTAGGAAATATCACTGTTTTCGACGGAGGAAACGGAGGTACAAGCAACTTCCTGAACACATTGGTGAAAACAGTAGCTCCAAGTCTCGGTGTATTGGATAAATTGCCTATCGGTGAAACAGTAAAAGGTATTATCAATCCGGAAAGCAAAACGGAAGAAAAGCCTGCAACAAAAGCTGACGAGAAAAAAGATAAGAAATAGTTGTGATCCGACATAATATACGCTGATGAGAAAAGAATGATTACTTGTTCTCATCAGCGTTTGTTTTTTATAATATAACTCGAATAAATCTTCTTTGAATATTCCGGATTTATTACGTTCTTTATGTTACATAAAATGTGTTACACAAAATATGTAATAAGTCGTGAAGCCATATCGCTCATTCTTTGTATACAGTTACAATAATCCCGGAATGTCGCCTATTTCGGTCAGCTCCGCTTAGGGCACTAGAAATGATTTTGCGAAATCATTTCTCATATTCTCATACTTTATAGGATAATCATCTGTAATTCAAAGCAATAACACTATGAGAAATACTTTTCAAAAAGGTGTTTCTCATAGTATTTTGCCTGAAATGTCACAAAAAACCGGTATTTCTCATACTTTCATCATGCATTTCTCATACCGGAACTGCTATATAATACCTACATAATAAATGTCAACCCAACCCGAAGATAAGAAAAAAGGTAGTCAACTATTATCAGGGTATTACAGACCCCGGTAGTCCCACATATTGTGGGAAAAGATTCCCTAGCTGGAGAGAATTTATTCCCTCATTTTGCGGGAATAAATTCCCATAATATAAGAGAATACTTTCCCACAATATATGGAACTACCGGGACTAACGGATATACTTACCCAAGATCATAGTATTCGATATATTCATCATATTGAGGCGTTTCTGTAACTCCCCTCTTTCGAAAAAGTTCTTGTATATACTTTTGTTCCTTTGGCTTAATCAACCGTTCTTTATTGCAACAACGATAATAGATCGTTTTGCCGAAGTAGGCTATCATCTGTCGCTTGATAACGGTGGCATCAGCAAGCGGCACCCGGTCCAGCAAATGTTTCATTCCCCGTGCAAACAACACCGGCTTTTCATCAATAAAGTAAGTACAGTCTTCACCATCGGAGGTGACATGTTCGGGATTAATAACCATTACAGCAGCCCGCTCTTTCGGCATTCGGAGAGTTACTTGTCGTCGCAGACATTTGTCCGCACGCAAACAATGTCCATTCAAGCAATGAGCGAAGCTAACGGGCATAGAATTGTAATCGAAATCTGTTTTCATGTGTGTTATGTTTAGTGGGAAAGTGGCCTATTTTTTATAAACCGCTACAAATGTATAAAAATAGCTGGAGGACAGGAAATAAATATACTATTTACTTCAACATATTGATAAAATCTTTATATTTGTCTCCAACATCAACACAGGAACTTATAAGATTATATCTCTCCTGCAAAACTATAAAACAGAATAATCATGAAGACAAAACATTTACTTGGAGCACTACTGTCATTTCTCTATACAATTATCTTTTTTAGCTGTGGAAATAACGATGAAAAAAAGATATATTCTTTATCCTTCGAAAAAGAGTATTACGAACGACCTTTGTTAGGAACAACCAATATCACCATCACAGGTGGAAACAGGGACTACACCGTAACTGTAGAAAAAACTGACATTTTAAATATAGATGTAGATTTATCCAGTTCGATAGGAATGGGAAGCTTAAGGATCACCCCCAAAAAGAAAGGAGAAACAAAGGTGAAAGTAAAAGATAATATCACCAACGAAACGGTTGATTTAAGAATTAAAATTACAGACAGTTATTTGGCATACGCTATAAAAAAAAGTAATCATCTGGCACTTTCTAATGGCACTGTAGTTTATCTTATTAACAATGAAGCTAAAGATTGCTATTTTTTCCGTTATATTGAGTCTAGAGACGAAATATCTCGTACTCCAATAGCAAAAGGAACATACGATTTTTTCACCAAGTTAGAAAGCGGTTCCGGCAACTCGTCTCCTACATACGCCATACCTTATTTAACACTAAACTATGCATCTGACGAACAAGGAAATTTCAGCGATGCAACAGTTCCTCCCACCCCTCACAAATTAAGATTTGAACTATACGATGGAGTTACGAGTGCAAATGCCGTTCTAAATCTTATATCAAAATTTCTAGATATAGATTGGAAAGAACTTGTAGAAAAAGCTCTTACCAGAAGCGAACATACAATAGTACCCACACTAAAAACAACAATTGACAATACAGATTATACCATAATAGGTATATTAAATACCTATCCTGAAATACCAGAGAATATTTTGGAATAGCCCCAAAGTATGAGCCAGAAAATAAAGCAAAGCATAGAACGTATAAAAAAATAGCGTATATTTGCGAGCAAAAAATATAAAATGACTATTTATAAGCTTCGCATATTACCGCTATTTCTACTAGTTATTGGGCTTACAACGCTTACTTCGGGCTGCAAAAAGAAAGACATGTCGCTGAAACTGAATGAGCCACGCAATATTCGTGGCGTCGTCAGCTATAAACGTTCTTTCCCTGATTTGAATGACGCACATCTGGAAGTAGCCAAAAAGATAGGGATTCGTCCATTGGCAGACCGGGAAGCAGCAGAAGATATGAAAGAAAAGCTAACTCATATTACTGACAATGAGTTTTATGTAGTAGATTCATTGACGCACTCTATCCCCTATCTCGTACCGCGTGCCAGTGCACTGCTCGATACAATCGGTTCCAACTTTCTCGATTCATTGGCTGCAAAAGGCTTGAATCCGAATCAGGTAATCATCACTTCCGTATTGCGTACCGAAAACGATGTGAAACGCCTCCGCCGTCGCAACGGAAATGCTTCCGCCAACTCGGCACACTGCTTTGGAGCCACCTTTGACGTCAGTTGGAAACGTTTCAAAAAGGTAGAAGACAAGGATGGAAGACCGTTACAGGATGTAAGTGCCGACACACTGAAACTTGTCTTGTCCGAGGTTTTAAGAGACCTGCGACAAGCTGAAAAATGCTACATCAAATATGAATTGAAGCAAGGTTGTTTCCATATCACCGCCCGATAAATACCCTTTTTCAAAATCTTTGACCAGCATATCATAAAACCTTCAAGGTAAATTTTGCGTTAAGATGGAAAACAGCTATCTTTGTATGAATCCAACGCTAAAAGAATCAGATTATGAGCAAGCTATATCCTATCGGCATACAGAATTTTGAAAGTCTCCGTAACGATGGTTATCTCTATGTAGATAAAACCAGACTCATTTACCAATTAGTAAAAACCGGCCGTTACTATTTTCTTAGCCGCCCGCGCCGCTTTGGGAAGAGCCTGTTGATATCCACCCTTGAAGCTTATTTTTCAGGGAAAAAGGAACTCTTTACGAATTTAGCCATAGAGGAACTGGAGAAAGAATGGATCAAATATCCCATTCTCCACATGGATCTTAACACCGAAAAATATGATACATTGGAAAGTCTGGAAAGTATCTTAAACTTCACATTGGGAAAGTGGGAACGATTGTATGGCACCGCTCCTTCAGAAACAACCTTTGCGTTGCGTTTCCGGGGCATCATCGAACGGGCCAACAAGCAAGCCGGACAACGCGTCGTTATCCTTATTGACGAATACGACAAACCGATGTTACAGGCAATAGGCAACGAACCACTTCAGCGAAAATTCCGCAATACGATGAAGGCTTTCTATAGTGTATTGAAAACTATGGACGGTCATATCAAATTTGCTTTCTTGACAGGTGTCACCAAGTTCGGTAAAGTCAGTGTATTCAGCGACCTGAACAACCTGATAGATATTTCTATGGACGAACAGTACGTGGAACTCTGCGGAATCACAGAAAAAGAAATCCACGATATCATGGAAGAAGACCTGCATATCTTGGCAGATAAACAGAAAATGACTTATGAGGAGGTATGCTCCGAACTGAAAGAATGTTATGATGGTTATCATTTCGTAGAAAATTCCATAGGAATATACAACCCATTCAGTTTGCTCAATACATTCTATAAAATGAAATTCGGTAGTTACTGGTTTGAAACCGGCACCCCGACTTATTTGGTAGAATTACTAAAGAAATCCAATTATAATCTCCAACGTATCACCCATGAAGAAACGGATGCAGATGTACTGAACAGCATTGATTCGACGTCCCGAAATCCTATTCCGGTTATCTATCAAAGTGGATATCTTACGATCAAAGGATTCGACAATCGCTTTGGGATTTATCGACTGGGATTTCCCAATCGGGAAGTAGAAGAAGGTTTTGTAAAATACCTCCTTCCGTTCTATACCAATATAGATGTAATCGAATCTCCTTTCCAAATACGGCAGTTTGTCGATGAAGTGGAACAAGGTGATTATGATGCCTTTTTCCGCCGCCTGCAAAGTTTCTTTGCCGATACACCTTACGAATTGGTACGCGATTTGGAACTACATTATCAAAATGTACTCTTCATCGTATTTAAACTCATTGGATTCTATGTAAAAGCAGAGTATCATACCTCACAAGGACGCATTGACCTCGTCCTGCAAACCGAGCATTTCATCTATGTGATGGAATTCAAACTGGAGGGAACCGCCGAAGAAGCTCTGCAACAAATCAATGACAAACATTATGCACAAGCATTTGCTGCCGACAAGCGACAAATATTTAAAATAGGCATTAATTTCAGTAATGAAACAAGAAACATCGAAAAGTGGATAGTAGAAGATTTGCAGTAAAATTCACCTCCAAACAATCAGAGAATCCAAAACGTTTGATTAAATTTGCAGAAATTTTTCTTTAATACAACTTAATGATAGAGAAGCTGATTGTTCTTGAGGACATTGATCCGGTTATTTTTTACGGTGTAAACAACGCCAACATACAGTTAATTAAAGCTTTATATCCAAAGCTACGCATAGTTGCCCGAGGCAATGTCATCAAAGTGCTGGGCGACGAGGAGGAAATGTGTGCCTTCGAAGAAAATATCACCAAACTTGAAAAGTACTGCGCCGAATATAATTCACTGAAAGAAGAAGTTATCATTGACATTATAAAAGGAAATGCTCCGCAAGCGGAACAGACAGGAAACGTGATTGTGTTCAGCGTCACGGGCAAGCCTATCATCCCCCGAAGCGAAAACCAGTTGAAACTGGTAGAAGGATTCGCCAAAAATGATATGGTATTCGCCATCGGTCCGGCAGGTTCGGGAAAAACATACACTGCTATCGCCCTTGCCGTGCGTGCATTGAAAAACAAAGAAATCAAAAAAATCATTCTTAGCCGCCCCGCCGTAGAAGCCGGAGAAAAACTCGGTTTCCTGCCCGGCGACATGAAAGATAAGATCGATCCATACCTACAACCTTTATATGACGCCTTGCAGGATATGATACCTGCCGCCAAGTTAAAGGAATACATGGAATTGAACATTATCCAAATTGCCCCGTTAGCCTTTATGCGCGGACGTACGCTAAATGATGCAGTCGTTATATTGGACGAAGCCCAGAATACTACCGCACAACAAATCAAAATGTTCCTCACCCGTATGGGTATGAACACCAAAATGATTGTGACGGGAGACATGACACAGATTGACCTTCCCGCTTCACAAACATCGGGATTGGTGCAAGCCCTCCGCATCTTGAAGGGAGTGAAAGGGATCAGTTTTGTTGAACTGAATAAGAAAGATATCGTACGCCATAAACTGGTGGAACGTATCGTGGATGCTTACGAAAAGTTCGATAAAGAAGCGAAAGCCGAACGGAACGGTTCACCACAGAGGACACAGAGTACACAGAGGATTTAATCCAAATATCTCAATGAAGACTCTGTGTACTCCGTGTCCTCCGTGTCCTCCGTGGTGAAATTAAAGAAAGAAGCATAATTTTAATATATATATCATTATGAAAGCATTAACAAAAACAGATTTCAACTTTCCGGGACAGAAAAGTGTGTACCACGGAAAAGTGCGCGATGTGTACAACATCAACGGCGAAAAACTCGTCATGGTAGCAACCGACCGTATTTCGGCCTTTGACGTAGTACTACCTGAAGGTATTCCTTACAAAGGACAAATGCTGAACCAGATTGCAGCTAAATTCCTCGATGCCACTACTGACATCTGTCCGAACTGGAAAATGGCTACTCCGGACCCAATGGTAACAGTGGGTGTGTTGTGTGAAGGTTTTCCGGTGGAAATGATTGTACGTGGTTACCTGTGCGGTAGCGCATGGCGGGCTTACAAAAGCGGTGTACGCGAGATTTGCGGTGTGAAATTGCCGGACGGAATGCGCGAAAACCAAAAATTCCCCGAACCGATCGTCACTCCGACTACGAAAGCAGAAATGGGATTGCACGACGAAGACATCTCTAAAGAAGAAATCCTGAAACAGGGATTGGCTACTCCGGAAGAGTATGAAATCCTCGAAAAATATACATTAGCCCTTTTCAAACGCGGTACTGAAATCGCAGCAGAACGCGGACTGATTCTCGTAGATACAAAATACGAATTCGGCAAGCACAACGGTACTATCTACCTGATGGACGAAATCCACACTCCAGATTCAAGCCGTTATTTCTATGCTGAAGGTTACCAGGAACGTTTCGAAAAAGGCGAACCACAGAAACAACTTTCTAAAGAGTTCGTTCGCGAATGGTTGATGGAAAACGGTTTCCAGGGCAAAGACGGTCAGAAAGTGCCTGAAATGACTCCGGCTATCGTACAAAGCATCAGTGACCGTTACATCGAATTGTTCGAAAACATCACCGGTGAGAAATTTGTGAAAGAAGATACCACCAACATCGCTGAACGTATATTCAAAAACGTTGAAACGTTCTTGAATCGTTGATAGTCAACAAATGACAGATAATAAATGATAGTTGACAGATAATGAATGACAGTTCGTATGCAATTCATCGCATATAACTTCAACCTTAATTATTATCCGCCAACTATCATTTATCAACTATCATCTTCTAACTATCATTTATCAACTATCAATTAAAAAGAATGGACTACCCACAACAACATATCAAGCCTTACGACGAAGAAGGGAAAAAGACCGAGCAAGTGGAACGAATGTTCGACAACATCGCACATGCATACGATAAGCTGAACCATACCTTATCTCTAGGTATCGACCGCAGCTGGCGCAAAAAAGCGATTGCCTGGTTACGCCCTTTCCAACCGCAGCGTATGATGGATGTAGCTACCGGCACAGGAGATTTTGCTATCCTCGCCTGTCGTAAACTGCAACCTGCCGAACTGATCGGGACGGACATCTCGGAAGGCATGATGAATGTGGGACGTGAAAAAGTAAAAAAGGAAGGACTGTCGGACAAAATCTCTTTTGCCCGGGAGGACTGTACTTCACTCTCTTTTGCCGACAATGATTTTGACGCCATCACCGTAGCTTTCGGTATCCGCAATTTCGAAGACCTCGACAAAGGACTCTCCGAAATGTGCCGTGTATTGAAACCGGGCGGTCATCTTGTGATTTTGGAACTTACCACTCCGGACCGTTTCCCGATGAAACAATTGTTTTCCATCTACTCAAAAGTCGTCATTCCATTATTGGGCAAACTGCTCTCCAAAGATAACAGTGCCTACCGCTATCTGCCGGATACCATCAAAGTATTTCCTCAAGGGGAAGTGATGAAAGGAGTCATCGCCCGAGCCGGATTTAGCGAAGTCAACTTCAAACGGCTGACCTTTGGCATCTGCACTCTTTATACCGCAACAAAATAGCAATTCATTGTGAATGATTAATTTAACCCTTATTATATTATGGAAAAATATGGTTTAATCGGCTATCCTCTGCGACATTCATTTTCTATCGGATACTTTAATGAGAAGTTCAAATCCGAAGGAATCAATGCTGAGTATGTGAATTTCGAGATTCCCAGTATCAATAACTTCATGGAAGTGATCGAAGAGAATCCCAACCTGTGCGGGCTCAATGTCACCATCCCTTACAAAGAACAAGTGATTCCTTTTCTGGATGAACTCGATCGTGACACCGCAAAGATAGGCGCAGTCAATGTGATTAAAATCATTCGCCAGCCAAAAGGAAAAGTCAAATTGGTGGGTTACAACTCCGATATCATTGGATTCACTCAATCTATCCAGCCCTTGTTGCAGCCTCATCACAAGAAAGCGTTGATTTTGGGTACCGGCGGAGCTTCCAAAGCTGTCTACCACGGTCTGAAGAATCTAGGTATCGAAAGCATCTTCGTATCGCGCACCCACAAAGCCGATGATATGCTGACTTATGAAGAACTGACTCCCGAAATTATGACAGAATACACAGTCATTGTCAATAGTACTCCCGTAGGAATGTTTCCTAAGGTAGATTTCTGCCCTAATATCCCTTATGAACTTCTGACACCAAACCATTTGCTCTACGATTTGTTATATAATCCGAACGTTACGCTGTTCATGAAAAAAGGAGAAGCGCAAGGGGCTGTTGTGAAAAACGGTCTGGAAATGCTCCTGCTTCAGGCATTTGCCGCCTGGGAGATATGGCATAAATAAGGGTTAAAAGAAGTTTTTATGAGGAGAAAAGTAGTATATAGCATCATTATTATCATGCTGGCATTGACCGGCTGCACTATCGGAGGAAGTTTTTATATGTTAAACTTCTCATTGACTCCGAATGCCAAAATTTTGTCTAAAGATGCTGACTCTTATCCTTTCATGTATAAAAACTACCCTTTTTTGCGTCCATGGGTGGATAGTCTGAAACAAGTGGATGCACTGAAAGACACTTTTATCATAAACCCACACGGCATACAACTACATGCGTATTATGTGGCTGCTCCCCAACCTACCAGCAAGACCGCAGTCATTGTACACGGGTATACGGATAATGCTATCCGCATGTTTATGATCGGTTATCTGTATAATCGTGATTTAGGATATAATATATTACTCCCCGACCTGCAACATCAGGGAGAAAGTGAAGGTCCTGCCATTCAAATGGGCTGGAAAGACCGTCTAGATGTATTGCAATGGATGAACATCGCTAATGAAATCTTCGGAGACAGCACACAGATGGTTGTACACGGAATTTCAATGGGAGGTGCAACGACCATGATGGTGTCCGGTGAGGAGCAAAAGCCGTTTGTCAAATGCTTTGTAGAAGATTGCGGTTACACCAGCGTATGGGACGAATTCTCACACGAGTTGAAAACAAGTTTTCATCTTCCTCCTTTTCCACTCATGTACACCACAAGCTGGCTTTGCGAAAAGAAATATGGATGGAATTTCAAAGAAGCTTCTTCACTGAAACAAGTAGCCAAATCACAACTTCCAATGTTATTTATCCACGGGGACAAAGACACGTATGTGCCTACCTGGATGGTATACCCGCTTTACGAAGCCAAACCGGAGCCCAAGGAACTGTGGATTGTGCCAGGAGCCGCTCATGCCGTTTCATACCAAGAGAATAAACATGAGTACACCGACCGAGTCCGTGCATTCGTCGGACGATACATCCATTAAACCTATTATAACAAGGAGTTTAAGATTCATAACAGAAAAAGTTTCTATATTTGCAAGCATAAAATAATCGTTATGAAATCAATATTAACTTTTATACTAGCTACTTTTCTTCTGTTCCCACTACAAGCTCAAGAGAAAGTATACACGGTGGACAACCTTCCGAAAGTACATCTGCAAAACAAAATGCAATATGTTTGCAACCCGGCAGGAATACTTTCACAGACTGCTTGTGACAGTATAGACTCCATGCTTTATGCTTTGGAACAACAAACTGGCATTGAAACAGTGGTTGCCGTAGTTCCCTCAATCGGAGAAGAAGATTGTTTCGACTTCTGTCATCAGCTGCTTAATAAATGGGGTGTAGGAAAAAAAGGCAAAAACAATGGATTAGTCATTTTATTAGTCACCGATCAACGCTGTATACAGTTCTATACCGGTTATGGTCTGGAAGGAGTACTTCCTGATGCTATCTGCAAAAGGATTCAAACAAGATATATGATTCCTTACCTCAAAGATAGGAATTGGGATGCAGGAATGGTGGCTGGTATAAAAGCGACTTGTCAGCGGCTCGACGGCTCGATGGAAAATGATGCTCTCTCCGATTCTAACAGTGGTGGTTCTTTTGATTTTATTCTTGCCATCCTTTGTTTTATCGCCATTGGCGGAGGTCTTGCTTTCTTTTCGGTACGCAAACAAAGTCGCTGTCCGAATTGTGGTAAACATCAATTGCAGAGAAGCGGAAGCAGAGTCGTATCCCGGATTAATGGAGTGAAGACCGAAGATGTCACCTATACATGTAGAAACTGCGGACATACCATCATACGTCGCCAGCAAAGTTATGACAATGATTACCATCACCGGGGCGGTGGCGGAGGCGGTCCGTTCATTGGTGGTTTTGGCGGAGGCAGAGGTGGTTTCGGAGGCGGAGGCGGTTTCGGTGGAGGCAGCTTTGGCGGAGGAATGGGCGGAGGCGGTGGTGCCGGTTCTCGTTTCTAAAATAAATGTTATCCAATGCCCTAGTTTCGAAATAAATTAGTAACTTTACCTAATGACTAAGACAGAAGAAAATGAAAGAGAATAAAGAATATCAAGAAAAAAAAGAACAAGAAAAAGTTGTCCATGAGCCAACTGGTTCTTACGGTATGGACACCATCACCATGAGACAGAAAATTATGGAACGAGTTATGTTAATGGAAGAAAATCAGCTCAAAGAAATGCTTCGATTCTCCAACGAATTGGAACAAAAATCATGGTTATTACCACATACTCAAGAAGAATTAGAGATCGCAATCAACAGAGGTATGGAGGATGTCAAGGCAGGAAGAATTGTTTCACATGAGGATGTTCTCAAATATTATATGAAATGACAAATATTGTTTGGACTCAATCGGCTTTGCAAACGCTAGAATTAGTTTATTTACAAACATTACAATATACAAAAAACGAACGTATAGCTGCTAAATTACATAATAAACTTATCAAAGAAGCAGAGATGCTTAGAACTTTCCCAAATGCGGGAAACATTCTAAATACTTCAGAAAGAGTTACACTCTGTTACAGAGCATTAGTAGTAGACACTAATTATAAACTTATTTATTACGTTGATGCTAATAAGGATGTAATCATTGTGACAGTTTGGGACGTTCGTCAAAACCCTGATAAATTAACAAAAACTATAGAATAATTAGAAACATGAAGAAGTCAATTATTATCATCTTAGCCGTTGTGGCTATCCTTGTTATATGGGCAGTAAGTGTATATAACGGTCTGGTTACTATGGACGAGAATGTAAGTGGTCAATGAGCAAATGTAGAAACTCAATATCAACGTCGTGCCGACTTGATTCCTAACTTGGTAAACACAGTGAAAGGATATGCGACACATGAAAAGGAAACCTTGGAAGGAGTTGTTGCCGCACGTAGCCAGGCTACTCAAATCAAAGTAGATGCTGCCGACCTGACACCGGAAAAGCTGGCGCAATACCAAAAGGCACAAGGTGCTGTAACATCAGCATTGGGCAAGTTATTAGCCATCACCGAGAATTATCCGGACCTGAAAGCTAACCAGAACTTCCTGGAACTTCAAGCTCAACTAGAAGGAACCGAAAACCGTATCAATGTAGCACGCAAAAACTTCAATGATGCTGCCCAGGCTTATAATACCAATATCCGCCGTTTCCCGAAAAATATCTTTGCAGGAATGTTCGGCTTCGATAAGAAAGCATATTTTGAAGCAGAGGAAGGAAGTGAAAAGGCTCCGAAGGTAGAATTCTAAAAAAGATTAGATAAAACCCTTCTATAATTAAGAGTTAAATTCATAGTTCTCATTACTATGATTTTAACTCTTAATTTTCTATTATTCTTCTCCTTTTCAATAGAATATCCCAAAGTATAAAAGTTAATGATTAACATTTACTAGTACCTAGTTGGCTGTACCAAAAAAAAGCTGTACTTTTGCAGCCGTATACAAAATAATTCTATAACTCATGAGTAATCAACGATACATGATGCGTGGAGTAAGCGCATCAAAAGAAGATGTGCACAACGCCATCAAGAACATCGACAAAGGAATCTTCCCGAAAGCATTCTGTAAAATTATTCCCGATATATTGGGAGGTGACCCGGAATATTGCAACATTATGCATGCCGATGGTGCCGGAACCAAATCATCTCTTGCTTATATGTACTGGAAAGAAACGGGTGACTTATCCGTTTGGAAAGGTATTGCACAGGATGCATTGATTATGAATATCGACGACCTGCTTTGTGTAGGTGCCGTAGACAATATCCTTGTTTCATCTACCATTGGACGTAACAAACTGTTGATTCCCGGAGAAGTAATCTCCGCCATCATCAACGGAACAGACGAATTGCTGGCCGAACTCCGTGAAATGGGTGTAGGCGTATATGCAACCGGTGGTGAAACTGCAGATGTCGGCGATTTGGTACGTACCATCATCGTTGACTCTACCGTAACTTGCCGTATGAAACGTTCAGACGTTATCGACAATGCCAATATTCGCCCGGGTGACGTAATCGTTGGGTTGGCTTCTTACGGACAAGCTACTTACGAAAAAGAATATAATGGCGGTATGGGTAGCAACGGTTTGACGAGTGCCCGTCACGACGTATTCGGCAAATATCTTGCTGAAAAATATCCGGAAAGCTATGATGCTGCAGTTCCTGAAGAGTTAGTTTATTCCGGTAAGTTAAAACTAACAGACAGCGTGGAAGATTCTCCAATTGATGCAGGTAAGTTAGTACTCTCTCCTACCCGTACATACGCACCGGTAGTCAAAAAATTACTTGATGCATTGCGCCCGGAAATCCACGGAATGGTACACTGCTCCGGTGGTGCACAAACTAAAGTTCTGCATTTTGTAGAAAACGTTCGTGTAGTAAAAGATAATCTTTTCCCTGTTCCTCCTTTATTCAAAACGATCCAAGAACAAAGCGGTACGGACTGGGCAGAAATGTACAAGGTATTCAATATGGGACATCGCCTCGAAGTCTACCTGTCACCGGAACATGCAGAAGAAGTAATAGCTATTTCCGAGTCATTCGGTATTCCGGCACAGATTGTAGGACGTGTTGAAGCATGCGAGCAAACAGAATTAATCATTAAGAGCGAATTCGGAGAATTTAGATATTAAAGAATGGCAGACAATAGTACCATACTAGAAAAATTAGACGGACTCGTAGCCCGTTTTGAAGAAATATCTACCCTTATCACAGACCCGGCAGTGATTGCCGACCAGAAACGTTATGTCAAGTTGACTAAAGAATATAAGGAATTAGACGACTTGATGAAAGCAAGGAAAGAATATATCCAATTACTGGGTAATATTGAAGAAGCTAAAAATATCCTTGCCAATGAATCGGACGCTGAAATGCGCGAAATGGCGAAAGAAGAAATGGACAATAGTCAAGAGCGACTCCCGGTGTTGGAAGAAGAAATCAAACTGATGCTTGTTCCTGCCGACCCGCAAGACAGCAAGAACGCTATTCTCGAAATCCGCGGAGGTGCAGGAGGCGACGAAGCTGCTATCTTTGCCGGTGACCTCTTCCGTATGTATGCCAAATTCTGTGAAACCAAAGGTTGGAAAATGGAAGTCTCCAATGCGAACGAAGGAACAGCCGGCGGATTCAAAGAAATTGTTTGTAGTGTGACAGGCGATAATGTATACGGAATTTTAAAATACGAATCGGGAGTACACCGCGTACAGCGTGTTCCTGCTACGGAAACGCAAGGACGTGTTCACACTTCAGCCGCATCCGTGGCCGTGCTTCCTGAAGCAGAAGAGTTCGATGTAGTCATCAACGAAGGAGAAATCAAATGGGACACTTTCCGAAGCGGTGGTGCCGGCGGACAGAATGTAAACAAGGTAGAATCCGGAGTACGTTTGCGCTATATCTGGAAGAACCCGAACACCGGTATTGCCGAAGAAATCCTTATCGAATGTACCGAGACACGCGACCAGCCGAAAAACAAAGAACGCGCCTTGGCCCGTCTCCGTACTTTTATCTACGACAAAGAACATCAGAAATATATCGATGACATTGCCTCCAAACGTAAGACAATGGTATCTACCGGAGACCGTTCAGCCAAAATACGAACTTACAACTATCCTCAAGGACGTATCACCGACCACCGCATCAACTATACAATCTATAACCTGGCAGCCTTCATGGACGGAGACATTCAGGATTGTATCGACCATCTGATCGTAGCGGAAAATGCGGAACGCCTGAAAGAAAGCGAACTTTAGAGAAGTGGAGAGTTGAGAATTGAGAGTTGAGAACGGGTTCTTAAAATAGTAAATAGTAAATTGCAAAATAGTAAATAACAAGATGGATAAGCAACAATTATTTGAAAACATAAAGCGCAAAAAATCATTCCTTTGTGTAGGACTTGATACTGACATCAAGAAAATCCCGGAACATCTGTTGAAAGAAGAAGATCCGATCTTTGCATTCAACAAAGCAATCATTGACGCGACAGCTGATTTGTGTATCGCCTACAAACCCAATCTGGCTTTCTATGAAAGCATGGGTGTAAAAGGATGGATCGCATTTGAAAAGACAGTAAAATATATCAAAGATAACTATCCGGATCAATTCATCATTGCTGACGCAAAGCGTGGTGACATCGGAAATACTTCTGCAATGTATGCCCGCACATTCTTTGAAGAATTGGATATCGACTCTGTAACAGTAGCCCCCTACATGGGTGAAGACAGCGTTACTCCGTTCCTTACCTACGAAGGCAAATGGGTGATCCTGTTGGCATTGACTTCCAACAAAGGATCTCATGACTTCCAATTGACAGAAGACGTAAACGGTGAACGTCTGTTCGAGAAAGTATTACGCAAATCACAGGAATGGGCTGGCGATGACCGCATGATGTATGTGGTAGGTGCTACTCAAGGACGTGCTTTTGAGGACATCCGCAAGATTGTCCCGAACCATTTCCTTCTCGTACCAGGCGTGGGAGCACAAGGCGGTTCACTCGAAGAAGTTTGCAAATATGGTATGAACAGTACATGCGGATTGATTGTTAACTCGTCGCGTGGTATTATCTACGTAGATAAAACAGAGAAATTTGCAGAAGCTGCCCGCACCGCCGCACAAGAAGTGCAAGCACAAATGGCTGAACAACTCAAAGCAATTCTCTGAAAAGGGAAAAAGGATCTCTAAAGAAAACGAATGCCTTACGAAAGAAAGATAATTAACGACCCCGTATTCGGGTTCATCAATATTCCAAAGGGGTTACTGTACGATATAGTACGGCATCCCCTTTTGCAGCGTCTTACCCGCATCAAGCAAGTAGGATTATCATCTGTTGTGTACCCCGGTGCACAACACACCCGCTTCCAACACTCCTTAGGTGCTTTTCACCTGATGAGTGAAGCTATCACCCAACTGGCCTCCAAAGGCAATTTTATCTTTGATAGTGAAGCGGAGGCCGTGCAGGCTGCCATCCTGTTGCATGATATAGGACACGGCCCTTTCTCGCATGTACTGGAAGACACGATTGTAAAAGGAGTCTCGCACGAAGAGATTTCTCTTATGTTGATGGAACGGATGAATAAAGAGATGAACGGCCAGCTGAGTCTTGCCATTCAAATCTTCAAGGACGAATACCCGAAACGCTTTCTGCATCAACTCGTAAGCGGTCAGTTGGATATGGACCGGCTTGATTATCTTCGCCGCGACAGCTTTTATACAGGCGTAACAGAAGGTAACATCGGCTCCGCCCGAATCATCAAAATGCTTGATGTAGCGGATGACCGACTGGTTGTCGAATCCAAAGGGATCTATTCTATCGAGAATTTCCTCACGGCACGTCGCCTGATGTACTGGCAAGTATACCTGCATAAGACGTCCGTGGCATACGAAAAGATGCTGATTAGTACTCTATTGCGTGCCAAAGAACTGGCTTCACAAGGAGTGGAACTGTTTGCATCTCCTGCATTACGTTTTTTCCTTTACAATGATATCAATCCAACGGAATTCTATAACAACCCCGACTGTCTGGAGAATTTTATCCAGCTGGACGACAATGATATATGGACAGCCTTGAAAGTGTGGAGCACCCACACAGATAAGGTACTTTCCACTTTAAGCACGGGAATGATAAACCGAAATATCTTTAAAGTGGAAATTTCGTCGGAACCTATTAGTGAGGACAGAAAAAAAGAATTAACTTTGCACATCAGCCAGCAACTAGGCATACCCCTTTCCGAAGCGAACTATTTTGTCTCTACCCCCAGCATCGAAAAGAATATGTATAACCCGGCAGATGACAGTATTGATATTATCTACAAAGACGGCACTATCAAAAATATTGCCGAAGCATCGGACATGCTGAACATCTCATTATTGTCCAAAAAGGTAAAGAAATACTATCTCTGCTATCAGAGATTACACAGATAAGTATAAAATATTCATGCAATAACACGGAAATCTGAAAAAAAAATCCGTTATTTGTGAACTAATTAAATTTTAAATAAAAGACATGGAGTTCTCGGCTAAGCAAATTGCAGCATTTATCCAAGGGGAAATCATTGGAGACGAAAACGCTACGGTACACACATTCGCTAAAATTGAAGAGGGAATGCCCGGAGCAATTTCTTTCCTGTCAAATCCCAAATATACACCTTACATCTACGAAACACAATCAAGCATTGTCTTGGTTAATAAGGACTTCACTCCCGAACACGAAATTAAAGCTACTCTTATCAAAGTAGACAATGCATACGAAAGTCTGGCTAAATTGCTCAATCTTTATGAGATGAGCAAGCCCAAGAAACAAGGGATAGATTCATTAGCTTTCGTTGCACCCAGCGCCAAAATTGGTGAGAATGTATACATCGGTGCTTTTGCCTATATCGGTGAAAATACCGTGATTGGAGATAATACTCAAATTTACCCCCACACTTTCGTTGGAGACGGCGTGAAGATAGGCAACAGTTGCCTGCTTTACTCCAATGTAAATGTTTATCATGACTGCCGCATAGGTAATGAATGTATCCTTCATTCGGGTGCAGTGATCGGAGCTGACGGATTTGGTTTTGCTCCCACTCCGAACGGATATGATAAGATTCCGCAAATTGGAATTGTTATTCTGGAAGATAAAGTAGATATAGGTGCTAATACGTGTGTAGACCGTGCTACAATGGGAGCTACGGTAGTACACAGCGGTGTCAAGTTAGACAATCTGATACAAATAGCACACAATGATGAAATAGGTTCGCATACCGTTATGGCTGCGCAAGCCGGAATTGCCGGTTCTACCAAAGTGGGTGAATGGTGTATGATCGGTGGTCAGGTAGGTATTGCAGGACATGCTAAAATAGGAGATAAAGTTGGATTAGGCGCACAATCAGGTGTGCCGGGAGACATCAAGTCCGGTAGCCAGCTTATCGGAACTCCTCCTATGGAACTGAAGCAATATTTCAAATCATCCATTGCACAAAGAAGCCTGCCGGATATGCAGAAAGAACTGCGTAACTTGCGCAAAGAAGTAGAAGAATTAAAACAACTATTAAATAAGTAAATAAGTAACCAATGCTGAAACAAAAAACGCTGAAAGATAGCTTTTCACTGAGCGGGAAAGGTCTTCACACTGGACTTGATCTCACTGTAACATTCAATCCAGCTCCGGACAATCACGGATATAAAATCCAACGCATTGACGTAGAAGGACAACCAACTATCGACGCAGTAGCCGACAATGTAACAGAAACCACCCGTGGTACTGTATTGTCGAAAAATGGAGTCAAAGTAAGCACCATTGAACATGGTATGGCAGCCCTTTACGCATTGGGCATTGATAACTGCCTGATCCAAGTTAACGGACCGGAATTTCCTATTTTAGATGGTAGTGCACAATATTACGTACAAGAAATAGAACGTGTAGGAACAGTAGAACAAAATGCCGTCAAAGACTTTTATATTATCAAGTCTAAAATTGAGTTCCGGGATGAAACGACTGGTTCTTCTATCATTGTACTACCTGACGAGAATTTCAGTCTGAATGTACTGGTTTCTTACGATTCGACTATTATCCCGAATCAGTTTGCTACCCTTGAAGATATGCATAATTTCAAAGACGAAGTGGCTGCCAGCCGTACTTTCGTCTTTGTTCGTGAAATAGAGCCGTTGCTCTCCGCCGGATTGATTAAAGGTGGCGACCTGGACAATGCGATCGTAATCTACGAACGCAAGATGTCACAGGAAAGCTTCGATAAGTTAGCAGATGTGATGGGAGTACCTCACATGGATGCCGATCAGTTAGGCTATATCAATCACAAACCGTTAGTTTGGCCCAATGAATGTGCCCGTCACAAACTGCTTGATGTCATTGGTGACCTCGCTCTAATTGGAAAACCGATTAAAGGTCGTATCATCGCTACCCGTCCGGGACACACCATCAACAATAAATTTGCCCGTCAGATGCGGAAAGAAATCCGTCTGCACGAAATACAGGCACCAAGTTACGACTGTAACCGTGAACCAATAATGGATGTAAACCGTATCCGCGAATTGTTACCGCACCGCTATCCTTTCCAACTGGTGGACAAAGTGATTGAAATTGGTGCCAACTACATTGTAGGTATTAAAAATATCACAGCCAACGAACCTTTCTTCCAGGGACATTTTCCACAGGAGCCCGTTATGCCGGGAGTACTTCAAGTGGAAGCAATGGCACAAGTCGGAGGCTTGCTCGTCTTGAATTCCGTAGATGATCCTGAACGTTATTCTACCTATTTCATGAAAATAGATGGAGTGAAATTCCGTCAGAAAGTAGTGCCGGGAGATACAATCATCTTTCGTGTAGAACTGCTGGCACCTATCCGCCGCGGCATTTCTACCATGAAAGGATATGCGTTTGTCGGCGAGAAAGTTGTTTGCGAAGCAGAATTCATGGCACAAATAGTAAAAAATAAGTAATAATTGATATTTAAAAGCATGATAAGTCCTTTAGCGTATATCCATCCCGAAGCTAAGATCGGAGAAAATGTAGAAATTGCGCCTTTTGTATTTATAGATAAGAACGTAGTTATCGGCGACAACAATAAAATTATGGCTAACGCCAATATTTTATACGGTTCACGTATTGGTAACGGAAACACGATTTTTCCGGGTGCCGTTATCGGAGCCATTCCGCAGGACCTCAAGTTTCGCGGTGAAGAATCGACAGCCGAAATCGGAGATAATAATCTGATTCGTGAAAATGTAACAATCAACCGTGGTACGGCAGCTAAAGGGCGCACGATTGTGGGAAATAACAATTTATTGATGGAAGGTGTACACGTAGCACACGACGCATTGGTTGGTAACGGATGTATCATCGGTAACTCTACCAAGATGGCAGGCGAAATCGTCATTGATGATAACGCGATTGTCAGCGCCAATGTATTGATGCATCAATTCTGTCATGTAGGCAGTCATGTAATGATTCAGGGCGGATGCCGTTTCAGTAAAGATATTCCTCCTTACATCATTGCAGGACGCGAACCGATCGCTTTCAGCGGAATCAATATCATCGGCTTGCGCCGTCGTGGCTTCTCCAATGAAGTGATCGAAAGTATTCACAATGCATATCGTATCATCTACCAAAGTGGTTTGAACACGACAGAAGCATTGAAAAAAATAGAAGATGAATTCGAAAAGAGCCCGGAGATTGACTATATAGTCAATTTTATCCGTAATTCAGAACGTGGTATTATTAAATAAACAGTTCAAAATAGTCATATTATGATATACAGATTTACTATCATATCTGATGAAGTTGACGATTTTGTCAGAGAAATACAAATTGATCCGGAAGCAACTTTTTATGACTTCCATGAAGCAATACTGAAATCAGTAGGGTACGCAAACGACCAGATGACTTCTTTCTTTATCTGCGATGACGACTGGGAAAAAGAAAAAGAAGTAACCCTGGAAGAAATGGACGACAATCCGGAAATGGATAGCTGGGTGATGAAAGAAACTACTATCAGCGAATTGGTAGAAGATGAAAAACAGAAACTGCTATATGTATTCGATTACATGACAGAACGTTGTTTCTTCATCGAACTATCCGAAATTATCACCGGAAAAGATATGAATGGTGCCAAATGTACCAAGAAATCAGGAGATGCTCCCAAACAAACGGTAGACTTTGAAGAAATGGCCGCTACCGGAGGTTCTCTTGATCTGGATGAAAACTTCTATGGAGACCAGGACTTCGACATGGAAGATTTCGATCAGGAAGGATTTGACATAGGTGGTGACACTAGCAGCCCATACGAAGAAGAAAAATTTTAAGTATTAAATATCAAGTATTAGGTATTAATTGCTATGTAGTGTCAGGCAGTTAATACCTAATATTTTTTTAGTCCCGTACGCTTTAATACTTAATACTTCTATACTTAATACTTAAAAATCTATGCCTACTCTCATTGTTCTTATAGGTCCTACAGGTGTGGGGAAAACGGAGTTGAGCCTGCGCTTGGCAGAAACATTTCAGACAAGCATTGTATCTGCCGATTCGAGACAGCTTTATGCCGAATTAAAAATAGGTACGGCAGCTCCGACTCCCGATCAACTTAAACGTGTCCCCCATCAACTGGTCGGCACGCTCCACCTCACAGACTATTACAGCGCTGCTCAATACGAAACAGAAGCACTGGATATTCTGGAGAAATTATTCACGCAACACGAAGTCGTGATTCTCACTGGTGGCTCAATGATGTATGTAGACGCTATCTGTAAGGGAATTGACGATATTCCTACCGTTGATGCGGAAACCCGTCAACTCATGTTACAAAAGTATGAAGAGGAAGGCCTTGAACAACTCTGCGCAGAACTTCGCTTGTTAGACCCGGAATATTACCGGATTGTAGATCTGAAGAATCCCAAGCGGGTAATTCATGCGTTGGAGATTTGCTATATGACCGGACGCACTTATACTTCTTTTCGCACCCAACAAAAAAAACAGCGTCCTTTCCGTATTCTGAAAGTCGGCCTGACTCGTGATCGGGAAGAACTTTATGACCGTATCAACCGTCGGGTAGACCAGATGATGGAGGAAGGATTATTGGAAGAAGTACGTTCCGTACTTCCCTATCGTCACCTCAATTCACTCAATACAGTAGGCTATAAAGAACTGTTCAAATATCTGGACGGAGAATGGGAACTCTCCTTTGCTATAGACAAAATCAAGCAAAACTCCCGCATTTATTCGCGTAAACAGATGACCTGGTTCAAAAGAGATGAAGAAATAAAATGGTTCCACCCGGAACAAGAAACGGAGATACTAGCGTACCTCCGTCAATCTTTATAATTATAGTTAAGAAGAAGAGTCCACTATTAAACACCTATGGAACAAAACATTTACATCTCTTTTAACTCCACAATTTATTGACAATAAAGTTTCCGATAAAGAACAAGTCGCCCATAAAAATAATGCTGAATACCAGAAAAGTGAAACAAGTACTCCACCGGGCTCCTCCCTCCTCTTCGCCACGTTTGATACGAAGCAGGGAACTATGTAAACAATCACCTGCTATGAACAATACAAACAAACTCGGTATCAAGTCACCCCATGACACCAACCATAGATTATCACCCTTCCCCATCAGGAACGTCAATGCCACGGCCAATAAGAAGACAGAAGCATATTGCAAGTCTTTTCTTTTTGAATTCATAGTGGTAATGTTTAAAGTCCTTTTCACAAAGATATTGAATCTCACCCAATAATCCTTATCAAATCTATATAAAAATCGGTCAGGCTTTGTTGAATCTAAGTTTATTGTTACTTTTGCAAGTACGAATTAAAACCAAAACCGATTATAAACGCAGATGAAAAAGATCAGCATCACTTTATTACTCTGCCTTCTCTGTCTGACCGGAATGGCACAAGGACAAAAGGCACTCGATTTAAAAGATATTACTTCCGGACGTTTCCGCCCGGAAAATATTCAGGGAGTAATCCCTATGCCTGATGGTGAACACTACACACAGATGAACGCTGACGGCACGCAAATCATTAAATACTCTTTCAAGACAGGTGAGAAAGTAGAAGTGATTTTCGATGTAAATACCACACGCGAATGTGACTTCAAGAACTTCGACAGTTACCAATTCTCGCCCGACGGTCAGAAATTGCTGATTGCTACTAAAACAACACCTATTTATAGGCATTCATACACAGCTGTACATTACATTTACCCTTTGAAACGAAATGATAAGGGCGTTACGACAAACAACATTATTGAACGGCTGTCTGACGGTGGACCTCAACAGGTCCCCGTCTTTTCTCCGGACGGTACCATGATTGCATTTGTACGCAACAATAACATATTTCTTGTTAAGTTGCTTTACGGCAACAGCGAAAGCCAGGTCACAGAAGATGGCAAACAGAATTCGGTAATCAACGGTATTCCTGACTGGGTGTATGAAGAAGAGTTCGGCTTCGACCGTGCTTTGGAATTCAGCGCCGACAATACGCTGATTGCTTTTATCCGTTTCGACGAGTCGGAAGTTCCCTCCTACTCTTTCCCGGTATTTGCCGGACAAGCACCCCGCATTGATGCTTTAAAAGATTATCCGGGCGAATATACATATAAGTATCCAAAAGCCGGATATCCGAATTCGAAAGTAGAGGTACGCACGTATGACATCAAATCACATGTCACCCGTACAATGAAACTCCCATTGGATGCAGACGGATATATTCCGCGTATCCGTTTCACAAAGGATGCCAATAAACTGGCTATCATGACATTGAACCGCCATCAAGACCGTTTTGATCTTTACTTTGCCGATCCTCGTTCCACACTTTGCAAACTTATACTTCGTGATGAGTCTCCTTATTATATCAAGGAGAATATTTTCGATAATATCCAGTTCTATCCGGAATATTTCAGCCTACTTAGCGAACGTGACGGTTACAGTCACCTCTATTGGTATAGCATGGGAGGTAATCTGATTAAAAAAGTTACTAACGGTAAGTTTGAGGTGAAAGATTTTCTGGGATATGATGAAGAAGACGGTTCTTTCTATTACACCAGCAATGAAGAAAGCCCTCTGCGCAAAGCTGTCTATAAAATAGACAAGAAAGGCAAGAAGCTCAAACTATCCCAACAGGTAGGAACCAATACACCGCTCTTCAGTAAATCAATGAAGTATTACATGAACAAGTTCTCCAACTTGAATACTCCGATGCTGGTTACACTGAATGATAATTCGGGCAAAACACTCAAAACGCTTATTACCAATGACGGATTGAAACAAACATTGTCCAGATATGCTGTGCCACAAAAAGAGTTCTTCACTTTCCAAACCACAGATGGCGTGAAGTTGAACGGCTGGATGATGAAACCGGTTAATTTTTCCGCATCTAAAAAATATCCGGTACTGATGTATCAATATAGCGGTCCGGGCTCTCAACAAGTATTGGATACCTGGGGAATCAGTTGGGAAACATACATGGCAAGCCTCGGTTATATCGTGGTATGCGTGGACGGTCGCGGCACAGGAGGTCGTGGAGAAGCTTTCGAGAAATGCACTTATCTGAAAATCGGAGTCAAAGAAGCCAAAGATCAGGTAGAGACTGCCTTGTATCTCGGCAAACAGCCATACGTGGATAAAGATCGCATCGGTATCTGGGGCTGGAGCTACGGCGGATACATGACTCTCATGAGTATGAGCGAAGGAACTCCCGTATTCAAAGCAGGAGTAGCAGTAGCTGCACCCACCGACTGGCGTTTCTATGATACGATTTATACTGAACGTTTCATGCGTACTCCGAAAGAGAACGCGGAAGGATATAAGGAATCATCAGCCTTCACCCGTGCTGACAAACTGCATGGAAACTTGTTGTTGGTGCATGGCATGGCAGATGACAATGTGCACTTCCAAAACTGTGCAGAATATGCCGAACAATTGGTTCAACTTGGAAAACAATTTGATATGCAAGTGTACACGAACCGCAATCACGGAATATACGGTGGCAATACCCGCCAACACCTATACACACGGTTGACCAACTTTTTCTTGAACAACTTATAATGACGGACAGAGTACGTAAGCCCGAATGGCTGAAAATTAATATCGGTGCCAACGAACGATACACCGAAACCAAACGGATTGTCGACTCCCACTGCTTGCATACTATATGCAGCAGTGGGCGTTGCCCTAATATGGGGGAATGCTGGGGAAAAGGAACTGCCACCTTTATGATCGGTGGTGACATTTGTACGCGCAGTTGCAAATTCTGCAACACACAAACCGGCCGCCCGCACCCGCTAGACATAAACGAACCTACCCATGTCGCAGAATCCATCGCACTGATGAAACTGGATCATGCTGTCATCACTTCCGTAGACAGAGATGATCTGCCGGATTTGGGAGCAACACATTGGGCACGTACCATCCAGGAAATAAAACGGCTGAATCCACAAACAACAATCGAAGTGCTCATTCCTGATTTTCAAGGCAGGATGGAGTTGTTAGATTTGGTAATCGAAGCCCGTCCCGACATTATTTCACACAATATGGAAACCGTACGCCGCATTAGTCCGCTAGTGCGCAGTGCGGCAAATTATGATACAAGTCTGCAAGTTATCAGACACATTTCCGAGAAGGGAGTTAAGTCTAAAAGCGGCATTATGGTCGGACTGGGTGAAACCCCGGAGGAAGTCGAAACATTGATGGATGATCTGTTAGCAACCGGTTGCCAGATTCTTACCATAGGCCAATACCTTCAACCGAGTCACCGGCATTATCCCGTTGCAGCATACATCACTCCGCAGCAATTTGCTGAATATAAAACTGTAGGTTTAGAGAAAGGATTCAACATCGTAGAAAGCGCTCCCCTTGTTCGTTCCTCCTACCATGCAGAGAAACATATTCGTTAGTAAACAAAACACATACCCTATTTGTTTTATAGATAGAACCGACAAATAAACATAAATATAGAGATGGCTCATAAAGGAATACTTTCTTCCGCATTTAACATGTCGCTGGGTTTTATCCCCGTTATTATTTCCATTTTATTGTGTGAACTTATAACGCAAGACACGGCTATTTACATCGGTACAGGCATAGGTATTATAGGTATATACCTTTCTTATCGACGTAAAGGATTGTTGATTCCTAATTTTATCCTCTATATAGCGACCGGAGTGTTAGCACTATTATCCGTAGCAGCTCTCATTCCTGGTGATTATGTTCCCCCCGGTGCGCTTCCACTTACGTTGGAAGTCAGTATTCTCATTCCGATGCTAAGTCTTTATATGCATAAGAAAAGGTTTATCAACCACTTCTTAAAACAGATAGGTTCTTGCAACAAACGTTTATATGCGCAGGGAGCAGAGGCAGCCGTTGTATCTGCCCGCATTGCCTTGATTTTCGGAATACTGCATTTTATTATAATCAGCATCACTGTCATTTTCCAAAACCCACTAAGTAAGACAAGTCTGTTTGTACTCTATAAAGTGTTACCTCCTACTGTCTTTCTGATGAGTATCCTGTTCAATCAGATCGCCATCCGTTTCTTCAATCATTTAATGTCACACACGGAATATGTTCCTATTGTGAATACTAAAGGAGACGTGATCGGGAAAACACCTGCAATAGAAGCTGTTAATTACAAAAACGCATACATCAATCCGGTGATAAGAATTGCCATATCCACTCACGGAATGTTATTCCTTTGCGACAGGCCATCAACAGCCATTCTGGATAGAGGGAAAGTAGATATTCCCATGGAATGTTATCTTCGCTACGGAGAATCTCTGGAAGCAGGCGCCACTCGTTTAATCAACAATGCTTTTCCTCATGAAAAAGGTATCAAACCTGAATTCAACATCGTTTATCACTTCGAGAATGAAGTGACCAACCGTCTTATCTATCTATTCATTGTCGATATCAAAGACGATTCCATCCTTTGTACCCCCCGCTTTAAAAACAGTAAGCTGTGGAGTTTCAAACAGATAGAGGAGAACTTAGGAAAAGGCTTCTTCAGCAGTTGCTTCGAAGATGAATATGAACACCTGAAAGGCGTTATTTATATAAGAGAAAAATACAGGGAATCTTAGACAAATCGGGCACGTGTCCTTTCCAGTCCTTCACTGTACGCGTCTGTATATATTCTCCTTCACAAGTAATATTGGCAGCGATACAGAGCTTTGTTTGAGGACGGCAATTCAACAAAATATCTTCTACCATCTTATGATTTCGGTAAGGCGTCTCAATGAAAAGTTGCGTTTGATTTTCAGCATACACACGCTGCTCCAATGCTTTTAGTTTCTTGGCACGTTCTCCCGGTTCAATCGGCAAATAACCGTGAAACGCAAAACTCTGCCCGTTAAAGCCGGAAGCCATCACGGAAAGGATAATGGAAGAAGGTCCGACCAAAGGAACCACTTTCAGCTTTTTACGTTGTGCGATAGCAACCACATCCGCTCCCGGGTCAGCTACTGCCGGACAACCTGCTTCGGAGATAACCCCCATTGAAGCTCCACCCACCAAAGGTTGCAGATAACCGGAAATATCATTAGGAGAAGTATGCTTGTTCAACGGGTAAAATGTCAATGCATCAATATCAATCTCCCGGTCCACCTTTTTCAGGAAACGCCGGGCAGAACGAACATCTTCGACTATAAAATACCGGATACCAGAAATGATCTCCTTATTATAAGAAGGCAAAACCTTTTCAATAGACGTATCACCTAACGTCACGGGCAACAAATAGAGGGCAGTTTCCACTTTTTAAATTGAGAATTAAGAGACTATACTTTAATATTAAAAATCAAATAAGGTTTTGAGCGAAGCTAATTAAGAATTGAAAATGCAACAGTTTAGGAAGCCAGATAGTTGGATTCACTTAACATCACATGATAATCAGTAAATTCCAAGAGATCTTTCAGTTTCATGTCCTTATGCTTTTTCATATAAGAAGCGATGATTCTTGCACCCATCCATGTTCCGATTAATGCCGGAGCTTGAGCACCCAACATATCGACAGCAGGAGCAGGCTTCATATAATAGCGGATCACCATCGGGTCTCGTGCATGCAGATGATCGTTGGTACAGATATAATTCCATATCTCCCTTTCATTCTCCTTACACCAGTCGTTTTCCTCCTTGGAATATCCCATCGCTTCGCCGATATCACTATATCCTAATAAGTTCTGCACGACGTAATTGATTTTTCCGGAGTGCATCATCAAGTCAATCAAACAAGTACCCTCATGATAGTTCATTCCGTAACGGCTCAAAAGATAAAAAGCAAAACAATCCGGCACAATCCGTTCCGGACGCATTGAGCGACATTGATAATCGTAATAAAAACGCTTATAAAGAGGATAATCTTCCCCCATATATTTATCAAGACTGATCCCTAATAAAGAATCCACCAAAATAATAGATTCGTTGAAGGCAGACACTTGCGAATAGATAAACGGCACTTTTGTATCAGGCACTTCCTTCTTCAGTTTCCGGAATCCTTTGTTAAGTCCTTTTTCCACCTCATCCAGATTAGGGTACTTTGCTTCTACGTCGCTAAGCAAACGGACTAAAGTCGTATCCGAATAGAATTTCTGCAAACGTTGCGAAATGGTATCATCTTTCACCGTACCGATAGACAATACATCCTCAATCAGGATTTTCGTCGGCATACGATAGTCCATCGTCAACTTCTGCATAGCAGAAAAGCTGTTGGAGCGAACGTATTCGCTCAACAGCTTATCATATCTTAGAACAGAAATCTCCTCTTCCTTCTGCTCCGTACCCTTTCCCGTGCTTATCCCGCAGGAGGCGAAAAGCATACTAATTAAAATAATAAGAAGAGAGATCCGTAGTTTCATAATCTTTTATCCGTAAATGATGTTACCATTTTCGTCCATATACTCATCGAGTCCTTTCTCGTAAGTAGCCATGGCACGAAGACTCATACCTACACTGGAGAATCCACCGTCATGGAATAAGTTCTGCATAGTTACCTTACGGGTAAGATCGGAGAACATCACGATACAATAATCGGCACATTCGTCAGCCGTAGCATTTCCGAGAGGAGACATACGGTTGGAGAAATCAAACAGTTTATCCATACCCTTCACGCCCGAACCGGCAGTAGTAAATGTAGGAGACTGCGAGATAGTGTTCACACGTACGCTATGTTCGCGTCCGTAGATGTAACCAAAGCTACGTGCAATAGATTCCAGCAATGCCTTTGCATCTGCCATATCATTGTAGCCGTAGAAAGTACGCTGCGCAGCCACGTAGCTCAAAGCAACGATAGAACCGTAATCTGCAATAGCGTTCAATTTCTTGGCCGACTGAATCATTTTATGGAATGAAACAGCTGAAATATCCAATGTCTTATCCAACATTCCATAGTCAAGGTCATCGTAAGTACGTTTTTTGCGCACGTTGGGAGACATACCGATAGAGTGGAGTACAAAATCAATTTGTCCACCCAGTATATCCATGGAGGTCTTGAATACATTTTGCAAATCTTCTACGCTGGTGGCATCTGCCGGAATAACCTGGCAATTTAATTTCTGGGCCAAAGCGTCGACTTCTCCCATACGGATAGCCATCGGAGTATTTGATAATGTAATAGTTGCACCTTCTTCTACGGCACGCTCTGCTACTTTCCAGGCAATAGACTGATCGTTCAAAGCACCGAAGATAATACCTCTTTTTCCTTTCAACAAGTTATAACTCATATCTTTTAATAGTTAAATTTTGTGCAAAGATAGGAACTTTCTGCATAAAAACACGAGAAGTGTGCAAATAATAGACAGAAATGACAAAAAATACACGTATTCTATCAATTAGTCCACATCCTCTTGGGGTTTGCCACCTATCTTTGCAATCGATAATTAAGAGGTTTTTTCATAATATTTATTTAAGGTTAGAATTAGGTTAACATGAATTTGTCTTATTCCTCTCCTGCAGGCTGCCTGCGACAGATCGCCTGCGGAAGGACATAAGGATTATGAAATCACCCTCATTAATCATCACCCAACTACCAAGAAAAACAATAGATGTATAACCCTATAGAAATAAGTTACTAAATGAACACATTGACAAAAAGACTCTTCTGGATGGCCCTATGCTGTTTACCGTTTATCTCATCAGGATGTAAACAAAGCGAGACTGCCGTAAAAGAAAGCTCCATCAGTGACGCTCTCTACCAGAATCTACCTTTTGAAATGCCCAAAGTACAGCAACCGGTTTTTCCTGCTTACGAGGTAAACATTGAGAAATTCGGAGCCAAAGGCGATGGTCTGTATCTGAATACCAAAGCAATCAACGATGCTATTAAAGAGGTAAATCAACGCGGAGGGGGTAAAGTGATTATCCCGGAAGGTATCTGGTTGACAGGGCCTATCGAACTGTTGAGCAACGTGAATTTATATACGGAACAGAATGCATTGGTGCTCTTCACCGGTGATTTTGAGGCATATCCTATCATTGCCACTTCTTTTGAAGGATTGGAAACCCGTCGTTGCCAATCGCCTATTTCCGCACGCAATGCAGAGAACATCGCTATCACAGGATACGGCACATTTGACGGAAACGGCGACTGCTGGCGTCCGGTAAAAAAAGGCAAACTGACTGCTTCACAATGGAAAAAACTAGTAAGCTCGGGAGGTGTTCTTGATGAAAAACAAGAGATATGGTACCCCACGGCCGGTTCACTGAAAGGTGCAATGGCTTGTAAAGATTTCAATGTACCCGAAGGTATCAATACAGACGAAGAATGGGCTGAAATCCGTCCGTGGTTGCGCCCGGTGTTGTTAAGCATCGTCAAAAGCAAGAAAGTACTGTTGGAAGGTGTTACTTTCAAAAACTCACCAAGCTGGTGTCTGCACCCCTTGTCCTGCGAAGATTTCACAGTAAATAATATCATGGTCATCAATCCGTGGTATTCCCAGAATGGTGACGCCATCGACCTGGAATCTTGCAAGAACGCGCTCATTATTAATAGTGTATTCGATGCGGGAGATGATGCTATCTGTATCAAATCCGGTAAAGATGAAGACGGCCGCCGTCGCGGTGAACCTTGCCAGAACGTTATCGTTAAAAATAATACGGTACTGCACGGACACGGTGGATTCGTAGTAGGTAGTGAAATGTCGGGTGGCGTGAAGAACATCTATGTAGAAGACTGCACATTTATGGGCACAGACGTAGGTTTGCGCTTCAAGAGCACTCGCGGACGTGGCGGTGTGGTAGAAAACATCTACATTAATAATATCAACATGATTAATATTCCGAACGAACCGTTGTTGTTCGACCTGTTCTACGGTGGAAAAGGTGCCGGCGAAGAATCGGAAGAGGATTTGCTGAACCGCATGAAAACAAGTATTCCTCCGGTAACAGAAGAAACACCCGCTTTCCGCAATATTCATATCTCTAATATTGTTTGTAGAGGTTCGGGACGTGCCATGTTCTTCAATGGTTTGCCGGAAATGCCGATCAGCAATATTACCGTTAAGAATGTCGTGATGACAGAAGCTACGGACGGAGTTGTTATCAGCCAGGTTGACGGAGTTACTTTGGAAAATGTATATGTAGAATCATCCAAAGGTAACAATATATTAAACGTCAAAAATGCTAAGAATCTGACCGTAGACGGAAAGGTTTATGAAGAATTGGGAGCGAAAGAAGAAATTTTAAGCCTCAAATAAAGTTCACTGCAAAAAGAAAACCACAATATCATTATATAGAGTAAAAAGCTCAAATAGCAGACTATAATCTTTTCAAAAGATAGACAGTCTGCTATTTTTTCTGTTACTTTTGCAAGGAGAAATACGACGTATAATTTCAGCCTTAGAAAATCATGAAGAAGAATCTTTTTATTTTTACTTTCCTTTTAGGAGTTTTCAGTCTGTCTGCCCAGGCGCAGAAACAGGAGAAAACCATCACAATTGAAGTACAAAACAACTGGAATCAGGCCAAAGCAGATGCTCCGGTTGTTATCAACCTGCATGAGTTGCACGCCGGCTTCAAAGTTAAATCCGCTGTTGTCATGGAAGGAACAAAGGAAATACCTTCGCAGCTGGACGATTTGAACAGAGACCGCAAGATGGACGAACTGGTCTTTGTGACCGACCTCCCTGCTCACGGTAGAAAAATATTCCAGGTTACACTCTCTTCCGAGAAAAGTGCAAAGACTTATCCGGAACGGGTTTATGCCGATATGTTTATAGTAGACCACCGGAAAGGCAAACATCAACGGGTACAGGCTATCACCGTTCCCGGCACCAGCAATATATACAGCATGGTACGTCCGCACGGTCCGGTTCTGGAATCGGAGCTGGTGGGCTATCGTCTTTATTTCAATGAGAAACAGACACCGGATATTTACGGCAAGTTCAACAAAGGACTGGAGATCAAAGAATCGCAGTTCTACCCGACGGATGAACAGTTAGCTAAAGGATTCGGAGATGACGTACTTCGTGTGTTCGACAGCTGCGGACCGGGCGCATTGAAAGGTTGGGACGGACAAAAAGCAACGCATATCACTCCAGTGGACACTCGCACAGAACGTATCATCTCTTATGGACCGGTGCGGGTGATTGCAGAAATTGAAGTGACCGGATGGAAATATCAGGATCAGGAACTGGATATGATGACACGCTACACGCTTTATGCCGGACATCGCGATCTTCATATCGAAACATTCTTTGACGAACCACTCAATAAAGAAGTTTTCTGCACAGGTGTGCAAGACATCGTAGGTACTTCCAAGTCTTTCTCCGATCATAAAGGGCTCGTAGGAAGTTGGGGAACAGACTGGCCGGTCAACGACACCGTGAAATATGCCAAAGAAACTGTAGGACTGGGCACTTGTATCCCTCAACGTTATGTGAAATCGGAAGAAAAGGATAAAGCCAATTTCCTTTATACCATTACCGCTCCGGGAAATAAATATTTCCAGTATCACACCACTTTCACTTCGATGAAAGAGACATTCGGATATAAGACACCGGAAGCATGGTTTGCTCATCTCCGCGAATGGAAAGAAGAGCTGGCTCATCCGGTGACAGTGAAAATAAAAGATAACCGCACCAATAAATAGGGTAGAAACAAATACAACTAAACAAAAATTACGAGGTTTCTACCAATTTTTCTATGACTCTGCACAAATATTCCTCCTTGTGCAGAGTCTTTTTATTTACCTTTGCCATCAGATAAAACCAACGAATCATATCTATAAATAATCTATCTATAACATGAAACGATTGACACAGACTTTAGCCTTTTGCTTATTAACGGTTTTCACCGCAGTAGCACAGAAGAACTATGTATCTGAAGTATGGGTTTCCGACCTCGGAAACGGTAAATACAAAAATCCGGTACTTTATGCCGACTACTCCGATCCGGACGCTTGTCGCGTAGGGGATGATTTCTATATGACTTCATCCAGTTTCAACTGCTTGCCGGGATTGCAAATCCTTCATTCCAAAGATTTAGTCAACTGGACAATCATCGGTGCTGCAGTTCCCAATGCCCTCCCTCCTATCGAAACTCCGGAACGGCCGGAACACGGTAATCGTGTCTGGGCTCCGGCTATCCGTCACCACAACGGTGAGTTCTATATCTTTTGGGGAGATCCCGATCAGGGAGCTTTTATGGTGAAAGCCAAAGATCCGAAAGGTCCGTGGAGCGAACCGGTCTTGGTGAAAGCGGGAAAAGGCATCATTGACACTTGTCCGTTTTGGGATGAAGACGGGAAAGTATATATGGTACACGCATACGCAGGAAGCCGTGCCGGACTGAAAAGTGTAATCACTATCTGCGAACTGAATGCGGAAGCAAATACAGCGATCACTCCTTCTCGTATTATCTTCGACGGTCACGAAGCACATCAAACTTGCGAAGGTCCTAAAATGTATAAGAGAAACGACTATTATTATATCTTCCATCCGGCAGGTGGTGTACCGACAGGCTGGCAGGTCGTACTACGTTCTAAAAACATCTACGGTCCTTACGAATGGAAAACAGTACTCGCGCAAGGTAACTCTCCGATCAACGGTCCTCACCAGGGTGCATGGGTGGATACTCCTACCGGAGAAGACTGGTTCCTCCACTTTCAGGATGTCGGCGCTTACGGACGTATCATGCATCTCCAACCGATGAAGTGGGTGAACGACTGGCCTGTGATCGGTATCGATAAAGACGGCGACGGCTGTGGCGAACCTGTCTTGACTTACAAAAAGCCGAATGTAGGTCAGACATATCCTATCTGCACTCCGCAGGAAAGTGACGAGTTCGACGGATATACACTTTCTCCACAATGGCAATGGCATGCTAACATCAATGAGAAATGGGCCTATTACGCAGGCGACAAGAGTTATGTGAGGTTATATTCTTATCCGGTTTTAAAAGAATATAAGAATTTGTGGGATGTAGCCAACCTGCTCTTGCAGAAAACTCCTTCTGATAATTTCACCGCAACAATGAAACTTACGTTCAGCCCTAATCCTAAACTTAAAGGTGAACGCACCGGACTTGTTGTTATGGGCAGAGATTATGCCGGAATCATTCTGGAAAATACAGATAAAGGTTTGATCTTATCTCAAGTTGAATGTAAAAGAGCGGATAAAGGAAAACCGGAACAGGCAAATGCTTCTGTTGATCTTTCTCAAAATACAGTTTACCTGAAAGTTCGTTTCAGTTGTGATGGCAAGAAAATCAAGGGTAGCGAAGGCGGACATGACCTCATTGTGATGTGCAACTTCAGCTATAGCCTCGACGGAAAGAAGTATCATCCACTAGGCAATCCTTTCCAGGCAAGAGAAGGACAATGGATCGGTGCTAAGGTCGGTATGTTCTGCACACGCCCCGCTATCGTTACTAACGACGGAGGATGGGCAGATGTAGACTGGTTCCGTATTACTAAAAAATAAGTAGCTTTATTCTGAACAAGCATAGTTAACAGTTGTGCCAACGTCTTGGCACAACTGTTTCATTTTATAGACATCTAATCCATTTTTTATTTCTACCTTTGCATCTAAAAGATAGTCTATATAGGATAAACAATAAACCAAAACAATGAAGAAACTAGTTATATTCGATCTGGATGGAACATTGCTAAATACCATCGCCGACCTTGCCCATAGTACGAATTACGCTTTAAACAAATTAGGATACCCCACTCATGAAATAGAAAGATACAACTTCATGGTAGGCAATGGCATCAATAAACTCTTCGAACGTGCATTGCCTGAAGGAGAAAAGACGGAAGAAAATGTACTCCGTGTTCGTAACGAGTTTGTTCCCTATTATGATATTCACAATGCAGACGATAGTCGTCCCTATCCGGGTATTTCAGCGTTATTGTCTTATCTGCAATCCGCAGGTATTCAGATTGCCGTAGCTTCCAACAAATATCAGGCCGCTACCGAAAAGCTGGTTGCCCACTACTTTCCGGAAATTTATTTCACTGCCGTTTTCGGCCAACGGGAAGGAGTCAATGTCAAGCCTGATCCAACAATCGTTTTTGATATATTAAAACTTGCCAATGTACGAAAAGAAGATGTTCTTTATGTAGGCGATTCCGGTGTAGATATGCAAACAGCAGCCAATGCCGGTGTAACTGCTTGCGGAGTGACATGGGGATTTCGACCACGTACGGAATTGGAAGAATTTAATCCGACATATATGGCAGATGCTGCCGAGAAGATAAAAGAAATGGTCTTTTAACGATGATATCCTTACAAGAATAATTATGATTCGGCAAGTAAAACTTCAATAGTCTCAATAAGTTCTCTTGCCGGAGCTTTTATCGTACTGATTTCATCCTCCGATATTGAATATATCTATTGGAAGCAATATACCAATACTTCATATCAAACATCTCACTGCTTGTTTCAGAAATACTTTAGCTTTCTCCAGCTGTAATATCACCAAAGAATTACGTTCTTCATCTGTCAATTTCATACTAATTCAATTCCTTCCTGCTCTACATTTTTATAAAATGGCGTAATACAACTTGCAGCCCATTCTTTCATCGTATACATAATCGGATTAATCCGCGCTCCCAAGTCCCATCCCAACATAGTTAAGGGAAAGCTTACCTTATCATAATCTTCAGGCTCCAATTTTTCTTTATCCAAGATAATCAAAATATCCCAATCAGAATCAATCCGTGCATCCCCACGAGCTTGAGAACCAAACAACAAAGCCTTTCCACCTTTTGGTAAATGCTCTGTCAATGCCTGCTTAATAGACTCTAATATTTTATTTGTATGACTTTTCATATTCATTTCTCTTTTGTTGTACTCTTTTCTACAAAGATACAATAAATATTAATTCAAGAATAAGATAACGCTAATATCTATAGTCATTTATTCTCAAACATTTCCAATGCAATCTTATAATGAGACTAACAATCTGAAGAGAAAAGTTATTATTTTGTAAACACAATCTCTCCTTTACGTCCGCCACCACGAAGAAAGATTTCATAAGTATTATTACCTGATTCTTTTATTTCCAACAGATCCAAATCCGTATTTTTTGTTTGTTCTCCGCGTATAACTGTTTTTAATACCCCGCCCGCTTTCCGCCCAGTTGAAAGTCCTCCTTTCCAAGTGAGTATATATTGTTTTCCTTCTGTTAGATTAGTTATTGCTACTTTTTCTGTAGCCAAAGTCATGCACCAGTTATTGGGCTGTTCAAGTTCGACCGCAATATCCCAGGTGAAATGAGGAGTTCCGGTTATACCCGTTTCTTCCGTAATAACATCTTCCTTGCTACATGATGCGATAAGAATACAAAGCAACAGGAAAAGCATTGCTTTCCTAAATATGTCCAATGGCCTGTTTAATATCGTTTTTCTATTCATATTCTCTTTATTTTATGAATCGGTTTCATAATTCTACATTTCTGCGTTACCTTATCACTTTCAATTTAGTTACGCCACCATTATCTGTTGTCGCTTTCAAATCAATTTCTCCCTTATAGGCCGATAAATCCACTTGTCTATCAGAGAAAGAGACTGCCTTACCATTAATATAGAAGTACACAAATGCTTCTGCGCCATGGCCTACTATCTTTGCCACATTTCCCTCAACAAGTATTGCCGCATCTTCCAGCCAATCGTAGCTAGTATCTTCACCACCCCCGGTAAGAAAACAACCCATTCCAGCATTATATAATTTACTATTCGTCTTCAGCCGCAAAAATTCTACATAAGGAAGACTTCCGTCTGACTCACGAGGCAAGGTAAGCTGGGAAGCATCCAAACTAACAAAATCATCATCCGTCACAGCCATGTCTACCGGAAGAAAAGAGTTGTTTGCTATTTCACATTCCGCTTGATTAACGTCTATGATATGTTTTCCCGAAGACCTCGGTGTATGTGACAAGTTATTCATTATAATATGACCATATCCCGGCACGTCAACCGCTTCCGATGCAGTCTTCCTGTTCAACATACAGAAATTGGACGGGTTCTGATAACCCGTATTATTATACCACGCTATCCCTCCTAAATGATGATTGGCATAAAACCCCTTATTCTTATTCATATAAGCAAGGCAGTACTGAACAATGTGCATAGGAATCACACTTGGAGCTTTCGGACTATCACTCATACCATAACCGCCCGACTTAAATCCGGTGCCGTCACCCGCCTTTACTCCCTCTTTCGTATATCCATTCAAGAAAGACCAACAGTTATCAATGGTAAAAACCGCTTGGCAGTTAATCAAATCAAAACCATCATCACTGTTATACCACGCACGACACCCCCGGAATACATTGCCCATATATTGGGGAGAAGTGAGATGTCCACCGAATCCATCTACATTTCCACCTTTACCGCCGTCGGATACAGGATCATAATTATTATAGGCATCGCAATTCAGCACTAGATTGTTCTTACCCGTCACTATATAAAAACCGATCGCCATACCGTCATGCATCGACAGATGTTCGTAGATATTATCACTTCCCCCTTCATTGCGGAAACATTCGGACTGGGTATGTCCCACAATAGTTACTTGTGTTCCCACCACCTCTATATTTCTGAAATGCAAATAAGAGCCACTTACATAAAACACAATAACACGTTCATTTTCTGGCTTTACCGCCGAAAGGTCAAAAACCGGACGCTCATTTTTATAACCGGAGTAACAAATTCGTTTGTCCGGTCCAGTTCCACTCTTTGACATTTTAAATACCCGGCTCCAAGTAGTACTTCCCGCAGTATAATGTTCCATTATCTCTGCTTCCGTCACTCGATATGTACCTTGCCGGATATATACAGTATCTCCTGCCATCACTTTTGATTGTGCTTTGCCCAACGTGGCAAAAGGCTTATCAATCGTCCCACTGTTTGAATCGCTTCCATTAGTAGCCACAAAATAATTCGTAGCCGAAAGAGAAAAGAGGAAACATCCTATAAAAAAAAGAAGAAGGCTAATACGTTTCATAGTATATTAAGTATTATGTAGCAGCAAAGCTACTGTTTTTTATATCATAGGAGCTGTAATATCGTACGCAAAAAATAGAATTTTGTGACAACGACGTCTATATCATTTACTTTTCATAACATATCCAAGATAAAGCATAATTTATCTTGAACCAAAAAAGAAAAAAGATGACTCTTCTTTCATAATCTTCGTCAACGTTCTTAATAAACTATTGAAGAGTTTATTATAAACGGTATCCAAGTTTATTATAAACGATGAATCGTTTATTATAAACGATGAATCTCCGAATTAAGGATATAACCGTGATTTTTCGCAACAAAAAAGGCTGCAAATCCCATAAAGATTCGCAGCCTTTGGCTCATACAGAAACTCTCACAGCTTAACTACTGTAAGGACTCCCTGATATATTGTCATCACATTGTACTAGTTTCTTTTTCATTCTTTTTAATCAAACCTTTTATCCATTGATATTCACACCTACAAATATACAACATAAAAAAGGCTTTGTCAAGAGCTTCCTGCCTGTAAGGAGAATTATTTGTAATTAATCTCAATCTTACTATCTATATTATCCGTTTGCCGCAATCGGCTTTTATCTTTTACTGTCAAATGAATATCCTGTAACTGGAAATTCTTTCCATAAGTTATCTTTCCGACAGATTCCACCTCCGCATTAATGTTAGACAGATAAAAATTCTCGATGCGATGACTTGCGTTCCATCCCGAAGCGGAAATAAAACGTTTTGCTCCGTCTGCTTTTACGTGAGAGAAATACACATTACGAAAATGAGGATACCCCTTTTCCTTCGGCTCTACCGGAGTCAACATAGTAGTCCAGTGTTCAGGAACATCTTTTCCTTCATATTCTTTCGGCAAGGCAGAATAACTATATTTCGGATTCCAGTTCAAATCGACAGACAGGATATGAGTCACACTATCAGCCTCAACACGTGTCATATAGATATTCTCGACCGTTCCGCCACGGTTCATGGATGATTTCAGACGCAATGTCGTTCCTGTGCCATACGCTATCAGATCATGAGCCAGTACATTACGGATAGAACCGGAAGTCTCACTTCCGCAAGTCAGTAACCCTGCACCTTTACGGGCGATACAGTTACGAACCACCACATTCTCCGTCGGACGATTCACACGCAGTCCATCCGCGTCACGCCCTGCCTTAATACAAATATTATCATCGTTGCAATCCACATCACAGTTTTCTACCAGAATATTGGTGGATGAATCAATATCAATGCCATCCGTACTTGGTCCGTGACCTCCTACATTATTATTAATAGTAAGTCCGCTCACCGAACAATGATCCGAATACAAAATCTGACAAGCCCAGAATCCCGTACGCACCAACGTAAAGTCTTTCAACGTGATATGCTTGCTGTTGGAAACCAGTACTCCCCTCACCCGCTTGCAATCATAATCCACAATCCAGCGCAGATTCTTCTTCTCATATTCCTCCCGCATCGCCCAATATTTATCCCAGAATACTTTTCCGCGGCAATCGATAAAGCCTTCCCCCGTAAGAGCGGCATTTTCCGCATCCATTATATTGATAACAGCCGAAGGCCATGTCATCTCGATACCGGCAATGCGGGAAGGAAATTCCGGATAGTCCTGAATATTATCACTCGCAAGCAAGGTAGTACCTTTACTAAGATGCAGATTCACACCACTCTTGATAAACAAAGCACCTATTTTATAATACCCCGGGGCAACAACTACCGTACCTCCTCCCTGTTGGTGACAAGCATCAATAGCGGCCTGGATAGCAGGAGTACTAAATACAGAAGTGTCATTCCGCAACCCGAACTTTCCGGCATCCCATTCTGTGTTTTCCGGAGTCCTCTGCGCCCCCACCTGATCGGCCCACGATAAATCCGGCTTTGCAGACACACTTCCCCAATCATAAGCGGGAGTTGTCTTTTTCGGAGTTGTAACACCAATCAAGGCCAATAGTACAATAGATAAAAGATACTTCATAATTACTTCTTTTAGTTCATGTTGCAAAATTATCGCATATCATCAAAGAGGTAATGGACGGATGTACGCAAAAGATAGAATATTATATCATACGGATAATTAATTTGAAAGGGTGCACAATTGTATATAGTCTTTGTACATTTCTCCATTTCATACATTCAAAAAAGGAGTAATTTTGCGAGTGAATAAATATAATAAGGTCCAAACCGATGAAACAAATATGAGAAGAATTGCAATTTATCTATTGTGCATATTCATGTTACTGCCTGTTGCAACAATGACAGCACAACCTGGTTATAACTACTCAAAGTTACAACGGGAGAAACTAAACCGCGGCGTAGTTGCCATTCGCGAAAACCCTTCAGAAGTAATCGTTTCGTGGAGGTATCTTTCTTCCGATCCGATACAGACCGGTTTCAATGTGTACAGAGACGGAAAGAAACTGACAGACACTCCCATCACAGTCAGCACCCTGTTCCGTGATAAGAATAACAGTCAGAAAACGGCTGTTTACGAAGTGCGTCCTGTTCTAAAAGGCAAGGAGACGCATCATATTGACGGTACATACACACTCCCGGAAAACGCGCCTCTCGGCTATCTGGAAATTCCCCTGCAAAAACCGGCAGACGGAATAAGTCCGGCAGGTGATACCTACACGTACAGTCCCAATGATGCTTCCATCGGTGACGTAGACGGTGACGGCGAATACGAAATTATCCTCAAATGGGACCCCAGCAATTCACACGACAACTCACACGAAGGCTATACAGGTGAAGTATATATTGATTGTTACCGAATGAACGGAGAACAGCTATGGCGCATCAACTTGGGTAAAAACATACGTGCAGGAGCTCATTATACTCAATTCATGGTGTACGATCTGGATGGTGACGGCAAAGCGGAAGTAGTGATGCGGACTGCCGACGGAACAATAGACAGCAAAGGGAAAGTGATAGGAGATGCAAATGCAGACTATCGCGAAGAGGGAACTTTCGATCCCAGCAGAAATCAGATAATGAAGCAAGGACGTATTCTGAAAGGCAAAGAATACCTGACTGTTTTTTCAGGAGACACCGGTGAAGCCTTACATACCATCGACTATATCCCTGCCCGCGGCAACGTTGCCGACTGGGGAGACGCAAAAGGTAACCGAAGCGACCGCTTCCTGGCTTGTGTAGCCTATCTTGACGGAGTACACCCAAGTGTTGTCATGTGCCGAGGCTACTACACGCGTACTGTTCTGGCTGCCTTCGACTGGAACGGAAAAGAACTGAAGAACCGTTGGGTATTCGACAGCAACCATCCCGGATGTGAGCAGTACGCCGGACAAGGAAACCACAATCTGCGTGTAGGCGATGTGGATGGTGACGGATGCGACGAAATCATTTACGGTTCCTGTGCTATCGACCACAACGGCAAAGGACTTTATTCTACCCGAATGGGACATGGAGACGCCATCCACCTGACACATTTTGACCCTTCACGAAAAGGTCTGCAAGTGTGGGACTGCCATGAAAACAAACGTGACGGCTCCACTTATAGAGATGCTGCAACGGGAGAAGTGTTGTTTCAGCTAAAAAGCAATACCGATGTAGGACGTTGTATGGCCGCCGACATTGACCCGACTCATCCGGGTGTGGAAATGTGGTCAGGAGATTCACAAGGAATTCGAAACGTAAAAGGAGAAATCATAGCCCCTAAAATGAGAAATATGCCGACCAATATGGCTGTCTGGTGGGATGGAGACCTATTACGCGAACTATTGGATAGAAACATGATTATTAAATACGACTGGGAAAACAAAAAGTTTGTTCCGCTTGTCAAATTCACAGGAACTCTTTTCAACAATGGAACGAAATCGAATCCTTGTCTCCAAGGTGACATTATAGGCGACTGGCGGGAAGAAGTACTCGTACGCTCCGAGGACAACGCTTCTCTCCGGCTCTACGTATCGACTATCCCGACCGAATACAGATTCCACACCTTCCTTGAAGAACCGATATACAGAATCAGTATCGCTACCCAAAATGTAGGCTATAACCAGCCAACACAACCGGGATTCTATTTCGGACCGGACCTTATAAAGATGAAAGGTACTTTCAGAGGATATCAATTCAAGTAAGTGTTATACTAAAAGTATCAGCGCCAACCACAAATACACATCTCTTGCCCTTGGTATTTTACTATACGAAGGGCAGATTTGTTTAAAATCCAAAGAAATAACTATCTTTGCCTGCATATAACACATATAAATCCACTATGAAGAAGAATACATTCCTTATATTATCGCTTTTATTGCTTTATCTCTATCCACTGTCGGCCTCCGTGGAAATTCGCTCCAATAAACTGACTACCGGAGATGGATTAGCAAATAATTCGACCCGCTATATGATGCAGGATAGTAAAGGATTTATCTGGCTGGGAACTCTCAACGGATTAAGTTATTATGACGGCAATTCTTTCGTCAATATCTATCCGGATATAAATAACCCACTCTCATTAGCCGATTCCCGTATCCGAAGCATGGAAGAAGACCCGAACGGCTTCATGTGGATTTCAACAATTTCTTCTTTTATCAGTTGCTATGATTTACGTCATGGCTGTTTTGTGGATTTCACCGGAAATGGGGAATACAAGGAAAACTATTCCAAATTCATTATCCTTTCCGACAACTCTATTTGGTTATGGCATAATCAAAACGGTTGCCGCAGAGTCGTTTATCAGGACTGCAAATTTTCATCGCAGGCGTATAAAGAGAAATCAGGCAATCTGCCTTCCGATAAAGTACAATTCGTTTTGGAAAGTGCAAAAGGAGAAGTCTGGATTGGTACGGACAAAGGGTTATTGAAGTATCAGAATGGTAAAACGAACAATCTTGACCCGCAACAACAGAACTGGGAACACATCATTTCTTATGATAAATACACTTGTATCATTACCGATAAAAATGAAATCTACCGTCATACCTATTCCGCGGACAAGCTGGAAAAGGTTGCGTCGTTAGCAGAAGGCTTTGATGATACAGGCCACGTCACAGGCAACTTCCTCTTGCAGGATAAATGGGTATTGTTTACCGTCAACGGCAGCTATATACTGGATATTCCGACCGGTAAACTAAGTCGTTACTCGGAACTGAATATCAAAAATGGCGCTGTCACCAGGGACAATAAGAAAAATGTATGGGTACATAACTATACGGGCAATTTATGGTACGTCGACCTAACCACCGGCAAAATCAAGCCTTTCCAGTTCCTTTCCTCCAAACATATCGGTTACATCGATGTGGAACGTTACAGCATCGTACACGACTCACGGGACATTCTCTGGATATCGACCTACGGCAACGGGCTTTACGCTTATGAGTTATCGACGGGCAACCTGCAACACTTCACATTCGAAGTCAATCAATCCAGCCACATCAACTCCAACTATCTTCAATTTGTAATGGAAGACCTTTCCGGAGGTATCTGGGTAAGCTCTGAATTCTCGGGTTTATCTCATTTGGAAATTCTGAACAAAGGGACACAACGTATTCATCCCAGCGGTGAAAACAGTTCCGACCGCTCGAATACCATCCGTATGCTCTTCCAGACTCAAAACGGCAATATCTACATGGCCAACCGCATGGGTAGCCTTTACGAATACAACTCTGCCCTGACCAAAGTGATCCGCCAAGAAGACTTCACCCATAACGTTTACAGCATGAACGAAGATCAGGAAGGCAACTTATGGCTGGGAATGAGAGGAATCGGCCTTCGCATCGGCGCAAACAAATGGTATAAGAATGACCTCAGGAACCCTAACTCTCTATCCAACGACCAAGTTTACTCCATTTATCGCGATAGAAAAGGACGTATGTGGCTGGGCACTTTCGGTGGAGGATTGAATTTGGCAGTTAAGACTGCCGACGGTTACCAGTTTAAGCACTTCTTACAAGACAACTACGGCGAAAAACGGATCCGTGTCATCGAAGAGGACAAGAACGGACGCATGTGGGTAGGCACCAACAACGGTATTTATATCTTCCATCCGGATTCACTGATTGCATCACCCAAGAATTACGTGATTTACAATCATGCCAACGGCACATTCCCCAGCAACGAGATCCGTTGTTTGATGAACGATGATAAAGGTAATATGTGGATTGGTACTTCCGGGGCCGGATTCGCAGTCTGCCACCCGGGAGACAGCTATCAACACCTGACTTTCGATTGCTATGATATAAAAGACGGATTATCCAATGCAGTCGTCCAGTCCATCGTTCAGGATAAGGACCATAAAATGTGGATTGCAACCGAATATGGCATCTCCCGTTTCACCCCGGCCACCAAACAGATAGAGAATTACTTTTTCTCTTCCTACACTTTAGGAAATGTATATAGTGAAAACACCGCTTGCGTCAGCAATGACGGCAAATTATTGTTCGGAACAAACTATGGCCTGGTAGTACTGGATGCCAACAAGATAGAGACGTTAGACAAGCCTGCCTCCGTTATCTTCACCGGACTTCAAATCAACGGTGCGCACATGCTTCCGGGAGTGGAGGATTCGCCTTTACAGGAAGCGATGCCCTACATCAACGAACTGAACCTGAAATATTATCAAAGTTCACTCACGATCTCTTTCTCTACCTTCAACTATCTGGACGGGGTATCCAAATACTCTTACAGTCTTCCTCCATACGATACGGAATGGAGTTCACCCTCCAGCCTGAACTTTGCCACTTACCGGAATCTGCCTCCGGGCAAATATGAACTGCATGTGAAAGCCTGCAACGCCGCCGGTATCTGGGGAGAAGAAAATGTGATGGAAATCGTCATAGCTCCTCCTTTCTGGAAAACCGGATGGGCTTACCTGATCTATGCCATTCTGATAGCCATAGCGGGTTACTTCAGTTTCCGTATTATCAGAAATTTCAATGCGCTGCGTAACCGTATCGCCGTAGAAAACCAGCTGACGGAGTATAAACTGGAATTCTTTACCAACATCTCTCATGAATTCCGCACTCCGTTGACACTGATTCAAGGTGCTTTGGAAAGAATTGTCAACATGGGAAACCACTCCAAGGATATGCAACACTCCCTGAAGATCATGGACAAGAGCACGAAACGAATGTTGAGGCTTATCAACCAACTACTGGAATTCCGGAAAATGCAGAAAAACAAACTCGCCCTCTCCCTGGAGGAAACGGATGTTGTCGCTTTCTGCTATGAAATATTCCTTAGTTTCAAGGATGTCAGCGAATCCAAAAACATGGATTTCCGTTTCGAGCCTTCACAGAACTCTTACAAGATGCCTGTGGATAAAGGAAATCTTGATAAAGTGATCTATAACCTGCTCTCCAACGCTTTTAAATATACTCCTTCCAACGGAAAGATTATATTCAAAGTAGACGTACAGGAACAGAAGAAACAACTCTGCATACAAGTGATCGACACAGGACTGGGCATCCCGAAAGAGAAGCGTGCCGAACTGTTCAAACGCTTTATGCAAAGCAGCTTCTCACACAGCAGTGTAGGTGTCGGACTTCATCTCACATACGGTCTGGTCAATATACATAAAGGGACGATTTCTTATAATGAGAATGAAGACGGCGGTTCCATCTTCACCGTCGAACTACCAACGGATGCCAGTGTTTATGAAGAAAAAGATTTCCTCGTTCCTAACCAGTTATTGATTGAAGAAGAGGAACAACGCCATAAAGAGTTTGTCACAGACGAAAATACGGACGAACAGGCAGCACCTCCCGTACCGTTGAACAAGCGGAAAATATTAATCATTGAAGATGATAATGATGTCCGCGAATTCCTGAAAGAAGAGATCGGCCATTACTTCGAAGTGGTAGCAGAAGCGGACGGTATCAGTGGCTTCGAACGTGCACAAACTTATGATGCAGATCTGATTATCTGCGACGTATTAATGCCGGGTATGACGGGATTCGAAGTGACCAAGAAATTAAAGAATGAATTTGCCACCAGCCACATTCCCATCATTCTGCTAACCGCCCTCAATATGGAAGAAAAATATCTGGAAGGTATCGAATCCGGCGCGGATGCTTATATCACCAAACCGTTCAGCATCTCCTTATTACTGGCCAGAATCTCCAAACTGATCGAACAGCGGGACAAACTGCGTGAAAAATTCTCCAACGAACCGGGAATGGTTCATGCGGCTATCTGTACGAACAACAAGGACAGCAAATTCCTGGCAAAACTGAATGAAATGCTGAACGAACACATGGTGGAAACAGAATTTTCCGTAGATGACTATGCCAACCTGATGGGATTGGGACGTACCGTATTCTACAAGAAAGTACGTGGTGTCACCGGATACTCTCCCAATGAATACCTGCGTGTCATTCGTTTGAAGAAAGCTGCGGAATTATTGTTAACCGAAGACCTGACTGTTTCCGAGATTTCCTACAAAGTAGGTATCAACGATCCCTATTATTTCAGCAAATGCTTCAAGAATCAATTCGGAATAGCCCCTTCTGTTTATCAGAAGAACGGTGGTAAAGCTCCGGCTTCCAATACCACAGCAGGAAACACGGAGCAACCCGCTGAAGAAAAAGGAGAAACGAATGCTTAAACAGGATACATGATAACTGACTGATTATAGTACACATTCTCTCTGCCAATGGGGTTATGTGTACTATTATCTGAAATCATGTACAAACATCGGTCACACTTTTCCATCAAAAGATAAAAATTACATTATTTCCGTACTTTAATACCGGGTGTATCTTCTTTCAATACACTTTCTTTGCAGCAAAACAATTTAATTGATTATCATGAAACACAAATTATTTCTTTTCGTATTTCTGCTGACTGCACTGTCTGTCATCAACGGACAAGCATCCGAACGCAAAAAATACAATTTCAACAGTGAATGGAAATTGCAAATAGGCGACTTTCCCAAAGCTAAAAATGCTAAATTTGACGACAGCCAATGGAAACAAGTAACTTTACCTCATGCTTTTAATGAAGATGAAGCATTTAAGGTATCTATTGAAGACCTTACAGATACCATATCTTGGTATCGTAAGAGATTTCAACTGCCTGATTTAAAAAGCAATCAAAAAGTTTTTATAGAATTTGAAGGCGTACGCCAAGGTGGTGATTTTTATATCAACGGATATCATTTGGGAAAACATGAGAATGGAGTCATGGCAGTAGGTTTCGACCTAACTCCATACATTAAACAAGGAGAAAACTTGATTGCAGTACGCACAGATAATAGCTGGACTTATAGAGAAGCAGCAACAAAATCAAGATTTCAGTGGAACGACCGAAATTTCAATGCAAATTATGGTGGCATTCCTAAAAACGTTTTTCTCTATGTTACTGACAATGTATACCAAACTCTTCCTTTATACAGTAACCTGAAAACAACAGGAGTTTATATTTATGCTAAAGATATTGATATAAAAAGACGTAAAGCTACTATTCACGCTGAATCGGAAGTCAGAAACGACAGTCAAGAATCTCGCCAGTTCAGCTATCAGGTAACCGTATTAGATGCTGACGGTAGATTGATAAAAAGCTTTCAAGGGGACAAAATAACTTTGAAGACCGGAGAAACAAAAATAATAAAAGCTTCCACCCCTATTGATAACCTTCATTTCTGGAGTTGGGGTTACGGCTACTTATACACAGTCAAAACCGCTTTGAAAGATGAGAATAATCAAATATTCGACGAAGTAAGTACACGTACCGGATTCCGAAAAACCCGTTTCGCAGAGGGAAAAATATGGTTGAACGATCGTATTATCCAAATGAAAGGTTATGCACAACGCACTAGCAACGAATGGCCTGCTGTAGGTATGTCCATACCAGCATGGCTTAGTGATTATTCAAATGATTTAATGGTAAAAAGTAACGGCAATTTAGTTCGTTGGATGCACATTACACCCTGGAAACAAGACGTTGAATCATGTGACCGTGTAGGACTGATACAGGCAATGCCTGCGGGAGACTCTGAAAAAGACCGTGAAGGACGTCAATGGGAACAACGTGTCGAACTAATGCGTGACGCAATTATCTATAATCGCAACAATCCAAGTATTCTTTTTTATGAGTGTGGAAATGAATCCATCAGTCGTGAACACATGATAGAAATGAAAGCTATTCGTGATAAATATGACCCTTTCGGCGGACGTGCTATCGGCTCACGCGAAATGCTGGATATTCGTGAAGCAGAGTACGGAGGTGAAATGTTATATATCAATAAGAGTATGCACCACCCGATGTGGGCTACTGAATATTGTCGTGATGAAGGATTGCGTAAATATTGGGATGAGTATAGTTATCCTTTTCATAAAGAAGGAGACGGACCGCTCCACCGTAATCAACCAGCAACTAGTTATAATCATAATCAAGATGAATTTTCCGTTGAACTTGTCCGTCGTTGGTACGACTATTGGCGTGAACGTCCCGGAACAGGAACCAGGGTAAACTCCGGTGGAGCAAAAATAATCTTCTCCGATAGTAATACTCATCATCGTGGAGCCGAAAATTACCGCCGCAGTGGTGTGACAGATCCAATGCGCATCGAAAAAGATGGCTTCTATGCTCATCAAGTTATGTGGAATGGTTGGGTGGATACAGATAAATTCCAGACTTACATTATCGGCCATTGGAACTATCCTAAAAACACAGTTAAACCCATATACGTAGTCTCCAACGGAGAAAATGTGGAGCTTTTCTTAAATGGCCAATCCCTTGGAAAAGGAAAACGTGAATACAACTTCCTCTTTACTTTTGACAAAGTTTCTTATCAACCGGGGAAATTGGAAGCTGTCAGCTACGACAAAGGTGGAAAAGAAGTCAGTCGCTACATGATAAGCACAGTAGGTGAACCCGCAAAGTTAAAGCTTACCGCCATACAGAATCCCGAAGGCTTCCATGCCGACGGTGCAGACATGGCATTGATACAAGTGGAGGTAGTAGATAACAACGGAAAACGTTGTCCGCTAGACAATCGTACAATACAATTCACACTGAAAGGCAACGCTGAATGGCGAGGAGGTATCGCTCAAGGAAAAAACAATCATATCCTCGATACGAACCTACCAGTAGAATGCGGTATCAACCGCGCTCTTATCCGTAGTACAACCATTGCCGGAAAAATTGTTTTGACAGCAAAAGCAGAGGGACTTCCAACCGAAACTCTTACATTGGAGACGGTTCCGGTAAAAATAAATGCAGGTTTAAGCACTTATCTCCCGCAAACCACCTTGAAAGGTAAGTTAGATAAAGGAGCAACTCCTTCTACCCCATCTTACAAAGATACGAAAAAGGGAATACAGATTATCTCCGCAAAAGCAGGATTCAATCATGAAGAAGCTAAAAATAGCTTCGATGACAACGAATTGAGCGAATGGAAAAACGATGGTAAACTTAGTACTGCATGGATAACTTATACACTCGAAAGAGAAGCTGAAATAGATGATGTTTGCTTGAAATTACAAGGATGGCGTACTCGTAGTTATCCTTTAGAAGTATTTGCCGGAAACAAATTGATATGGAGTGGAAATACGGACAAAAGTCTAGGATATGTCCATCTAAATATCGACAATCCTGTAAAAGCAAGTACAATCACAATCCGACTGAAAGGCAACACCAGTGACAATGACGCCTTTGGAGAAATCACAGAAGTAAAAGCTAAAGTGGCAAACGAAATGGAACTGGAAAAAAGTAAAAGTAAAAATACTCTTAGAATTGTAGAAGTCGAGTTCCTTGAGTCAATTAACTGATTTGACTTTCAATAGGTATTAGAATTAGTAGAAGATTGTTTGTTTTTGATAAAAAGTCCTTCTCACGTTTATTATCGCCGTTCTGAAGGACTTTTTATTGCATAAACTATCCTAATAATATTTCCAAGATGAAAAACATTTTTATTATTTTAATGTTTGCATTCAGTTGCAACTGCTACGCAAGCAATAATAATCCCGCACACGTAATTATCACCGCCGGACAATCAAATACCGATGGTCGAGTTCCTAACGACCGTTTGCCAGAATACATCAAAGCTATGGCAACGGACACATCTTTCACTACAGGTGCTTACAAATATTGCAAGATTGCACAAAATCGTATAGACGGAAAATTTCGTCCTTATTGGCCTAAAAGTAAAAGAAGGGCTAAACCCAACACATGGGGATATGATGCTGTCACCTATTATTGGCTGGAACAGTTGTGGCAAGAACCTTTCTATGTTATTAAATGGGCTATTGGTGGAACTTCCATCGAGCCTTCTACAAATTCGGAGAAATCGGTTCATTGGTCGGCAAATCCCGAATGGCTATCACACAACACAGCAACCTGTGAAAAAGGACGTTCATTACTCCTTTCTTTTATCAACAACATAGACGGCTGCATCAACAATACGTTATCTAAATTGAAGAACGGTTATCAAATTGATGCATTCTTGTGGCATCAAGGAGAAAGTGACTGTACCAATGGAGACAAATATTACGGAAACCTAAAAGCAGTAATCGCGTATGTACGTAATCACCTCTGTAAAAAGACAGGAAAGGATTATTCTAAACTTCCGTTCATCTTCGGCACAGTAGCCAAGAAAAACAAACGATACAATAATGAAGTGGAGGCTGCAATGAAACGTCTTGCCAAAGAAGATTCAAACATCTATCTGATAGATATGTCAGATGCAGAGTTGCTTGGTGACCGCCTACATTTTAATCAGATTTCCTCTGAATATTTAGGTAAAAAGATGTACGAACAAATCAAAGAACAACAATAAGGAACCATATATTAAAATATTTTGGAGACATCGCATACCAATATTAACAGAATTTCGGCAATTTGTATAAAATTACATCTTTTCCGTACGAATATTTGGACAGGAATTCTTCCAATGCACTTTCTTTGCAGAAGAAGCAAGACAAATCCAAGTCTGTCTACATCTTCTATTATTTACTAATTTAATCACTTAGATATATCAACATGAAAAACATTTTGTATGAAAAATGCAGTTGGGGAAAGAAAATACTATTTTTTCTTCTCATAGCGTTACTACATTCAGCAATGTCGTTTGCACAAGAACGAACAGTGACTGGTGTTGTAGTCGATGATAAAGATGAACCGATAATCGGTGCTAACGTCAAGGCGAAAGGAGCCAACAAAGGGACTATTACAGACTTAGACGGAAAATTCATTCTGTCACTCCCGAAAAGTGTTAGAGAGTTAGAAATTTCTTTCATCGGTTTTAATAGTAAAACAGTCTCTATAACCGACAAACCTCTTCACATAAAGTTGGATGAGTCATCTATCTTATTAGACGAAGTTGTATCCATTGGCTACGGCACCGCCAAAAAAGGAAATATCACCGGAGCTATAGCCAAAATAGATGCAGAAAGTCTGGAAGACCGGGCCACAACAAACATCGCATCTGCCTTACAAGGCCAACTGGCAGGAGTAGAGGTACGGACTACTACAGGTGAACCTGGTTCAGAATTGCAAATCCGTATTCGTGGAGCGGCTTCTATCAACGCCAGTTCAGACCCGCTTTATGTGATCGATGGAATACCAGCAGACGACTTAGGTAGCATTAATCCTGGCGATATCCATTCCATTGAAGTGCTCAAAGATGCTTCATCTTCTGCCATCTATGGTTCACGCGGCGCAAATGGTGTAGTACTTATCACCACCAAACAGGCAACTCAAGACTCCAAAGTAAGGGTACAGTTTCAAGCTTCATATGGAGTTCAATCATTGGAAAGAAAACTTGATGTACTTTCTCCGGAAGAATGGATTGATTTTCGTACTTCATACAATAACCAAAGATATTTGGAAAAATACGCTAGCATAGGGGCGACAGCAAACGACGATATGGCAACCCGTATAAAACTGATAGGAAAAATGAACTATAATTATGTCAATGATGACCGTTGGACACAACCAAACTACGGCGGTTTGTTACTAGTTGACTGGCAAGATGAGTTTTTCCGCCTGGCACCTCTACAAAATTATCAGTTATCCATCTCCAGTGGAAGAAATAACACCAAATACCGCGTATCTCTGGGATACGTAGATCAACAAGGAATTGCCATCACTAGCGGATACAAGCGTTTAACTTTGCGTGCCAATATAGAATCTAAAATATTAAACCGCATCACAGTTGGGTTCAACCTAGCCCCTAGTGCAACATGGAGTGAAGGTGGGCGTGTTGATGGCAAAGACCAACAAGCAAACAACATGCTTACCATGTGCCCGATAGTAGAACCAACTTCAGGATTATACACCGGTGCCGAAGGTCACCCGCCTTATGCCTGGACTAGTTCTAGCAAAGTAAGTCCGATTGCTAACATGGAACAAACGGTAAGAGATTCTGAAAATGCCCGTTTTAGTACTTCTGCTTACGTTAAAGCAGACATTTGGAATGGTGTATCGGCAGAGCTAACTGGCTCTTACAACTTCAACAGTAGCCAAAGCCGTAATTTCAAACCTAGTAATATTACATCCAAATGGAGTAACGGAGAAGGTTATGAAACAACCGGTAGCCGTTCAGACAATCGAAGCCATAAGTTCCTGCTACAAGCATTATTAAAATACAACAAAACATTTGCTAAACATACAGTAAGTGGAATGGCTGGTTATTCAATGGAAAGTTCAAACGGTTCTTCAAGTAACCTATCAGCCAAACAGTTTCCTGACAATGCATTAGAAGTTTTCGACATGCAGGACGTAGTAATGCAAAAAGCAGCAGCCAATCTATCCACCCCTTCTCGTTTATTATCTTATTTTGGGCGTGTACAATATGAATATGACGACCGATATTTATTAACAGCAAGTATCCGCCGGGATGGTTCTTCCCGCTTTGGAAAAAACAGCCGTTGGGGAATTTTCCCTGCAATTTCCGCTGCATATCGAATTTCAAATGAAAACTTCTGGTCTAAAGATTTCATTGTTAATTCACTAAAGATACGTGCCAGTTGGGGGATGAATGGAAATAACTCTATACCATCCAACGCTTCACTTGCTGTCTTAGATAATGCGAATTATACATCCGGTAGTATCATCAATGGATTTGCCCCTATTTCATTGGCCAATCAGGAATTGGGCTGGGAAAAGACAGATAGTTGGAACATCGCTTTCGATATGGGATTATTCAAGAATCGTATTTTTATATCTGCCGACTATTATATAAAAACGACTAAGGATCTATTGTATAAAGTAAACGTTCCAGCCTTATTAGGTTTTACAAAAGCATGGGGTAACATTGGTTCTATCAGAAACAAAGGATTTGAGATCGAACTCCACACTAAAAATCTCGTCGGAAAGTTAAAGTGGAATACTTCATTCAACATTGGCTACAATGAAAACAAGGTAATCAGTTTAGGAGATGATAACAGCTCATATTTTACAGGATTTGAAAACACACAGATTTTCATGGTCGGCCAGCCTGTCAAATCTTTCTATTTATATGATGCTGTCGGGGTTTATCAGAAACAAGAAGACTTAAAAAAATATCCTGTTATGCAGCAAACTGTTGTAGGAGACGTACGTTTTCGTGATGCGGATGGCAACGGATATATCAATGATAACGACCGCACATTAGTTGGCAAACCTGACCCCGATTTCACCTTTGGTATGACAAATACTTTTAAATACAAAAACTTTGATTTATCCATCCTCATAACCGGGCAGACAGGTGGCAAAGTTTACGGTTTGCTAGGTCGTGCCATGGACAGGCCAGGTATGGGAGTAAGTATCAATGTATTATCCCGCTGGAAAAATATGTGGAGATCGGAAGAAGAGCCAGGAGACGGCAAAACACCTGGAATTGGTAATTCAAATACAGGTCAATTATATGATACACGCTGGTTGTACAGTTCAGATTTTATTAAAATAAAAAATATAACATTAGGATATAAATTACCATTAAAAAAAATAGTACAAAATGCACGCGTTTACGTTACTGCAGAAAATCTTATCATGTGGGACAAATATGACGGTGGATTCTCTCCCGAATCCAGTAACGGCTCATCCGGCGACTATGATTACGGAGCTTATCCACAAGCTAGAGTGATTTCTTTAGGAGTTAATGTTACATTCTAATTATTAATCTTATGAAACTATATCAATATATCACAAGTAGTGCAATATGTTTAGGTTTGTTTTTTTCTTCCTGCAATGACTGGCTGGATGTTACACCTGTAGATACCCGTACCAGTGAGAATTTTTATCAAACCCCGTCACAATTAGAACAAGCTATTATAGGTATTTATAATGGCCTGATGCCACTATCGGAATATTCATGGATGATGTCAGAAATACGTTCGGATAACGTATGGGTACCTTATAAATTAGGCAAACAACGTGATTATGTAGATATCGCCTGCTTTAACTCAAACATTACCACTATTTCAACCATCTCCAATGCCTGGAACGATTTATATGAAATCATAGCACGAGCTAATCTTTTTCTATCTAAAGTTGATCAGGTAGAATTCTCTGCTGATTTAGACAATGTAAAAAAACAATTTATCGGTGAAGCTAAATTTCTAAGAGGTCTGGCTTATTTTGAATTGGTACGCTATTTTGGTCGAATTCCTGTCGTATTGGAACCAATATCAATCGAGAAAGCAATGACAATCAAACAATCTGAAACGGTTGAAGTCTATGAAAATGCAATTATTCCTGACCTACAAGATGCTATAAATTCTTTAATGAATGAACCTTTAAACTATGCAGGAAAATCCGCTTCTGCAGGACGGGCTACCTTATCTGCTGCTCAATCATTACTAGGACGAGTTTATTTAACTATGGCAGGTTTCCCCATTCAGGACGAGTCTAAAAAAGATTTGGCTAAAGAATTATTTAAGGAAGTTATTGATTATTCTGATGCAAACAATCACAAATTTTGGGCCAAAGACATGGATGAATGGAATAAAATGTGGATTAGCGAAAACGACAATAAATACCATATTTTTGAAATTCAATACATGGCCGCTAATGGTTATGGCAATCCAATGGTACCAGCGTCCGTCCCATCAGTTTCACCAGTCTATACAGCTGTCAAATTATTGGGAAATACTGTGTACTGTGAAAAATCATTAGATAAAATCCTCACACAAAAAGACGAAAATGACGAATTTATTGATCAACGTTGTCATGGTACTATCGAAACCGGTAATATGGTAGATGAGGATGGAAGACCTTATACCGGAGAAGACTTTTACGTAAAACTATTCGAGCACAACGTAAAACGAAAAGAATTAGGTTATTCAGATATCAGTAGTCAAATAGTAGACCGTAATTATTTCCCAACCAATTATCCCCTGATTCGTCTGGAAGATGTTATGCTCATGTATGCCGAAATAACGGGTCCTACCGAAGGCAAAGAATATGTTGATAGAATACGTACAAGAGCCGGGCTACCTGCATTAGACGAAAACATAACCCCTGCAAATTTTGCAGATTCAGTTGATATAGAACGTCGTAGAGAATTGGCTAGTGAAGGCATCCGTTGGCATGATATCGTACGTCAAGGACGATTTAAGCCACTATTGCAGGAGATGTTTAAACGATACGCCGGTGAAGGAGATGAAACATACAATTTATATCTTCGTGTAAAAGATGGCACTTATCTATATCCTATCCCTGATGCCCAAATGAAAGTAAAAGAAGGTCTATATGAACAAAATGCAGCGTATAAATAGAGCAAAGCCAAGCAAAAGACATAATTAAAAATACGATCTATAAATTTATTCAAAGGTTGGTAATGAAGGTCCTCCAGAAGTAGTTTGGAGGACCTTCTTATACAATGACCTTATCTTTAAAAGATCACGACTTTCCTAAAGGACTAAAAATTTAATATACATTTATATATCATGCGAATCAGTAGTTGAAAACAAACTATCATTCATTCCCGTACCGTTATGCTTCATTCCTATTGCTTAGTGGAACTTACGACTAAATTAGTGTTCTACTAACCGAGTCTTTATAGTTTTAATCGCATTTTTTCTTTCGTATGACCTAGGTTAGATGATTATATGACTAAGGTTAGATAATCATCTGACTAACGTCGTATAATCATCTGACCTAGGTCATACGAAAAAATATTAGTGTCATAATGATTAATCGTTTAATAGAAGCTGGCTAATATATAGTAACAGAGCATTAGTTCATTTCCGCACCATTTTACTCTCATTCAACTACTGGCATATATTATAGAAATTACTTAGCTACAACTAACTAATCACACAAACGTTATTTTTGATAGTAGACAGAACTGAAATATAGCAATACCAAACAAACAGGAATCTCCATCATATAAAATTACAATGTTTAAACACAACATAAGAAAAGGGGGATAAAGCTGTACTTCGGCTTTATCCCCCTTTCTTATACAAGAATTTATGTGATACTATTCTCCTATAACTCCCTCCCAGTTTTTAGCAAAACGGAAGTTACCGATATTTCCTTTAAAACCACTGCGATTTCTCAACGAGATTGCTTTCAGGCCTGCTTTCAAAGCCCCTTCTTCACCAACTACTACAGCGTCTGCTTTCGGTTCATTCTGACTTAATTCCGGGTCTACAAATAAAGAAACTTCATTCTTATCATAATCGACTTTCAATACCAACAGATGCGTTGTATTATAATCATATACCATAGGAGCCTCGTTGCGTTCTTTCATCAAGCCTACAGCAAATTTGATTTTATCATTTCCTTCGCGTCTGACATATACCTGGCCACGATTTCCCCCACCGACATAACTGGCACTCGTAGCCAGAATATCCGCCAGATTACTTGAACCGACTTTAGCAAAGTTCACCAGACAAGTCAGATAATAAGTTCCCTTGGAATATACTTTTCCTGATTCTACCAAAGAATATACACTGATACGAGAACCTTTCACCCCTTGCGGAAAACCAAAATTAACAGATGGTCCCGTCTCACTGTATCCGGCATAAGTCAAAGCCTTTCCGACAGTAGGGCTTGTTACTCCCTCAACCGGTGTGGAAGTAAATGCACCACACCAGGTATCCACTTTAATAGGAGCCCGTTTATCACCATAAACTGCTTTCTCCAAAGTATCGCCTTCCTTATAACCTTTCAACAGATCATTCTTCAAAACTTGTGCCTGGCTTCCCAATGCAAGTACTGCCAACGCCATTGATACCATTACTTTTTTCATCATTCCTCTTCTATTTTATATTTTAATCTACGTTTTTCATCAAATACCGGAGTAATCCTCCTGTTATCAATTACCATCCGGTTTCTCTATCTCTGTAAACGGGCAAAGACTCCATTTGAAATCTTCAAATTTATCAGGATGCTCCGGATTGAATCCTTTATAATCTTTCCTCAAAAACTTCACTGCGTCCAAACGGACTTTCTTCATTCCTTCAATTATACATTTTGCCAACTCATAAGCACCGAAAGTATTGGAGTGGGAATTATCTTTCAGTTCCTTAGTTTGTCCCGGATAGGTATTAATAGGATAATGAACGAATGCATGTTCGGAAGCATCTTCTCCCATTGCTTCATAAAGCGTACGACTTATTTCGTTCAAGTCAATCAAAGGTACATTTTCTTTGGTTGCCAACCAACGAATTGCGTCAGGGTAATCAAGGTGAGTGTTTACAATCTTACCGTTCTTATCAAAACGACGACGCTGGGTAGGCGTTACCAATACAGGTTGTGCACCTCTGGAACGTGCTTCATCAATATAAATCTTCAAATTATACATGAAAGAATAAAATGCTCCTTTACCGGGACCTTTTTGCTTCTGATCGTTATGCCCGAACTCCATAAAAAGATAATCACCTTTCTTCATTTGTGTCAGCGCTTTCTTCAAACGTCCGGCACCGATAAAAGTATTGGCAGATTCGCCGGATTCAGCATAATTGGCAATAGCCACCTGATCGGTGAACCATCGCGGAAACATTTGTCCCCAGGCAGCCCAAGGTTCATTATCATAATCCACTACGGTGGAGTTACCACAAAGAAAAATAGTGGGCACTTTATCTGCACGTTCAATGATCAGAGAAGTGATGCGGGGAGCATCCCCATTAAATTCAAGCGTCAGCTTTTCATCCCAGTTCAGTTTATTCTTTTCTCGTGCCTTGATTTTAACTTTCTCCCTTTCATTGATTTTCATGTTCCGTTTGTTGACGGTAAAAGACTCGGTAATCATTTCACCCTTTTTAGTCGGAAGGTTTTCAATAAACAGTCGGCGGGACTCGGCACGTACTGTAGTATTTCCGGCTGAATCCTTGCTGCCAAGGGTGACGGTTACTTTATAATTGCCATCGGGAACATTGACGGAGAAGAAAAAAGGCTGATCGCTTCTTCCATCCCATGCCGGTTGAAAGTCGTATCCGTAACCTTGTCCGTCATTGAACAAGGTTTCGGGCGTCACTTTAGTATATCCCTCTTTTACCTTTTTATCGGAAGTAAAATCGAATTTATAGACCTGCGCATAGCATGTTAATGCAAGTACCGCCAATATCATTGATACAACTACTTTTTTCATAATCCTTTTTGCTTTATGCTTTTAATATGCAATTCCTCAAAACATCAAACTAAAAAGCAAGACCAAAACGATATAAATATTTTGTCGTCTTATTTTTTGTCTTATTTGTTTCAAACCGACTACCATTATATATCGCATAATATGTCAATTCTTTTCTTCTTTCAGTACTAGTCCAATATTCCTTATTAGATTGTAATCCAATACCACCTACTTTTTCAATTTGTTTATTCAGAAGTGGAAGTAAATTATTTGCGCTAGTAGCAATTAGACCATTAAAGTCACCAATTGAAGGCAAATACCACTTCGTACTCGTACTTGGAGTATCATATTTATTCTGATATTCTCTTATTTGTTGAAGCACAACATAAGAATCACTTTTATCAATATTAAGCTTTACATACTCCTCAATTACCCTCACATTATTGTATCCCAATCCAAACCTAGTTTCAATATTCTTTGCATTATCTTTTGCATTATCAAAATAATATCCACTTAATGAGGTAAAATGAGACTTTGCATCAAAAGTCAAGAACCATTCATGCATAAAAGCAGTTGCATCTCCCCAACTATCCGCAACATCAGGTCCTAATGCCAATACAAGACCATGACAGCAACTAGGATATTCTCTTTTCAAAACATCCATTTCCGAGGTAATTTTGTAATTGCTGACATCACCATATTGAGCAGAAGGTTGCGGATTACCAACATAATAAACTACACCAATACAGTTTTTAGAAGAAGGAGTTTCTTCCTCTACAGAAATAACACTGCCATCCGCATAATATAAATCACCTACCTGCAGATGATGAGTCACCTCTTTATATCCGCCATCGACAATAAAACGTTTGTACTTTCCTTCTTTCATCTTTTCAGCCGTATCAAACGTACATTGCTTATCATTATAATGACCGATAATCTGATTTTCTGAAGACGGTTTCCTTAGCAAACGATATTCATCTTTCTTCGCGTCATAATAAGGAGAGATTTTAGTTCCTTCATTTACATTGTCAAGATAGAAAGCGACATTGACAGGCATGGCAATGTAAGGTGTTTCTTCCGGCATTGCCACCCCCTCTGCATCTGTAAAAATATACCGTGTGGAAGGCAACTTCACAACAAGCAGGCTCATACGGTGTGTCAACTGGAAACTCAATGTATAGTTTCCATTCTCTCCAATCAATGCAGTGGCATTTGAAGTCATCAAATCCTGCTTTGTATACACTTTCTGATCACTCTGTTCTGTTGTCAACTCCCAACCGGTTACCAAAGGAGCAAAAAAATCATCACCTGTCAGATCAGTTTTCCCTGCCATTTCCGATTGATAAGGATAGTAAGCATAGAAAGTCACTCCGGCCAACCGGTCATCATATAATATCGGTTTACCCGACCAGCTTGAACCATTGAACGTAAATGGCATATTATTAATCTCATCCAATATGACTCCGTCTTTCACAGCAAACAATCCAATCTGGTCCCCTTGGGTAAAAGTCGTCACAAATCCCGTGTCTTCCGTACGTGTAGACGGTTCATTATTAAACATTCCCGTATCAGTCACATCCAGTACAATCCCGTTCCATACATCTCCCGGAACTTCTTCTTCATTTTGAGAGCAACCAGCCCAACCGAACAACAGAATTGTCAGCAAAGCTACTTGCATTAGTTTATATTGTTTCATCTTCGCTTCAAATTTTGAATATTACTCTCTGTCAGTTCCTTCAACTTCTTCATCATCCCCATCCCACAAAACAGAATCTTTCTCTATTGTCACTTTCAATCCCGGTTTACCAACTCCTACATTGTATGTATATTGGTGTCCGCCTTCTAATATGCCTTCACCATTGCCCGGCGTATGACCGAAATTCCTGCCGTCTTTCAACGCAACTTTAAAGAATAATTTACCGGACATATCCTGCGGAATCATCAGCAATTGAAAAGAATAAGCGTATCCTTCTCTGACATTTTCCAACAGATAAGGTTTCATCACTGCCGCTTCAACTCCTACAGCAGACTGTAATTTGCCTTCTGCCATAGTCCCCTTTGTGACTGCATTCACACTAAACACCATATCTTTCAGATCTTCTTCCGATACAGTGTCCCCGTCACCTTTCACATTGATAACCAACTTCACTGTTCCGTGGTGGAATGTAAGCTTACGTTCGCTACGGAACTTCATTTTCTCATAGGCATAAAGAAAATCCGAGTTTTTATATGCCTCTTCAGCTGTCTGATCGGAAGCTACGATCCACCCTGTCAATAAAGTTTCTGAAGAAGGATACCAGGCAAACAAAGTCTCCTCTTCCGTTGTCGTATACCAATAAAGAGGATCATTATTTTTAGCACTCATTTCTCCTGATTGAGAAACCTCATACAACTTTTGTGAGAAACCATCGTATAGGGAGACTGCTTCTCCTCCATCCCATTCAGTCTTCTCCCCGATGCTGCGCGTGAAAGTCATAGCAGACTTTTCCGCCAGTAATTCCACCGGATATTTATTATTTTGAAACTCGTCTTCCGCTACATTGGTACAAGCTCCGAAGAAACCTGCTACTGCCAATAAACCGCCGAGCCACCATTCATTTCTTTTCATATCGTTCTTTTTTTGAATCCTTGTCAGTCGTTTATTCAGTAACCGAAGCAGTCACGTCTTTGTCATCTTCTACGATCCAGTCTTCTATTTCCGCTTTGGTAATTGTCATTGCAGGATTTTCGAAGGTCACATTATAAGGATAGGCATGTCCACTCTCCAGATTCTGAACAGGCATGTATTGCGTGTAGGTCTCATCATTCATTCTCACTTCCAACAAAACTTTCTCCGGCATATCCTGTGGGAATAAAATAATGGATGCAGTCATTTCACCTTCTGCCGGTTTAGCAATATCCATGCTTAATTCTGAATTTGGAGTAGCACCGCTTTTGGCAACAGCCTCACCGGTAGTCACATTAAAAGAGCCTTCTAACTGCAGGCTTTTCAAATAGACTTTCATATTATTTAATGTAGCTCCGTTGGTTGCTTTAAACTTCAATATGATTTTAGTCATTTTATGTGAGAAGTCGAAGGTAACAGGAGACTCTGCATGAACTCCGGTAGCCTGGGCAAATAGAAAGTCTATTTGTGGCTGTTTGTCGGTTGTCTGGTCTGCTCCGCTGATTGTTTTTGCAATCACTCCTTCTGTACCCGGCAATGTACCATTCGCTCCCTGATACGGATAATAAGCATTCAAAGTAAACTCACCTTCTCCTTTCAAACGGATATTATTGTCTGTTGAGCCTTCGTTCACAACACGGAACGAACCTCCGGTTTCATTGCGATATTGGATATTAATATAGGTATCCACTGCATTAGCGGTCGCATTATCCTCATCCGCTTCAACAGTCACTCCAATACGGTCGTCCGAGCCCCATGCCGCACCGACAGCACGAGTTTCCTGTACATTATTCACCACTTCATTGATATTTCCAAAAATTTCGATGGGTTTATAAGCGCGATCCGCCTTTCCCGACTCTTCGTCACTACAAGCAGAAAAAGCTAATGACACTACCATAGCAGCAGCTAAATACATGTTTTTCATTGATGTCTTCATTTTAAGTTATTGTTTTTTTAGTTTTTTACTCCTGCAAATGTAGACGTACTTATTGAAGTATACAATGGACGATTGTACGCAAATACCTTGGCAATTATCCATTCAAAGGAAGTAAGGCTACCGGAGTATAATTACCCATGGAGAAGTGTATATTATTCTATTATTTCAGCTTGTACACTTCCGTTCCGGCAAGCAGGAAACAACCTACACCGTAATCTTCAAAGTCGGGCACACTCTTATAAGTAACCGGCTGACCGTCTTTGGGCTCCTTACCCGTACCTTGTACATATCCCAGGAATCCGTTCGGATGTACGGCATCTTTCACCATAGCGTTCCACGCTCTTAAAAGGATGGGAAGATATTCTTTACGGTCGAGCAGTCCGTTACGAACTCCCCAAGCCATACCGTAAACAAACAGTGCTGTGCCGGAAGTCTCTTTGCCTCCGAAGTTCGTAGGATCATGAAGGCTGACATTCCAGAAACCGTCTTCACGCTGACACTTCTTCAATGCCTTGCTCATGGTCAGGAAATCATTGATATAGTCCTGACGGTGTTTTTCGTCAGAGGGAATTTCATCCAAGACACGCACCAAAGCAGCATATACCCATCCGTTTCCACGACTCCAATAGCAATCCTCTCCATTAGGCTCCTTATAGGGAGGATTAAAATCCTGATCGCGCCACCACAGACCGTCTTTCTGATTGAACATACCGGTTTCATCGTGCTGACTGCGTGTATAATAGTACATATCCCACATCTTGTCGTAGTACTTCTGTTCCCCGGTCATCTTTCCGAATTTAGCAAAAATAGGCATTGCCATCTGTACAGCGTCAATCCACCACCAGTCGTTCACCTGCGGGGTGTTCACTACCATATCGATACTTGCTTTGATATTCCGGATCATGTTCGGGTCTGACGGACAAATATTATATAAGTCGATATACGTTTGTCCACAGCAATGGTCGTCGGCGTTACGGGTGGTATTGCCGTTTCTCATTCCCCATTTGTGAAAATCAGCCCAATCGTAGGCATACTTATAATAATCCTCACGAGGGTAAATAGAATAGAGTGCCATCAGCCCCTCATAATATACGCCACGTGTCCAGATATTACTGGGACGTACACGACCATAAAAACTGGGGATAGTATAATCGGCATACTTTTTCATAAAGTAACCGTTCACTTTCTTCATGACCTCCAATGTTTCCTTTTGATCGGGCAAGTTTTGAGCATTTACACTGACAGCACCTGTCAATATGAAAAAGAGTAATAGTACTAATTTATTTTTCATGTACATTCTTAGATTATTTATTGTTGAAACTTACTTTAATTTTCCCTGCATACGGATTGAAATCGAAAAGAACTTTATCTCCGGAAATATGTGCGGAAAGCTGCTTTTTACCTTGTTTCACAGACACCTTTTCTACTGCTTCTCCCACAAGCACCATGGTTAATGGTTCTGTATATATTTTCTTGTCCAATGTCATTTCAGGAGTGATCGTCAATCCCCTCTTATGTGTGGAAACGTTTAATCGAATATCATCCCTCTCCCTTATATAAGCAGCCACTTCACGAAACGTACCTACCCAAATCTTATCTTCCAGACTTTTCACTTTGTCCAAGTGTTCCCAAAACAAAGAAGGTTCCTTGAAAGCATCATATCCGTAATTGATTCCATGCGTCATACCTACTCCCCACTCCTCTTTCGTCATTAAATCATCCAGCCATTTGGCAAATCGTTGAGGGGTAGATTTTCCGCCAATCGAGATCTGTTTGGTACGTGTTCCCACTCTGTTTTTAGAAGCCAGCGCAACGATCTCATCTGTCTTATAGTTATATGGATAACAATAAGTGACAGGCATCACACCTATATTGGCAAAAATCGCACTATCATTCTTCTCTATTTCAGATTTCACTTGTTCCAAGGTCAAACGCTTCGCATTCTGATGTGACCAGCTATGATTGGAGATTTCATGTCCGTTCTTTGCCATTTGCTTTAGTTCATCCCAAGTCATTCGAGGTAACTTGGATGATGCCCCTTGTTCCGTATAAAAACCGCAAACCCAGAAGGTTCCTCTAAAGCCACGCTTTTCCAATTCCGGCGCAGCCACTGTGGAATGTTCTGCCAAACCATCATCAAAAGTATAGGTGATAGCACAAGTTTTGTCCTGCTTATATTTGGCAACGTAAACTTTCCAATTGGCAGCTGATAGGGTACTTATACCCAAAATATAGAAGAAAGAAGTCAGAATAAATAAAGAAAGTGTTTTCATGATTCTATTAAATGATTAAAGATATGAATATGAAAGCCATAGTCACACACTATTTACCCTGCAAAGATAGGTCTACCTTCCCTATTGTACAATGGACTATTGTACACAAATACAAGGACTATTATTCAATATAAAGGTCCGGAAGCGAAATGGATAAAAATCTGTTCTACATGGAATCTCCTTCACTATTCACACCACGCTGATAAACCGATGGTGCTACCCCAAACTGTGCTTTAAAGCATTTACTGAAATAAAAAGGATCACTGATGCCTACCTTGTAAGAGACTTCCGCAACCGTCAGATTATCTTCTGACAGCAACAACTCCGCCGCTTTCTTCATTCGCACCACACGCAAATATTCATTAGGCGAATATCCTGTTACGCCGCGCAATTTCCGATAAAAAACGGTTCGTCCCAACTTCATAAGCTGCGCAAACTCGTCAATAGAAAATTCCGGACGGGCAAGATTCTGTTCGAGAATGGCAGCCAAGCGGTCTGCAAATTCTTTATCCCGGTCGGTAGTACACATAGCCGGTCGCACAATACCCGGTTCGTTGGAGAACTTCTCACGCAATTTATCACGCTGTTCGATCAAACGGAATACACGTGCCAACAGCAGTTTAACGCTGAATGGTTTTGCGATGTATGCATCCGCACCTGCCTCAATTCCTTCCAGATGCTTTTCCGGTGAGTTCAACGCAGTCAGAAGGATAATGGGAATATGACTCGTATCAAAATCTGTTTTTAGTTTCTTGGTTACTTCAAATCCGGTCATTCCCGGCATCAGAACATCACAGATAATCAGGTCGGCATCATACGTACGGGCCTTTTCAAATCCGGACGTGCCATCGGCAGCCACTTCCACTTCAAAGTATGCGCCGATTTCTTCCCGTAGAAACTCACGAATATCATTATCATCTTCAATAATCAGCACTTTCCGTTTATTCAAAGGAGCAGCCATCTTTTCCGGGTCAGGAAGCTCTTCCGAAAGCTGTAACAAATGATGTGCGTGACCGTCTGCCTCTTTCAGCAATACGTTGCCCGGAACAAGGAAGTCTTTCTCCGAATACACCGTCTTATCTGTCGGAATACATACGGTAAATACAGAACCGCCACCTTCATTGTCTTTATACTCAATCGTACCTTTATGCACCTGCACCAGTTCGTGGCTCAAATGCAGACCGACTCCAATACTGTCACCGGAGAAATTACTCTGCATAAACCGCTTGAACAATTCATTCTGTTTCTCTTTAGGAATCCCCACTCCCGTATCCGAAACCTGAATCTGCAATGTTTGCTTCCCTTCGTCCACATTCACCGAAAGAATAATCGTTCCGTTGGAAGGAGTATATTTAAATGCATTTGAAAGCAGGTTATAAGTCACCTTATCCAAATTACCTTTATCAATAAACATCTTATAAGATGGCACCGAAGGCAAGAAACGGAAGTTCATATTCTTCTGTTCCGCCACGTCGCCGAAACTCAAAAATATTTCATAAAGGAAAGAGATGACATCTGTTTCCTCTAAAGAAAGCGCCAGTTTATTATTCTGCATCTTTCTGAATTCCAATAACTGGTTGATGAGTCTCAACATACGTTGCGTACTCTTATCCATTGTTTTCAGAGGATATATCAATTCGCGCGGAATATCCGTGACACGCTGAATTTTCTCCAAAGCTCCCTGGATTAAAGTAAGCGGCGTACGGAATTCATGAGAAATATTGGTGAAGAAGACCAGCTTATATTCAGTCAGTTGCTTCTCTACGTTAATACGGTTACGCAAACCATTAAAGTTGCGGACGATGCGGAAGGCAAAATACAAGGCTACCATCAATAACAGAACATAGCACAACATTGCCCAGTTAGTCTTCCAAAACGGTGGGACGACTACGATCTTCAGTGTAGTCTCACTGTCGTTCCATATACCCGATCCATTGCTGGACTTGACATGAAGTATGTAGGTTCCCGGATTCAGGTACTTAAAGGAGGCGAAATTCAGTGGAGAAGGAGCACTCCATCCCTGGTCGTAGTTTTCCAACCAATACATATATTTCGTATGTCCGCTATCCGAATAGTCGAAAGTGGAGAAATCTATCAGGAATGAGTTTTGAAAATATTTCAGCGTAATTTCATCCGAATAAGCAAGAGACTGTTTTAAAGGAGAATCCTCCATCTGCGGATTCATCTGGGTCCCATTGACGTACAAATCAGTGAAAACAACCGGAGAAAACGTTTCACTATCTTGTATCTTTTCAGGGTCGATCACAATTAATCCATAGTTTGTACCAAAAAGCAATTTCCCGTCTTCACGCATACAGGCACTATTCTCACTATACACATTTCCTAAAGTATAGGAAGAAAAGAAATAGTTCTCAAAAGAACGGGTGGACGGGGTGAACTTGGAAATTCCATATTCAGTCGCTACCCAAAGGTTTCCTTTTCTATCTCCCAAAACAGACTGGATCACATCATTGACCAACCCTTCGGTAGTTCCGTAATGCTCATATTTCAATGAATGATAGCCGTCCTGCGGCGTACAGAGGTTCAGTCCCGAACCGGAAGTACCAATCCACATACGTCCTTTCGTATCACGATAGATACATTTGATTTCATTACTGCAGAATTTTCCGTTTGTATAACTGAAGAGATGATAATTATCACCATCCGCAATCAGTGAGTCCGGATGAAAGATACAAATCCCCTCACTGGTTCCTACCCAGACCATTCCGTTTTCATCTTCTTCTATCACACGCACCATCCTCATTCCGAACGTTTGCTGGAAGAAATGCCGAAATTTATATTTCCCGTCAGAAGTAGGTTCAGCCAATTCGAGCCCTCCGCCGAATGTACCCACCCACATACGGTCTTTGCGATCGCGATAAATAGCAAAAACGTTATTATCCGACAATGAAGTCGGGTCGGACGGGGTATTATAATACCAGGTATCTCCCACCTTCAATCCATTACCACGGGTTCCAGTCCACATTTGTCCCTGGCGATCTTCAGCGATTGCATAAATATTGGAATGAAAATATTGATTCGTCATTTTCGACTGAAGATTTGCGTCAAAGGTATAAAGTCCGCCTTTACGCGTACCTACCCAAATATCGCCATTAGACATCTTGGTCAACATACGGATGGTATTCGAACGGTCGAACAGTTCACGGGACTCGGGATAGATGCGGGAAGTTCCTTCATTCAACACTGAAATGCGGGATAAACCCGAATATTCCGAAGCTACCCAGATGCCACCGGCACGATCTTCCATGACATATTGCAGGAAATCCGAACTGATATGACTTTGATCGTTGATGTTGGCAACGAAATGTTCCAGTTTATCTTCAGCTGTATTATAAGCAAAAAGCCCATTCCCATAGGTAGAAATCCAGATGATTCCGCGGGAATCATGTACGATATGATAACGTTCGAAGTCGATGTAGCTGATCTTATCTTGAGGGATCAACTGGAAATCTTTACTTTCACCGGTTGCGGCAACCACATAGGTGAGGTGTCCTGTATGATTATATATCCAATAGTCTCCGTGGTTGTCGCGAATCAGTTCGCCCTTTTTAATATTCAGACGGGGGTCAGCGGCTACTTCTCCGGTCGCAAAATTATATGTATATACTCCGGTCGTAGTCAGAATCATCCATTTATCTTTCAACAAGAAATTTCCGGTAGGTGACGTCTGCCCTGCAACGGTTGAAAGGGCAGCCAGCTTTTGCATCTTCTGCGTAGCCGAATGGTAATAATAAATATCTCCATCTGCCGTAAGGAAATACATGTCATCCTTATAAGCCAGAGAAGAAGTGAAATGAATCAACCGGTCTTCTATCCGATATTGTCCGTTGGAGACAGAAACCAATCCGCATTGAGTGCCGATCCAGATACGTCCACCGGCATCTTCATTCACGAATTTCACCCGGTTGTCCGGCAGGTTTCCACGTTCTGTCCTGAATACGGTGGATGTCATTTCACCGTTTTTCTGATGCACCATACGTCGGCAACCATTGCCTTGATGTGATAACCATACGTCTCCGTTGGCTGTAACAAATACAGTAGAGTAATTCTGCCTTAACTCGCCGCAACCCGTGTAATCAACAAAACGGGCACGTTGCAAATCATAGCAGCTATATAGTTCAGGTGTAGTGGAAATCCATAAAAAGCCATCTTTATCTTCTGTAAGATCGTAAATCCGGTTGTCGACCAAAGACACTTTATCTCCGGCTTCCGGACGAAAGGTCAGGAAAGAGTTGCCATCATAACGACTTAATCCGTTCAAGGTAGCCAGCCACAAAAAGCCTTTGCTATCCTGATAGATGTATCGGATAGAGTTGTTGGGAAGACCGTCACTAGTTCTCATTTGTGTAGAACGAAGCTCTATTGCACTATAGGCATTCAGTACAAAGCTAACAAGGAAAGTGAAGACTAAAAGGTGTCTTTGCGTCATATAGATTCCAAGATTAATAATAAATGTAGGACAAAAATAATCAAGATAGTTGAGATAATAAAAGAAACCCTCCATTAAATAGTAGGAAGTGAATATGCTAAAGAGCAATTATTACCATTTTTAGACGCGGATTACACGAATGACGCGGATTTTTTATTCTTAAATCTGTGTCATCCGTGTAATCCGCGTCTAAAAAATTACAGACTGATAGAATTACTGAAAACTCAATCCATGTGGAATACTTCCGGCAAAGGAATGGATACCGGTGAATTGTCCGGATTCACTTCCATGATATCCGCCATATAGTCCCACCATTTCTGTACGATTTCCGTATTGCCTAAATCCTGCGAACCTGCTCCCCCTTCCGTTTTTTGAAAAGCAAACAGGATATTTGTTTCTTTATCCCAATAAATCGAATAGTCCGACACTCCATTCTGTGAAAGCAGTGCTTTCAGTTCGGGCCAGATGGCAGCATGTCTTTTTTCATATTCGGCTTCACATCCGGGTTTCAAATACATTTTAAATGCTTCTCGTTTCATGGTTTCAATCTATTTAAAGTTAATCTTTCTTTTCTTCCGTGTCGATAGCAAAAATAGGTGCTGTCGTCTTTTGTTTCACCTGGTAGTATTGAACGGCACTGTCATTCATCTTCGGATATTGATTTTTCAACAGGCGAATCATTTCCGCACCTGCCCAAAGAACCGGTCCGTAACCATGAGCCGCATATACATTGACCGGACGGTAATAGTAAAAAGCGGGGTCGAAAGCCATTCCCGTACCGACACAGGTTCCTTCCACTTGCCCCTCCGCATTTATCTTGCCGGCTACGGCATGCCATCCCAGATGGGCAACCGGTCCGTAAGCAATGGCGTCAATCCATCCTTTATTGATGGCGTGTGCCAGACAGTATACATATATTGCAGTAGCGGAAGTTTCTAGGTAAGAATCATTCCGGTCGAGCAGTTGGTGCCAAAGTCCTTCTCCGCTTTGCAAGGCTGTCACTCCACGTACATGAGCCCGGAAATAATCCATCACTTTCGCACGTTGAGGATAGTCTTCTGGTAGAACGTCGAGCAGTTCGCAAGCCGTCAACATAGCCCAACCGTTGGCGCGCGCCCAACAAAAAGCAGGATGATCGCTACTGCTTTCCACCCATCCGTGACGATACAGTCCTTTTTCGGGGATAAACATGCGGTCGGCAAATTGCAGGAATTGTCTCACTGCTTCTGCCAGATATTTATCTTTTTGCCCCTTGTCATAATAACTCATCTGTGCTACTGCCGGAATACCCATAAACATATCATCCAGCCAAAGAGTGTTATGCTGCGGACGGTTGCGTGCAAAAGTTCCATCTGCCAGACGATACTCTTTATTAATGATGAAATCAAAATAATTACGTATCAGTTCATCCACAGGAAGCGAGGGATCTTTCAAACGAACTTTCACCATCGCCGCGCATACAGCTCCTGCGTCATCCAGTGCGTGCGGAGTGAGGATTTGAAGCAACTGCGGGTCCGTTGTACCCTTTTCTTTATAAACACGCTTGAAATGCGGTGCTACTTCGGCCAGAAACCGGAAACGATTCTGTACATAATCCATATAGCGTATGTCGCCCGTAGCTTCGGATGCCGCTATCAAGGCAGAGTAGGTCACTCCCCATTCATAACTTGCCAAACGGAAAGCTCCACGCTCCAGTTGTGCCTCCTCTCCCATCGTTGTATAGTCGGTAATCACTTTACCCGTATTCTTGTCTACCACACGGGCGGGAGTCTCCTTATCTATATAAGCAAATACACGGTCTACCTCTTTCTTTACCTGTTCCGGTGCCAAATCACCATACGTGCCCTGATAAGCAGGTTGCAATAAATGCAAAGGGGTGTTTGAGTCATTCACTACAGTTTTCTTTTTCTGTGCGCTGACAGGCAAAGCTATCAGCAACGAAGCAATGGCTATGATACGAATATTCATATTTTATTTTTTAGATATTTTACATCCTCTGAATAGAGTTCCCTGCAAATCCGGTCCAAAGTAGAATCCCGGTTGTGTCGGCTGGTTGTAAGCTACGTTCTGGGTAGCGATACTGATGCGATAAACAGGATCCTCCAAAAAGGTGTGGAAGCGGTAATCAGTGGGAATGGTAGAGACATAAAGCCGCAAAGCGGTATTATCGGCTGTGCGCAACAGTACTTCTTCCCGCCAGTCGCCTACAATATCCCCTTGCAGGCAAGGTGTTGCCTTCGTTCCGTTGTTGGAAAGAGCTCCTTCGAAAATGGCTATACGCTCACAGACTCCTTTCTTCCAATTATATTTGCTGACTATATTTCTATCCAATAGTTCGCGCAGTAAATCACCGTCCCACCAGACAGCCATATTACATGACAATCCTCTGACACGGGCTTTCACCACTTCTCCTTTTATATTTCTTATTCCTCCGGAAGCAAGAGACCACATTTCAACGCCCGGATGGGTCGGGTCAATATCAGCCGCCATGCAACGCCCGACATCTGTACTATCTTTTATCTGGAAAAGTATTTCTCCGGTTGCCGCATCTCTGTACGTACTTCCGTCACGCTTGTTTTCGTGACAGTCCCATACTTGCAACCCTTTGCGGGAAGGATCGAAATGAGTCAGATGAATCGCGTCTCCATGTCCCATCTTCGTTGTGTACAGCCCTTTGCCGTTATGGTCGATGGCACACGAGCCGTAGATAATCTCATCGCATCCGTCACCGTCTACGTCACCTACCCGAAGGTTATGATTACCTTGTCCGGCATAGTCTTCACAACCGGGATGGTTACTGTCGAAAATCCAGCGTTCTTTCAGTTCCTTTCCATTCCAGTCGTATGCTGCCAATACTGTACGGGTATAATACCCACGACACATCACAACACTAGGATGGATGCCGTCGAGATAGGCTACGCAAGCCAAAAAGCGGTCACTACGATTACCACGATTGTCTCCCCAGTCCATCAGGTTTCCTCTTCCCGGTACGTAATCAATTGTTTGCATCGCTTCTCCTGTCAGTCCGTTGAAGACAGTCAGATATTCCGGTCCGGTCAAAATACGTCCCTGTTCATTCCGATAGTCAGCTTGCGCATCTCCAATCACTTTTCCTTTTCCGTCCACTGTTCCGTCGGCGGTTTTCATTACTACTTCCGCTTTACCGTCACCATCGAAGTCAAACACCATAAACTGGGTGTAGTGTGCACCGGCACGTATATTACGTCCCAGATTAATGCGCCATAAATGTTGCCCGTTTAATTTATAACAATCGAAATATACCTCTCCGGTGTAACCGTCATGCGAATTATCGTGTGCGTTCGACGGATCCCATTTCAAGATAATCTCATATTCCCCGTCACCGTCCACATCGCCGATACTGGCATCATTAGGAGCATAGAAATAACTTTGCCCTGCCGGAGTCGTACCGTTTTCAGGACGATTCAGCGGAATGTTCAGATAACCAGCCGGAGCATCGGACGGCAATTGATAACAGCTTTCCGTTTTTGATTGGATAGCTTTGACGGTATAAAGTACAGATTCCGTACCTTTATATATATCCTGAAAGAAAGTCGCATTTCTTATCGGATATTTGTTTACCTTTTCACCGTTTCTATAAACATCAAAAGACTCGTCCATCGGGTCGGAGGACAGATAACGCCAAGACACGGCAACAGTAGATGGATTCTCTCTGATGGCAATTACACCGCGTCCAAAATGTTCGCGTTTCAGTTTCGAAAAGTCATAGTTCGGCTGCGCCACTACAAAAGCAGCTATCAGACACAGACTTAAAAAAGCACTCATGCATTTCATAGTTTTATCGTTAATCAATTTACAACACAAAAGTAAGCGGCACAGCCTACTTATAAAATAGAATATTGTACAGATCTATGTAGAAATCATCATATAGCCCACTTTTAAACCGCATTATAACTACCTGGTGAACAAAAATGAATATATCTGAACGGAAATCCATTGAAAAAGAAAAGTGCGTCCCTTATCTTTGCCAATGAAAATTAGAATGAACACCCAATTAATAAAACAGAATTATTTCACCATGAAGAAATCACTACTCTCATTCTTTACAGTAACTCTTCTTTGTCTTATGACAGGAAAGCCGGTCATGGCACAAGAGTTACCTGCACAAAAAGAGACTTTAGAGACTATCGTAAAAGTAAACGACTACTTTATGAAAAAGTATGCCGATTACACATTGCCTTCTTTCTATGGCAGAGTTCGTCCAAGCAATATATGGACGAGAGGCGTATATTATGAAGGATTAATGGCTCTGTATGGCATTTACCCTCGTGAGGATTATTATAAGTATGCCTACGATTGGGCTGATTTCCACAAATGGGGAATGAGAAACGGCAATACGACCCGTAACGCAGACGACCATTGCTGCGGACAAGTTTATATCGACCTTTATAATATGTGTCCGTCCGATCCGAATATGATCCGGAATATAAAAGCAAGTATCGATATGGTAGTCAACACTCCGCAGGTGAACGATTGGTGGTGGATTGACGCTATCCAGATGGCAATGCCAATCTATGCAAAGTTTGGAAAAATGACCGGTGAACAGAAATACTACGATAAGATGTGGGATATGTATTCTTACACTCGTAACGTGCACGGAGAAGCCGGAATGTATAATCCTAAAGACTGCTTGTGGTGGCGCGATCAGGACTTTGATCCTCCTTACAAAGAACCGAATGGAGAAGATTGTTACTGGAGTCGTGGAAACGGCTGGGTATATGCAGCTCTTGTACGGGTATTGGATGAAATCCCTGCCAATGAAACACATCGCCAGGATTATATAAATGATTTTCTCGCTATGAGCAAGGCACTCAAAAAATGTCAGCGTGAAGATGGTTTCTGGAATGTGAGTCTTCATGATCCGACGAACTTCGGAGGTAAAGAGACTTCCGGAACAGCACTGTTTGTATACGGTATGGCTTGGGGAGTGCGCAACGGACTGCTCGACCGCAAAGAATATCTTCCCGTCCTTTTAAAAGCATGGAACGCTATGGTGAAAGATGCCGTACATCCGAACGGATTCCTGGGATATGTGCAGGGAACAGGCAAAGAGCCTAAAGACGGACAGCCGGTTACTTATAAGAGTGTGCCCGACTTTGAAGACTACGGAGTCGGTTGTTTCCTGCTTGCCGGAACAGAAGTTTATAAATTAAAATAACATAGACAGTTTTTTCATTAGGTTTAAAGATAATCATTCATTAGGTTTAGTTAGAGGTTAGTTAGTAGCTAGTTCCCTCACTGACTGTTTAGACACCGGTCAGTGAGGGATTTCAAAGAAAACAGATTCATGAAAAACAAATTATTCCCGTATATATGTTGGCTGATGGCCATTACATTTAGTTTGCAACTGCAAGCGCAAAATAAAGTTTCCGCTCCCATGGCAGACGTCAATCAAGTAATTGACAACACGCTGGACAGCCTGAATAAAGCACGTACCTCGCGACCGGAAGCCGGTTCGAGCCGGAAAGGTGACAACCCTGTTCTGTTCCTGGTAGGTAACTCTACCATGCGTACCGGAACTTTAGGAAACGGCAACAACGGACAATGGGGATGGGGCTATTATGCAGGCGATTATTTCGACTCTAACCGGATTACTGTAGAGAATCATGCATTGGGTGGAACCAGTAGCCGTACTTTCTATAACCGTTTATGGCCGGATGTAATCAAAGGAGTACGCCCGGGAGACTGGGTTATCATCGAACTGGGGCACAATGACAACGGCCCATACGACAGCGGACGTGCCCGTGCTTCCATTCCCGGAATTGGCAAAGATACACTGAACGTAACAATTAAAGAAACCGGAGTAAAAGAAACCGTATATACCTACGGGGAATATATGCGTCGTTTCATTCAGGATGTAAAAGCCAAAGGTGCTCATCCGATCCTATTCTCGCTTACTCCCCGCAATGCTTGGGAAGATAAAGACAGCACCATCATCACACGTGTCAACAAAACTTTCGGATTGTGGGCAAAGCAGGTGGCAGAAGAACAGCATGTTCCTTTTATTGACTTAAATGATATCAGCGCCCGCAAATTTGAAAAGTTCGGCAAGAATAAGGTGAAATATATGTTCTACATCGACCGTATACATACAAGTGCTTTCGGTGCTAAGGTAAATGCAGAATCTGCTGCCGACGGAATACGTGCATATGAAGGGCTGGAATTAGCCAATTATCTGAAACCTGTTGAGAAAGATACAGTGACAGGTTCCAGTCGGAAAGAGGGACGTCCGGTATTGTTTACTATCGGAGACAGTACGGTCCGAAATGAAGATAAAGACAAAAACGGTATGTGGGGTTGGGGAAGCGTAATTGCTGACGAGTTCAATCTAAATAAGATTTCCGTTGAGAACCGGGCTATGGCAGGACGTAGTGCACGTACTTTCCTCGATGAAGGTCGTTGGGATAAGGTATACAATGCCTTGCAACCGGGGGACTTCGTTCTGATTCAGTTCGGGCATAATGATGCAGGAGATATAAACAAAGGGAAAGCCCGTGCCGAATTGCGCGGTTCGGGAGATGAGAGCAAAGTCTTTCTAATGGAAAAGACAGGCAAATATCAAGTTGTTTATACTTTCGGCTGGTATCTTCGAAAGTTCATCATGGATGTTCAGGAGAAAGGTGCCATTCCCATCGTTCTTAGTCATACGCCACGCAACAAATGGAAAGATGGAAAAATAGAACGTAATACCGAGTCTTTTGGCAAGTGGACACGTGAAGCTGCGGAAGCTACGGGAGCTTATTTTATCGATCTGAATAAGATTAGTGCCGATAAACTAGAAAAGAAAGGTGTGAAGAAAGCAGCAACTTACTATAATCATGACCATACACACTCTTCTTTGAAAGGAGCGCACATGAATGCGAAAAGCATTGTTGAAGGGTTGAAAAAGAGCAATTGCCCGTTAAAGAATTACTTAAAGTAAGAACATAAGGGATAAAGTACGCTATTTATCCCGTAATCTATTAATAGAAAAGTTACTCTTATCCCTTTGCAAACTTCTTTTGGATTAGTACCAAAGTATCAGTTGCTTAAGACTAATCTATAAACGCAAGTTCCGTTTATAAAAATGCAAGTTTTGTTTTTATAATCAAAAGCTTCATTTATAAAAACAGAACTTGCGTTTATAGTTTATAATAAGTTGATTGTAAGTTTGGTATTAAAAGAAAGGAAGTTTACCCTTAATGCGGAAGAACTTTGCTATTAATAGATTGGGAGGCAACTAGTGCTACTTTACACTCGTTCAGTTATCTATTGGAATAACTTCCTGCATATAAATAGCATCCAGACTCCAAAGAGCAGCATCATTCGTGCTGATGCTCGTACATTCATCTAATGGAGACGGTACTTCCGGCGGAAGTATGGTAGTGATGCGGAAAGGCGGTGCAGGTGTATGTTCCAACCGGGTAAACAAATCTTTCCAGGCTTCTTCAGCCATTTGGGTATTATGCAAGTGATAAGCTGCGTAAGCCATCAGGCGGGAGACACGAAAACGGCTATGGCTAAGTTCCCATGCTTTCTTCTTGTAACGTGCAGCATGGTCAAGCCAGGCGTCTTTCCATTCGGGTATATCAATCATACGCATCATTTCATTGGTTATCTCAAATCCGCCCATGATCGTCATTAAATGGTTGGTTGTTTCCAGTTTGGGGTCACATTCGGTTGTGATGATCCCTGTTGACGGATCAAATCCTAGAGCTTTGGGACCGGTAAAAAGGCGGTTAGGCAGGGCGGCAATGCTTTTCATTCCTGCTATTATTTTATCACGATAAGTTGTGTTACCTGTGCGCTCCCATTCTGTCATCCAATTACCGGCATAAGCCAGCCAGTCGGGACCGATACGCAAACGGGCGGGAGCAGAACAAGGATATTCACTGCGAGGTTGGGCCAGGCGCATAGGGTCCAAGTCATAGAGTTTGTGGTCGGCATCCTTCACTTCAGTCATTAAATCACCGCAACGTTCGTCCGTAGTAAGGTAATAGTAGAAACGGTTCCAGGCGGCCTGGCTGATTCGCGCTTCTTTAGCTCCGCATCCCCAATGACTTACATTATGCCGACTGCCTAATCCGACATTGGGACCGATATGATAGACATCCACTTCACCTGTATGACGCGTCATAGCTTCTGCCATACGCCAAATATCAATACGCCCGGTACGCAGGAAATTATACCATAGCCACATATTAGAAGCCAGTTCCGTATTGTCCCAGGCAAATCCTCCGACATCGTAACGCCAGGTATGACGAACGGGGTCATAAGCGTGCATCACATCACCGTAATTCCAGAAACCGTACCACTTGTTTTGTTCGATTGCTTTCTGATAGAAGTCAATGTAAGCATCCAAGCGGTCTTCTACACGAGTACGGAATGGAGTAGTACGGTCAGGGAGACTCCATATCCCGAAAGCTTGGCGGGCATGAAGATAATTCGGGGTTGGCATTAACAGACTAGGGCTAGAAAACTGTTTGGCATAATCTGCAAAAGCCTTTTTCCCGGTATAACCACTTTGTGGGATCAGTGTAAACGTAGTTGTACGGGCAATGCCGTATGGCGTATTCATGCCCTCCTGAACATCTTCATAGCTGGCATTCAGGTCATGAGCTATACGATCATAATGCCGCAAATCCATAGGCTCGGACTCCGGGCTCCACAACCAAGCGGTAAGGGTAGCTACCGGGGTTCGTGCGTCTGAAATTTCAATAGAAGAGGGATAAGACTGCCAAAAGTCATGCATACAAAGTCCTAATCCTCCGGTAATATCTCCAACAAAAGTATATCCATCGCTACGTGTGCCGGAAAAGGTCCCTATCCAGGGATTATCGTTATTGGCACGTTTACGAATGGAGAAAGCATCGGCAGTGAGTTGAGACAGACGGTAATCATTCCATGAAGCCCAGTTATCGAGCAGAGAGCGGTTCTTTTCATCGAAAGATTCATAAGGTGGAATACGTTTGCCTTCCATTTGCTGTTGTTGCAGGGAGGGTTCATCTGTTGACTTCTGTTGTGCATCTTTCTTTTCATTACTGTTTTTCTTATTATCTGTCTTATTTAAAGTGAGTATGCGACGCCCTACCAATGGTTGTACCGGCTCGCTCCACACTCCTCCATCTGCACACGAGAAAGCAATATGACGATTATACAGAGCTTCACGCATAGGAACGTCGAAACGGATACCCAAACTACGAATGAAATCTTTCTTCTGATCTCCGTCATAGACGAAACTATGCACCATTTTGATCTGTTCACTGCCACCATAAAAGTAGAGACGTACCACAAAAGGAAGCCACTCACGGTTATTCCGTTTGTTCATATCAGAGTTATTCGCATAGTTCCCTTCCCCTTCAGAGTGATTCGTATCAATCTTCTTATCCGTGTTCCGATGTATCCCTTCCAACTTTACAAGTGCCCGTACAGAGCCCAGACGTTCTATGGTTACTGATTTTATTTCTCCTATGTAACGAGTAAAAGATATTTGAGATGTATTTTCTTGAATCGGCTCGCTTTGAGTATTACAAATCAGACGCGCTTTCTCTCCTACTTTAGTTCCTTTATATAATAGGCTATCAATCAGGAAATCTCCGCGTCGGGGAATAAATACGGAAATTAGGCCTGTTTCAATTTGAATATTTTCAGGCGTTTCAGTGATTGCAATAGAAGCATTAGGCTGTTTATTGATAGTTTTTGCTTTCCGGGGGGCTTTTTCTAATGTCAGTCTTTCTGTTCCGGCAGGAATGACTCCGGCAACTCCGCTCCATTTCACGGAACCATCCGGCCAGTAAGCCAATGGCCAAGTATCTACCGGAATCTCTTGATTTCTATCTGTTTTTAGTCGCAATGAAGTTTCAGGAAATAGGTAGCCTTCATCAAAAGGAACTCCGAAACTTACAGCTTTGTCTTGTTCAGGAGTATTGCCTATCCAATGTAAAGGAACAGTAGACGTTTGGGATGGCAAACATTCGTAGCGGAAGTTTGTAATACGGGTACGGGATAAGGTGGTGCGAAAGCCGAACCATCCTTCTGTCAGAGGTTCGGCATCGCGGAAGTCCACCAGTCGCTTGCCGTCTATGTAATAACTAACCCTATTATTTTCATTTGTTATCTTAATGTGATACCAGTGATTCGCTTTTAACAAATGTTCGGTATCTGTATATTCTTTCAGTATGGCAGGACGTACTTTGGGATCTGTAATTCCTGCTTCATTGCCGTCATAACGACGGAAGCGTGTAGTAGAGTTATAATTTCCACCATATCCCATGTAATAGAGTTGCAAAGAATAACAATTCAGAAAGATTCCGCTACGCCACTTCTCACGTTTCCATATATTATCAGGATGTTTGGGGTCCGAAGCCATCCAAAAGCAATTCAGGTCACTCAAACGGTCTCCTTCTTTTTCTACAACTACACACGCATCATATTCAATGGTTACCCGCCCGCTCATCTTTTCTTTCCTCCATAAGGTAAGGCCTTTAGGAGACAGTATTTCAGCGGTATCACCCTGAAATGTCACTTTATAATCCGGAGATTCCGACTCTACCTTCCAATATTTATGAAACTGGCGGGCGTTGAGGCCGGAAACTTTATTGTTTTGTGCGTTTGCTCCTAAAGTGATGAAGAGGAACAAAAGGATAAAGAGTTTTTTCATATGTATATTTGCTATCTCACCTTACAAAGGTAGGGAGAGCCGTTCAATTAAGAAATAGAATATTATCCATATATATGGCGATTCGTTCAAATATGAAAAAAGAACAACCCGACAGTTAGCCGGATTGTTCTTTTTCAACAAACTCATATCAAATAAGAGATTTCTTATTCAAAAACCTTTTTATTCTGCTTTTTTCAAAGTTTCAGCACCTACATAGTAACCTAAGTTAGTTCCCTGATTATATCCCATATTCTGCATCGCTTGAGACATATCATAATTATGATCGGTCATCAAGTGAGGAAGACGGAATTCGGTAGGATGATTCGTGGAGAATATATAAATAGATTTCATGTCACTTGAACCCATTATTACTTCTTCACGATAGTCACCGAGAAAATCACCATAGTAACAAGGATTGTATTTGGTGCTATGGTTACCGTCATTGCTACCGTAAGTTCCAAAATATACCAAACGAGTCTTATTCGTCTTGTTTACATCAGGGTTCTCTTTATAGCTCACGACACAAGCACGGTCCAGCATTTCTCTTGTCGGCTGCCCGCTCCAATAAATGGCTACATTATACAAAACTCCACCACCAATACCTGTAGGATATGTACTGGATACCAATCCACTGCCACTACAACTGAATACCCCTTCCTGCAAAGAAGACCAGTACTCAAAATTCGGGCTATCCGGATCGATATCTGCCACAATACAACGACCGACATCAGTAGTCGAACCCGCTCCATGGCCGGTAATCAAGCCACCATCTCTTGCATCAATCACTTGACATCCATAACCGTGTCCTTGTCCATTATAATTGCCCGGTTCTTCAAATGAAGCAACAATTTGCAATCCTGAACGGTCTTTTATAAATTTGCCAACACATAAACAGTCACCATGACCGTTTCCGGTACACCACAATTCGCTTCCATCATCATCTATAGCCGCAGAACCATACAAGATTTCATCTTTTCCATCATCGTCCAAGTCCGCTACACGAAAACTATGCGAACACATGGACAACCATTTTGAAGAATGTTCGGCTGTATCAAACTTCCAACGGGTTTCCAGTTTATTCCCTTTCAAATCGAGTGCCCATACTTGCCAATTATGATAAATACCTCTACTGATGATCAGACTGGGGTTGCTTGTTCTCACTCCGGTCGCTTCGTCAGGTATACCATCCAGATAAGCCACCCCGATAAAGAAACGGTCCATGCGGTTTCCGTAATCATCTCCCCAATATTCACTCCAATATTTAGCACGCGACGCTTTTGAACCACTTCCACCACGAGGAATATTATCCACCCGGGTAATTTCACGTCCATCATATCCACGGCAAATAGAGATATATTCGGGACCTTCCATTATCAAACCGCAAATTGTATTAATACTTGCTCCCGAATACCAGCCCACAGCGTCAGTCTGACGAATTCGATAATCGTTCACATTACCATAAGCATCGGTAATGACCTTACCATCCCCAAACTTTGTACCTTCTGAAGAGCGGAAAGCTATTTCACATAAACCATCTCCATCAAAATCGTATAAAATATATGAAGTATAATGTGAACCGGAACGAATATTGATTCCCAAATCAATTTGCCACAAAAAAGTACCATCCATCTTATAAGCTTCCAACAAGGTCGAACCATTATTCCATCCCCCCTGGTTGGCACCATCATACGGTTCTCTCTTCACCACAATCTCCAATTCACCGTCACCGTCCAAGTCACCTAGCTGAATATCATCAGGAGAATATGTAATCGACGCATCGGGTACATTCATGTTTAATCTAATCTCATGATAAAACTTTTCTGCCATTTCAGAGGTAAAGGTATAATCGCAAAGCGTTTCAGCCTGATTGGCAAGAGTGACCCGGTATACATTCGTTTTTGATACATCAATATCCGCATCCACCCAAGAAGTAGTATTCGAAATAGGTTTCTCATTCAATTTCACTTCCGTCTCGCCGTCTACCGACTTATAAATATCAAAAGCAACATTAGACGGATCGGTCTTCAGTAATCTCCAGCTAATCAATGCGGATGATATGCCGGAAGAGTTATTGGCGTCAACATTTGGTGCCGGGTCGTAACTAACCCACATTGCACGGCTACCCGTTATAACTTCAGTAGGCAGAGGCGGCAACTCCTCTTCCGTCTGATTGCCATTGTTCACTTCAACGACGGGGTCATTATCCGAGCAGGCAACTATGGCCAGCAGACAAAACAGCCCCAGTATTATATAATGTTTCTTCATTTCTTTCGTTTTTTTATTCTATAAACATCCGTTCTATGCAAGAATATCCTATCACTATTCATCAGCATTCCGGTTGTGGGTTACCACCCCGGATTCTGCTCCAAATTAGGATTCTTAGATTTTTCACTCTGCGGAATCGGGAAGAAATACATCTTATCATCCCAACTTCTTTCTTTTACCTTACGTTCATACGTATAAGTATCATCCCCATTCTTCGTAATCTTCATTTCAACAATGTTCTTGAAATGTTTGTCACCCTCCTTCCAACGACGTACATCCCAAAAACGATGTCCTTCAAAGGCCAATTCTACCATACGTTCATTCTGATATTTCTTCCAGAAAGCATCATTGGTCATCCCTTGAGGGAATCCGGGCATCTCGGCACGCGTACGAACTACTTTGATAGCATCCACAGCCGAAGTTGTAAATTCACTATCCGTTGCATACGGACTACCCAGATACTTATATACAGCTTCCGCATAATTCAAATAGAACTCTCCAAAACGGAATGTAATCCATGAATGATAGGTCTTTGAAGCTGTACCGGCACGCAAGTCTACTGCCGTCTGACAATACTTCTTCAGATAATAGCCAGTCGGAGTTCCGCCACTCAAAGGCTCCGCATTTAGTCCGCCCTGATAGGTTTGCAGAGGAACAGTATTCCAGTTAGGCCACTTTTCGTCCCCATTCTTGGCAATAGTCAGATAGAAACGAGGGTCGCGGTTGGTATAATAAGGATTAGCAGGATCATAGTTATCCAACTCGTCCGGACGCAACCCTGAATCCTTCATCTCATACGCATCTACCAGTGTCTGTGTGGGACAGTTTCCACCTTTACAATTTTCCAACCCTACCGGGAAGTTATATCCCTCAAAAGAATTAGTAGTAGTAGTGGCACGACGGAGAAAAATCAATTCACTAGTAGCATCATTGTAACTGTCCTTACTCCATAGTGATGAATAATCGTCCACTAATAGTTTTGCCTTTTCAGCAAATCCATTACTGTCATCTAAAATTTCCTTATTGGCTTTAGCTGCACGATGCCACAGTTCTTTATTATCAGTCGGATTAAATAAAGGACTTGCCGCATACAATGCTGCACGAGCTTTCAAGGCCAATACCGTTTTACGGTTGGCACGTCCTGTTTCCGCCGGACTACTAGGCAATGCCATATCTCCCAGTTTACTGTAATCGACGATAATCTTATCTTTTATATCATCACATTCGGCTATGATATAATCAAAAATCTCCTGTGCCGGTCTGCGCGATAACGTATTCGATTCTTCAGCTGTTAATATATGGTCGCTAAACGGCACATCTCCATATTGCCGTACCAAGTTAAAGTAGAAATATGCACGAAGGAAACGTACCTCATACTGGTAATTGGTATAGCGGAACATCTGTTGTGCATAATCACTGTTCAAAGCCAACTCGGGAAATGTCAGTCCGGTAAACTTCTCCAGATATAAATTACAATTGGCTATCCCTTCATAACAGGACGTCCACATGCTACTTTTAGCATTCGACGGACTCCAAGAACCATTGTAAAAGTCTTCAATCTGATTTCCCGAATAAGCATATTCGGACTCATCGGTAGCAGAACCAAGAATTGCCCCGCTATAGTTTCCAAAGTCCACATCCATGGACAAATAGATATTTGTTATCAGCCCTCCTACATTACCGAAGTTGAGCTTCACAAAATCCTCATCATAATTATTGTACTCATGATATTCCATCTTATCTGAGCAGGAACCGAGTGCGGCTACACACATCATTCCGTAGATAATGTTTTTCAGTTTCATTCTTTCGCTTTGTTTTTATGATTAAAAACCAATCGTAACACCGACTACTACACTCTTATTCAGCGGAGTCGCTACACCATAACATTCCGGATCTGTCACATCAATATGATCTGAACAGAACAAGTCTGTTCCTCTGACATATAACTTGGCACTCCCCAATATCTTAGTCTTCTTCATCCATTCTTCCGGAAATCTGTAATACACCTCCGCGTTACGTAACTTCAAGAATGACCGGTCCGCCAACCAAACTGTATTAGCCTGATAGTTATTGGCATTACTCTGTGAACTCAAACGAGGATATTTGGCATTTTGATTTTCCGGTGTCCAACGATTCTCATAATAATGAGTAGAAAGTGTCGTATTATTTATCAACGGCCAAAACATACTCTTCGTATTCAAGACAGCAGAATAGTTACCTGTTCCCTGAAACATTACATCTACTCCAATCCCTTTCCATTCGGCTCCCAAATGGAAAGAATAATAAATTTCCGGGGCTGTCGTACTATAACCGATAGCTGTTTTATCATTGGCATCAATGATTCCGTCTCCATTCACATCTTTATATTTTATGTCTCCCGGCACTACCGTACTAAAGTTTTGTGGAAGGCTGCTTGCTATATCTTCTTTATCTTTGAAGAAACCTTCAGCTATCATTCCATACACTTGTCCCAACCGATTTCCTGTTTGCACAAGATTATTATATAAACGCGGTTCTTCCAGTTGCTCCTTAATTTCATTCTTATTCCAAGCAAAATTACCGCCAAGGTTGAACACTACATCTCCTAACCGTTTCATATAGTTAAGTCCTAGTTCCACGCCATAGCTATCAACGATTCCGGCATTCTCGAACGGAGCATCTACGCCCAACACATCGGTATATTTTCCTTCGGAAGAGACCCAAATATCTTTTCTCCGTTGGTAATAGCCTTCTGCCGTCACGTCCAGTCCATTGAACAACACGGCATCAACACCAACATTGTATTTATACGCTTTCTCATGTGTCGAATTAGCAGTTGCCAGGCGCCCGATAATAGTACTTCCGAATTCAGAGTCGTAACTACTGTTAAACTTATACTGTGTACCAGTAGTCGTATAAATCTGGTCCCAATAGTCATATATGGTAGTACTTCCGTCTTTAGGCAGATAATCAACATTGATCACTCCAAACGAAGCGCGCAATTTCAAGAAGTTCACCCAAGACACATCTTTCAACCATTTTTCTTCCGAAAGCACCCAAGCAGCAGAAATGGTAGGCGAGAAAGCCCATTTATGCCCCGGTGCCAATAAACTGGAGGCCGAGCCAACCAATGCCAGATCCAAATAATAGCGATTAGAGAAACCTACATGATTATACCAGGATACATTTTGCCGATAAATAGTAGTGTTCAATCCGTATGAATCACGATACTCATAATCCCATTTGAATTGAGAATACACATCCCACTTCCGAAACGAGCGATTGTAATCGACACTACCTGCAAAGTTAAATTGGCGCGCCCAGTTGTCAATACCTGCACCCGAACCCATTTCACTGGATTCGCCACCTGAAATGGCAGTATAAAACGGACCGTTAGTTGTCCAGCTTGTTGCATAACCGGCATACGTATAAGTCTTGCTATGGTCTTCCAGAATATTGGAATAGTTGTCATAAGCTAAACGAAAGTTTGCTCCCAATCCTTTCAGCAAACCAGATAAATCTTGTGACAAGGTAAGGTCGGCAAACAAACTGCGAGAGTGTCCTTTAGAATAAGCAGCTCCCTGCGATTGTGCGACAGGATTCGATGTTCCCGCCCAAGTAGTACTTCCTCCCCAACTGTCATCTTCCGTACGAACCGGAAAAGCTGCAGAAGGAATCGAATAAATCATATCCCATAGGTTAACCGAAGCCCCCGGAATCCGAGATTCGGACAAGGTACCGAGAAGATTCAACTTCAATTTGGTAGTGGCGGTTAAATCAATATCCAGATTTGTACGCAAATTAGCACGTGAATACATATTCTGTGTAGAATATCCGTCATTTGCATTCGGGGTTTTGATAAACCCTTTGTCTGTTAATAAATTCGCCATAGTATAGTAGCGGAACTTTGCTCCTCCCCCACGGAATTCGATCGTATATTTATTAGAAACTCCTCTGTCTTTAAAGGTTTCATCAATCCAGTTCACATTAGGATAGAGATAAGGGTACATACGGGAAGCCCCTCCACTACCTACTCCATTACGGAAAGCATCGACTTCTTCCGGAGTATACCGAGCTCCCAAACCTTCATATCCACGCGCTTCATTCACTGCAGAAGCATACGTAGCTGCATCTACAAATTCCGGACGTCGAGACTGAGTGTTAATGATATGATCATACGTAAAAGTTATCTCTTTTGTTTTGTACTTACCACGCTTTGTAGTAATCAAGATCGCACCGTTCACCCCTTTGTATCCGTACAATGCCACAGCCGCGGCATCTTTCAGGATGGAAACGGATTCTACTTCTTCTGGGCTCACCAAGCTCATGTCTCGTTCCAAACCGTCAACCAGCACAAGCGGTGTACTACTTGACAAGCTCTGCAAACCACGTACATAAAAGGTAGGATCTGCCATTAACCCGGTACTGGCCGCATTCTGCAAAGTAGTAAGGCCCAATCCATATCCATATAAAGAATTGGATATATTCCGGGAAGACCGCTTATTAAACTCTTCGTTATAGGTGGTAGAAACAGCTGCTGTTGATTCATGACGACTGAATATCCGGTTAGCTCCCACATCAATAGTCTGAGCTGCATATCCCATCACAATAGTCATCGGACCATCAGTCTTTGCCACAACTGTGGTAGAGCCTTTGTCGACAGAAACGACACTCAAACGTTGTCCTTTCTCGACCGCAATCTCGAATTTACCATCTTTATCAGTTTCAACCCGGGTCTCCACTACGCCACCTTCCACATTAACGGACGCTCCATAGACTGGGTTTCCCGATTTATCAACAACAATACCTATAATGTTGTTGTCTGTATTCTGTGCTCTGACCGGAATGCTCAAACAAACCAGTAAAGCCAGTATCAGAATCTTATTTTTTCTCATATAAATCAATATTCAATATTGTTTTAATCTATTTCGCTGTCTCACATTACCAACCCGGATTCTGAATCAATCCATATCCTTTGTTAATTTCCGTTTGCGGGAATGGAGAAAGATACCATTTGGGATCAAATCCGTATGTCCACCACCGACGGACCGGCTTGGATAACTCAAACCTTTCATATTCAAAACGAGTAGGCTGCAATGCCCCCTTGTTCTTATCTCCTTCATTCCATTTAGCATTTCCCGTTATACGATTACCGGTATCATCCAAACGATAGGCGAGCAACCCGTGCAGGCGCTTCTCGAAACGATCGGCACGCTTGTAACGGACAAGATCAAAGTAACGGCTATCTTCAAGCCCCAATTCCCGAACACGCTCGCACAGCAATTCTTCCAATAAGGCTGCTTTGTCAGAAAGTAAATTCTTATCTGTAACACACTCCGCCAAATCTTTCTTCAATCCTACGCGGGCACGTACTATATTCATTTGGTCAATAGCACCCCGGTGATCATTCTTGGCTTGAAGCAAGGCCTCTGCATAAGTTAAATAAATGTCAGATAAACGAAGATATACCCAATGCGTATACTGACGTTGGTACTCTGTTCCCAAATAATATTTCATATTTTTATAACCAGTCGCATAGTTACCTGATTCAAGTGCAGCATTTTGTCCTTCATCGTATCCTCCGACCCACAATTCATAAGGTAAACCGGACATTGTTCCTGCACTCCAGTCTAACATCTTCGGCAATCCGTTTACCATGCAATGCTCATACAGACGAGGATCACGGGTTAATACGATTTCCGACAATAGTTGTTCTCCATTTTTGAATGTTCCGGTCAGGAACATTGCATCCAACTTACCTTCTGTTTCCGTCTTTTTCCAGTCAAACGGAGTACCGTCGGCCCATGGGAACATCTCCACATATTCCTGTGTAGGCGGATATTCGGTACGACAAAGTGACGGAACAGCCCAGGAATGCCACATATAAGAACTTGAGTTGAAAGCGTCCGACATATTCGTGCGGACAGAATGCAAGACCTCCTTGCTGTTCTGACGAATATACCCCATACGATATGCCTGACGATACTGTTCCGGTGTTTCTTCCGAAGCCTTATTCAGGCTATACCCGCCTTGACTCTCCAGCTCTTTAAAGAATGCTTCACAAGCCTTCAAACAGTTATCCCAAAGCTCCGCACGATAGCCACCGTACCATACCAGACGTTGCTGTTCAGCCTCTGAGGCTCCTCCTGCATATCCGTTGACATCGTTAAACAACGGAGAAGCGGCAAATTGCCAGATTTTGCATTTCAATGCCATCGCACCGGCCTTTGTCCAGTGTCCGGCCTTGCTAGCAAGATCGGCATCAGCATAAGCCCACACCAACCCGCCGGAATTGATAGCATCATCCAACATCTTTATCATGTAGTTAACAGTCTCCTCTACCGTAGCACGGGGGATTTCATAACCTGACTCCGTACCGGTGAATGAAGCATATAACAATGGAAGACCTCCATAATGACGGAACATATCAAAATAGCGCGCCGCAATCAAGCATTTAGCTTCTGCCACCAACTGAGTTTTTTCAGCATTATCCATACCCGGCACTCTATCTATATTTTCCATTAACAACCAACACCAACGCACTACTTCCCATACCATTTCCCGTGTATATGGGAAAATATTACCACGCGTGCCATAGTTGGCATTGAGAGAACCCAAATAATACTGCTGATATACAGTTGCGTCACTAAAATAAAGTGACCAGCAGTCTGTTAGCGCATCCTTCTTTCCTAAATAAGGACTGGAAGAATCAGGAATATTACCGTTACTGTCCGTATTATAAGGTAATCCGTAATACTGTCTACTGTAACAGGTATTCAAAAATTGGCGCGTATATTCCGCACTATTGAACACTGTGTCAATAGTAGCATTTCCGCCCGGTGCCTTATCCAAAAAAGAGTTTCCGAATTTAATTTCGTCCACACATGAAGTGGAAACCAAACAAACCGCCGCTCCCAACATCGCACCGATGAACCATTTATTTTGTAATTTCATTGTATCTTTCCTTTATCTATTTTAGAATCCTAATTTCAAGCTCAACGTATAAGTCTTGGACAATGGATAAGAAGGTGCATTAGTAGCTCTTGCCTCCGGATCACCCCACAAATAAGGTGTAATCGTCCACAAATTATATCCTGCAAAAGCCAACTGACATGTATTCAGTCCAAGTTTCTTCATTAATGGGAAGTGAAAATTGTATGCCACCTGAAGAGTTTTCAAACGCAAGTATTTGGCATCTTTCTCATATAAAGTGGAAGTAGCATAATTATTCTTTGCATTATCAATGGTAGCTCTCGGATACTCCGAAGATTGTGACGGATTTTCCGGTGTCCATGTATGATCCAGATGGTATGCCAACAATCCTCCCTGCTCGCTATTGGAAGATGAATAAAACGGTTGACGAAATACATCCGAAATCATACGACTTACATTCCAGGCCCCTGTCCATTGAGTACTTATTTCCAGATTCTTCCAACTGAATCCTAAATTAATACCTAGCATATATTCAGGATCGTCTGTAAAGCCATAGTCATAACTTGCATCATTTGCATCAATCTTACGGTCACCATTCAAGTCAACATATACTGCATCTCCATTTTGAAGAATACTCTCGTGAGTGGGGAACGGACGATTAAATGTCTGCTCATATAGCGCAGGTGTATCCTCATCATAGAAGCGCCAGAAAACATATTGACTACGCGAACCGATACGGTGTCCCTTCTGATATTGATATAAATTATTCTGCGGTGCTTCCTTCTTTTCAAGAATCTCATTCTGATTATAAGAAAGGTTAATACCCGCCCAATAACGGAAATTATCGCCAATCTTATCGTTCCATTTTAAAGAAAGTTCCCAGCCCCAACTGTCTACACTTCCTAAATTTGAATAGGGAGTAATGAACCCTAACATTCCCGGAGCTGTACCGTCACGCAAAAGGATGTCATTACGACGTTCTTTATAATATTCAAAGGTTGTTTTCAGACGGTCATCAAGGAAGTTAATATCAACACCATAGTTCCGTTTCAGAGCTTTTTCCCATGTCACAGCAGGGTTATTCTTAGCTACCTCACGCGCACCCAGACTAACAGTACCATTATCTGTTCCGAATCCATATCCCCAGGCGTTAGTTGCTCCTCCACTTGCCGTTACACGATTTGCCAAGTCACCTAAACCGACATTATATGGATCAGCCATATACATAAACCGCGATCCTCCAATATTATCGTTACCTACCAAACCGACACTGGCACGTAATTTCAAGAAGCTAACCACCGACTTCAAAGGACGGAAAAACTTCTCTTCACTCATCACCCAACCTATAGAACCAGCCGGGAAATAAGAAAAGCGCAAATCGGACGCAAAGTTTTCCGAACCGTTATAACCCACATTAAACTCTGCCATATAGCGGCTCTTCCAATCATAAGTGACACGTCCGACTAATCCGACATATCCATGAGGAATGTCCGAATATAATTTCGGATAATACTCTTTCTGTTGATTATACAAAACTAAGGCTGTCACCGTATGATCACCAAAAGTACGATTATAATTAAAGCTGGCTTCCATATACCAATTACGTGCTTTGCCTGTAGTATACGAATACTTCACATCTGTATTCTCTCCAAACTTACGATAAGCAATACTACCGTCATCCATCAATACAGGAGTGTATGTAGCAATAGACCCACCAGAACCGACTTTATTAACTGTAAACGAGCTGTTATAAGATCCCTTCACTTTAAAAGAAAGTCCTTTAGTCAAGAAGTCCATTTTTTGATCCAGAATCACATCCACATTCAGCGAATTGTTGCTGGTCTGGCTGAACCCATTTCCATAATATCCCATACCTGTACCTCCTGTAAATGGTAATTTCAGTCCGTCTGAATAAGTCTCATCGCTCGAATTTACCAATTTTCCATCTATGATTCCCGGACTGGAGAAAGGAGTAGCATAATACATATTTTTAATCAATCCGGAAGATCCCTGACTCGTACGCGGTTGATCTGAATTATTCACATTACCACTAATATTGAATGACAAAGTAGTCGTTTTAGTGACATCCATATCCAAGTTTGTACGATAGTTAAACCGACGGTACTGATAGCTTAAATTATAAGGAAGATCAAACTCACTAAAAAGTCCTCCTTGCGTATAAGCACCTGCAGAGATGAAATAACGTACTTTATCTGTTCCTCCCGAGATGTTCAGATTATGCTGGCTCTGAAGCGTAGAGCTTTTCATAATATAGTCAGCCCATTGTATATTTGGGAAACGAATAGGATCGGAACCATCTGCAAATTTTTGAATCACGCCATCACTAAATAAGGCAGATTTGCCATCACCGGACATCATTTGATTATGAAAACGGGCATAGTCATAGGAACTTGCCTGTTCTACCATTTTTGTAGGCATCAATACAGAAGCAGAAGTAGTAAACGAAATTTTCGCCTTTCCTTCCTTTCCTCGTTTAGTTGTAATCAAAATGACCCCATTTGCTCCACGAATACCAAATACGGCTGTTGCCGAAGCATCTTTCAAGATAGAAATGGATTCAATTTCATTCGGGTCGATATCACTCATACTTTCACGATCCACACCGTCTACCTGAATTAACGGTGAAGAATTTTCCCAAGTAGCTTTACCACGAATAAAAATTTCAGCGGCATCCGCTCCCGGCTCACCGGAATATTGTACGGTAGTCAAACCTGTCATCTGCCCTCCTAATACATTGGAAACCGAACCTACAGATACACGGGTCAATTCTTCTCCCTTCACACTAGCGATAGCTCCTGTCATGGTCACTTTCTTCTGCGTACCATAAGCTACGATTTCCACCTCTTCAAGTGCTGTCACATCCTCTACCAGAATGACTTTCATGTCATTTTTCGCTACTACTTTTTTATCGGTATAACCTATAAAAGATACTTTCAATTTCGCACCGGGACGTACATTTATTCTAAATACACCGTCAATATCGGTAATTGTACCATTAGATGTTCCTTCCGCAAGTACACTTGCTCCAATTATCGGTTCGCCTTGGCTATCTACTACTGTTCCTTTTATAGTACTTTGCTGCTGTACAACTTCGATGGCTGCCGAAGCTGTTTGCAATCCCCATGCAGGTGCAAAAGTTGCTATAGTGAAAAACAGAGCGACAGGTAAGGTTGTCCCCTTTATAAAGTTTTTCTTATTCATATATGTATATGTTCATGATATAAGTATAATTTTAACGGACTTTATATACCGTCATTATTTTAGAATGCAAGCATCATACGGAAATAACCGGCACGCGAATCACGTTCACAAATTATATGATATCTTCCACCAGCCATACCGTGTGTCCATTGGTTGGCTGGAGAACGCTGTGTGCTACTCCAATAGTGTCCACTGTTAGTTCCTGACTCGACAGAGGTCATCTCATCACCATTTACATTCTTGAGACAACGGTTAATAACACTCAAATTCTTAGCGACTGTATCCCAACACATTATAGAGGGCAAATACCAAGGAGTCACATTTGCCGGAATAGCTTCCGCTTCACGATAAGCCTTGATATACGCATAAGCATGGTCGCAAGTAGAAGGACTACCCATACCTTCGTAACACATAGTAAGTAACTGTGTATTATTGTATCCCATTAGTGCTGGGAAAACCAATGAAGCATCATTCTTGTTAACATCCTTCTCTGTGTTACAACCTACAAACTTGTTTGCCCAATTCTCATCTGAAGTAAACCAGTCTGAATAATAACCGGACTTACTTGAATGGAACATTTTCAAAGCAACATCATTTTGTTCACTATCTTTTACCACAGAATTCTTAATAGATAGCACTATACCGTGCGTACATGCAGGGAAATCGCGACGCAAAGCATCAACTTCTGCTGAATAGAGTTCAGTATGTGTTACACTGGGTTGTGAATTTCCTACATAACATACAATACCAATCACATTCTCCGGCACCGTTTCCGCATCTACTGAAACTATTTTTCCATCTGCACAAAAATAGTCTCCTACCTGCAAAGTATGGTTGATTTTACTTTTATCTTCGATGGTATACATTTTCGCCGTTCCTCCTTCCAGCGTACCTTTAGCTTCATATTCCATCTCACTTACTCCAGAATAAGTACCCTTAATTGAGAATTCCTTCTTCGGATTAACCAAGAAACGGTATGTATCCGTACTTTCCTGATAATAAGGAGTTGCTTGAGTATTGTTCACTGTAAACGAACCGGCTGTTAATGGTAACAAATAATCATCTATACCGCCATTTGTAAAGCTATAGGTCAAATTAGGCATCTTCACTACCGCAAGAGCCATCCGATGTTGCATAGTAAAAGCGATCTGTCCTTTCAAACGATCCCCCTGAACACTACCCGTACTCGTCATCAAATCATATTGTGTATAATTTCCTTCATTTTGTTCACTGCCTATTTTCCAATTGTTGACGTATGTTTCAAAAGGATCCACCTTCGTCGGATCAAAAGTCACATTCGCATTATACGGATAGTATGCATAAAAAGTCATCCGCTGAAATTGTGAACCTTTGTATTCAATAGGATCCCCTCCATCAGTCAATTCCCAATAGCCATCTGTCAGTGTGAATTTCCGATTCTTGATATCCTCTACCACCGTTTCTCCTCTTACCGCAAATATACCGATAGCATCTCCGTTAGAAAATCGGGTAGTATATCCATTCTCTGTAGCACGTGTCTTACCACTTTCGTCCATAAATCCTTCATCAGACACACTAATCTGAAATCCCTGCAAAGAATCCGGGGTTTCTCCGGTCAGTTCTTCATTTTGCGAGCAAGACGCAACTACGGCTGCGCCAGCCAGAAAAAGCATTGATATATAATTATATATTTTCATAAATCTCATGTTTATATTTTTAGCATTTTTATCTATATTAGATTGGTAAACAGATCACTTCACAACAGGCTGTGGAGTTACGGTTTCTTCTGTAATATTCCAACTAGGATTGGTTATCTCTGTTCCAGTTTCAGCTATACTCGGGTCGGATGTTATAGGATCGTGGTTTTCATCCTCCCATCCTATTATTTGCGTTTGTTCTGTAATTGTCAACACATAATTATTGTCCTCGTATTTATTTGTCTTGATGATATAATTATAAGAAAATCCTGATTTCAGTTCTGTCAAGTTAGCAAACTCGGCTTCATAAAGATAACCGTTCATTCTAGCTTGGATAGTTACTTTGCCTTGCACCTTCTGTGGCAGTAAAATAGCTTGTACTGTATAATTATCCTGCTCTCCTATTTTATCCCAATATATATCATCTTTGTCCGTAACAGGGTCTTCACTGACTGTTGTCTCCCCTGTTTTAGGATTAAATGTACCATTATTCTTAAGCCCAATAAGATAGCAAGTTATATCTGCTAAGTCCACACCCTCGCCAGCTTGAAACTCCAATCTAATACGACTCATCACATGATTGAATGCTAATGTCACGTTCGGGGTTTGTGATGTAGCCTTCCCTTTAGCAAAAAGAAAATCTATCTTCGCACGTTCTTCTGCTGTAGCTTGATTGTCACTGGCTGTAGTCACTTCCAATACAGGTTGTTCTTCACCTGATGTACCAGAAAATGGAGCGTATGCCACTACATCATACTCTCCGGAACCTAATACCCAAATTTCTTCTGCATTTCCTCCTTTTGCTGCAAAAAGACCATTGCCCTTGTATTTGTAATGAATATTCACTTGTTCCGTACCACAAGTGATTCCTACCGAGTCTTCTGCCTCCCAGTTTGTTTCCGTAGCTCTTGTAACAAGATTGCTAGCCTCATGATTGTTTATTACTGCACTAAAAGAAACTTTCGCTCCCGTATCACCGGTAAACTGAATATCAGTTTCTTTAATATCGTTGCTACATCCTGCTAAAAGTAGTAAGGCAACAGCAGTTGTGACATAGTTTTTTTTCATACCATGTTTTTTAAAGTTAAACATATTTTTGTTGATTAGTAAAATCGTCGTAAAGTAAAAAAGACAATGGCTGCATTCTTTTCCAACCAGCAATTGAAATAAATGAAGCATTTTTTTTGTTGTTTTCCATATCTATTAGGTGCATCTGTTAAGTTAAACAAAAGTTAGATTCTCTTTTTAAAAGCAATTTTTCACACTCTACCTG